>DASXEN010000026.1:0-61886 GCA_036490095.1 Caulobacteraceae bacterium
AGTTGCACACCGTCAACGGCGAGCTGACCGGCAAGGTCGAGCTGCTCGACCTCGCCAACAGCGACCTGACCAACCTTTTCGAGAGCACCCGCGTCGCGACGGTGTTCCTCGATCGCAATCTGGTCATCCGCAGCTTCACGCCGGCGGTGCTGAAGCTGTTCAACATCCTGCCCACCGACCGCGGCCGTCCGCTGACCGACCTGGCCAGCCGCGTCGCCCTGCCCGATCTGCTGGACGACGTGCGATCGGTGCTGGCGAGCGGCGCATCGGTGGAGCGGACCATCGCCGCCGGACCGCCCGCGGCCCACTACCTGCTGCGCATCGTCCCCTATCGCGACAGCAGCGCCCGCGTCGACGGCGTGGTGCTGACCTTCATCGACGTCACCTCGCTGACCAAGGCCGAGGCGCAGCAGAAGGTGCTGATCGCCGAGCTGAACCATCGGGTGAAGAACATGCTGATGGTGGTCGTCGGCGTCGCCGAGCAGACCTACCGCACCAGCAGCGACGCCCGCGACTTCAAGGATCGGCTGGTGGAGCGGATCCTCGGCATGTCGCGCTCCTACGAGCTGCTTTCCCGCGAGAACTGGACCGAGACGCCGCTCGGCGAGCTGCTGCGGCTGCACCTGGGCATCTTCGGCCTGGACCGGATCCGGCTGCAGGGGCCGGAGATACGCCTGCGGCCCGAGCAGGCGCTGGCGCTCGGCATGATCGTGCACGAGCTGGCGACCAACGCCGGCAAGTACGGCGCCCTGGCCGGCCAGCGCGGCTCGGCGGCGATGACCTGGGCCGAGATCGACGGCGAGGCGGGCGCGCAGCTGGAGCTGACCTGGAGCGAGCAGGACGGCCCGGCGGTGACGGCGCCGACAACGACCGGCTTCGGGCTGAAGCTGGTCAGGGAGCAGGCCGCCTACGGCCTGCACGGCGCGGCGTCCGTCGACTTCGCGCCGGCGGGCGTCGTCGCCCGCATCAGCTTTCCCTTGAGGGACCGGGACGATGAATGACTCCGACCTGCGGCCGCGGGTGCTCGTCGTCGAGGACGAGTGGCTGATCGCCAACGTGCTGGAAGCGATGCTGGAGGACATGGGCTGCCGGGTGCTGGGCCCCGCCCCGGCCGTCGCCCCGGCGGTGGACCTGATCGACCGCTCGCCGCCCGACGCCGCGCTGCTGGACGTCTCGCTCGGCCGCTCGAAGAGCTTCCCGGTCGCCGAGGCGCTGCAGCGGCAGGGCATCCCGTTCCTGTTCCTGACCGGCTACCAGGAAACCAACCTCGACCCGCCGTTCGACCACTGCGCGGTGCTCTCCAAGCCGGTCTCGGAAGCCGGGCTGCGCCGGGCCGTCACCGCGTTGCTGGCGAAGGGGCGCCCGCCGCTGGCCCTGGCCTGATCGGTCGCCGCCAGCCAGCCGGCCTGTCAGCAGCCCTGCGAGAGCGCCCGCAGCTTGTTGGCGAGGTCCCGCTCGACGAACGGCTTGCGCAGCACCCCGCAGCCGTGCTCGGCCAGCTCGCCGAAGTCGGCGTAGCCGGTGAGGAACAGGATCGGCAGGCCGGGGCGGCGGGCGTGGGCCTCGCGGGCCACTTCCACCCCGTTCATGCCGGGCATGGCGAAGTCCAGCACCACGAGGTCGACCGGCGCCGCGTCGAGCAGCTCCAGCGCCGCGCCGCCGCTGCCGGCCTCGACCACGCCGTAGCCGAGGTCGCGCAGCACGTTGGCCGTGACCTCGCGGACCGCCGCGTCGTCGTCGACCAGCAGCACGCGCCGCTCCTCCTCCGCCCGCGCCCCCATGCCCGCTTCGCTCCGGACGGCCGGCGCCGGCGCGGTGGCCGCGCGGGGCAGGTAGACCTTGACCGACGCGCCTTCGCCGGGCGTCGAGTCGATCCGCACGCCGCCGCCCGACTGCTTGGCAAGGCCGAACACCTGGCTGAGCCCGAGGCCAGAGCCCTTGCCCACCTCCTTGGTGGTGAAGAAGGGCTCGAACACCTTGTCCAGCACGTCCTCGGTCATGCCCGAGCCGGTGTCGCTGACGGCGATCATCACATAGGCGCCGGCGGCGGGCTCCGAGGGCCGGGCGGGCGCGCCGAGGGTGACGTTGGCGGTCTCTATGGTCAGCGTCCCGCCGGGCTCCATGGCGTCGCGGGCGTTGATCGCCAGGTTCAGGATCACCAGCTCGATCTGGGTCGGATCGATCATCGCCGGCCAGAGGTCGTCCTGCAGCCGCGTCTCGACCCGGACGGCGCCGCCCAGCGTCGCCTGCAGCAGCTCGCGCATGCCGCCCACGGTGTCGTTGAGGTCGACCGGACGCGGGTCGAGCCGTTGGCGGCGCGAGAAGGCCAGCATCTGGGTCACCAGCTGCGCCCCGCGCTCGGCGGCCTGCGTCATCACCTGCAGCCGCCGCTGGGTGGCCGCGTCGCTGGCGGTCTTCTGCATCTGGCGGATGTTGCCCAGCACCACCATCAGCAGGTTGTTGAAGTCGTGGGCGACGCCGGAGGTCAGCTGGCCCACCGCTTCCAGCCGCTGGGTCTGGTTGAGGATCCCCTCGACCCGCTCGCGCTCGGCGATCTGCTCGGCCAGCTGGCGGTTAGCGCTCTCCAGCTCGGCGGTCCGCTCGCGCACCCGCCGCTCCAGCAGGGCTTCGGCGGCGCGGATGGCCTCGATCCGCTCGCGCGCCTCGTACTGGCGCCGGCGGCCGCGCAGCGCCGTCTCGACCACGCTGACGAGGGTCGTGGGATGGAACGGCCGCTCCAGGAAGGTGACGTTGCCGAGCGCCACGGCGAGGCGCCGCGCCGACGGATTGCGCTCCACCCCACCGCCGCGATGGGCGATCAGCACGATCGGCAGGTCGGACCACGGCGGCTGGCGCTCGATCCAGCGCACCAGGCCGCGATAGCCGGTTCCCTGCAGCGCCTCCTCGGCGAGGATCGCCGCCCCGGCGCCGCCGGCCAGCTCGTCCAGCAGCGGACCGAGGTCGGCGCAGACGCCGACGGACAGGCGCGCCTCGCGCAGGATCGCCTCCGCCACGGCGGCGTCGCGCCCCAGCGGCGCGACGATCAGGACCCGCTCCGAGGTCGAGACGGCTGGCGCCTCGGTCGTCATGCCGACGACTCGCCCAGCAGGCCGCGGCCTTCGCCGACGAAGTTCGGCACGCCGCGCAGCACCCCGTGGAAGCCGACCAGCGCCGGCCCGACGCTCAGTCCGCCAGCGCCGATCTCGAACTCGCGGATGGTCTTCTCGTGCGCCCCGGCGCGCTTCTTGATCACCGACATGGCCCGCCGCACCTCGCCGCGCGCCTCGAAGTAGCGCAGCAGGATGACCGTGTCGGCCAGATAGGTCACGTCTATCGGCGCCTTCATGTCCCCTATCAGCCCGTGCTGGGCGACGGTCAGGAAGGTCGTTGCGCCGTGCCGGTTCAGGTACTGCAGCAGCTCGTGGATGTGCAGCAGCAGGAAGCGCTCCTCGGGCATGGCCGCCTGGTAGCCGTTGAGGCTGTCGATGACGACGGTCCTGATGCCCTTCGCGTCGACGCAGTCCAGCACCTTGGCGGTGAACTCGCCAGGCGACAGCTCGGCGGCGTCGACCTGCTGCAGCATGACGTCGCCGCGATCGACCAGGCCGGCGAGGTCGATGCCGAGGGCGGCGGTGCGGTCCAGCAGCAGCCCCGGCTCCTCGTCGAAGGCGAATAGGGCCGCCTTCTCGCCGCGGGCGACCGCGGAGAGGATGAAATAGAGCGTCACCAGCGACTTGCCGGCGCCCGCCGGGCCGAGCACCAGGGTGCTGGAGCCGCGCTCCACGCCGCCGCCCAGCAGGGCGTCGAGGCCGTCGACGCCGCTGGGCAGCTTCTCCCGCGAGAACTTCCGCCGGTGCTCGGCGGAGACCAGCCGCGGATAGACCTCGAGCCCGCCGGTGCGGATGGTGAAATCGTGGAAGCCGCCGCGGAACTTGCGGGCGCGGTACTTGATCACCCGCAGTCGCCGCCGCTCGGCCCCGTACTCCGGCGCCAGCTCCTCCAGGCGGATCACCGCGTGGGCGACGCTGTGGACGGTCTTGTCGAGGCTTTCGGTGGTCAGGTCGTCGAGCAGCAGCACGGTGGCCGCCTGCTTGGCGAAGTAGTGCTTCAGGGCCAGGATCTGGCGGCGATAGCGCAGCGAGCTCTGCGCCAGCAGCCGGATCTCCGACAGGCTGTCGATGACCACGCGCTGCGGCTTGCAGCGGTCCACCGCGTCCAGGATCAGCCGGGTGGTCTCGCCCAGCTCCAGGTCGGACGAATAGAGCAGGCTCTGCTGCTGGCGCTCGTCGAGCAAGCTCTCCGGCGGCACCAGCTCGAACACCTCGATGCCGTCCAGGTCCCAGCCGTGGGCGGTGGCGGTGTCGCGCAGCTCGTCTTCCGTCTCCGAGAGGGTGATGTAGAGGTTGCGCTCGCCTCGCTGCGCGCCGGTCCGCAGGAAGCTGATGGCGGCGGTGGTCTTGCCGGTGCCCGGATTGCCCTCCAGCAGGTACAGCCGGTGCCGCGCCAGGCCCCCCGCCAGGATCTCGTCCAGGCCGGCGATGCCCGAGGCGGCGTCGGCCTCGGTGTCGGCCGGCCCGCCGTCCGCCGCTGTCTGATGCTCGGCCACGATCGTCTACGTCCCCTCTCGTCGTCCCAACTTAACCGTTGTCGGATCGATGCGTTCCGAACCCGCGCCGCTGGTCCGGCCGGACACGTACTCGCGCGACGCCGGCGCCTGCGTCAGAAAAAGTAAATAAAGACGGCCGGCGCTCGCAAACATGCTATCAGGCGCCCATGCGCATTGAGCCAGAAAGGGCGGTGTTCACCGTCACCCGGCACAACGGCTCCTGGGCGGTTGAGTTCGGCGGTCAGTATTTCGGCCATTCCCCGGACAAGGAAATCGCCAAGGCCGAGGCCACCAAGCGTATGCGCGAAGTCCACAACACCGGCCAGGCGTGCCGCATCCGCGTCCTCGGCGAGCAGGGTTTCCATGGCGCGGCCTGAGGCGCCTGCCCCCCGCGGCCGCGAGAGCGTCGCCGCCAGGTTCCGCCGCGAGATCGAGCAGGCGGAGGCGCGCGGCGCCGACCGCGCCGACATGACGCTGAAGCTCACCCTCGGCGACGCCAGCAACCTGCGCCGCGACCGCGGCGTGCCGCTCACCGACATCAGCTTCACCGACGGCGTGATGCGCTACCTGGGCGTGGCCATCGTCCAGGGCGGCATCTCCGAAAGCGCGCTCTCCACCTCGCAGTCGGCGGAGTAGCTAAGGCGAGTGAAGCGCCGCCTTCAGGCGCTCGCCGCTCCTTTTATCCATTCCCCCCCACGACGGTCATCGCCGGGCTTTGTCCCGGCGAGCCATGAACACCCACTGTGGGGTGGCCGTGCGGCCGCACGGCCACGACTGACGCGGTGTTCATGGGTGGCCGGCACGAAGGCCGGCCATGACCGGAGAAGGGGGTATAGATATCTAACGTTGAGCAGAAAAACTCTCATAAGGCGAGACCCTCGCCACGCCCCTTCGGAGCCCCGCCAGCGGCTTTCGCCCCGTTACCTCTAGTACCCTAGCGCCCACCCCACGCAAGGCCTCTCAGCGGCCTTCCCAGCGCCTTCCAGAGGCATTCCCCGGGCTAGCCTACGTGGCCGCCGTGCAAAGCGCCCGGTCGAGCTCGGCGATCAGCTCGGCGATCGCGGCGTGGCGGCCGGGGGCGCCGCTGATCAGCGCGTCCTCGGCGATCTTGGCGACCTCGCTGAGGCGGGCGAAGCCGAAGGTGCCGGCCGCGCCGGCGATGCGGTGGACGAGCGGGCGGGCGAGGCCGCGCGAGCCGTCGAGGTCGGCCGACCAGCGCTGCAGGTCGTCGCGCTCGCCGGCGGCCCGCTCCAGGAAGCGCGCCCTCAGCCGCGCGACGGCGGCGGCGACGTCGGCCGGGACGCCGGCCGCAGCGGCGTCGTTCATGCGACCTGCTCGGCCGCCAGGATCGCCCGCACTTCCCTGGCCAGGGTCATCGGGTCGAACGGCTTGGCGATCACCGCCACGGCGCCCAGCTGCAGCAGCCGCTGGCGGTCCTGCGCCTGGGTGCGGGCGGTGATGAACGCCACCGGGACCGCGGGGCTGGCGCCGGCGTCCTGCAGCGCCTTCAGCACCGCCGGGCCGTCCATGGTCGGCATCATCACGTCGAGCAGGATCACGTCGGGGCGCTCGGCGGCGACCATCTCCAGCGCCTGCGCGCCGGAAGCCGCCAGCCGCACCGTCACCCCCGGATCGAGCCCGAGCGCGATGCCAGCGATCTCGCGGATGTCGGGCTCGTCGTCGACGTACAGCACGCTGAGCGGGGTCACGACGCGATCCTCTTCTTTGCCGGCGCCTTCACGGGGCTCTCGATGAGCCGCCGCACCGCCTCGGCGAGGTTGGGCAAGGTGGTCCTGGACTTGGTCAGCACGGCGGCCACGCGGGTCAGCACGCTGGCGTCGGTGTCGTGGGCGGAGAAGATCAGCACCGGGATCGGCAGACCCTTGTCGTCGTTGAGCTCGGGCAGCAGCGACAGGCCGGAGCCGTCGCCGAGGGCGAGGTCGAGGATCACCAGGTCGGGCGTGCGCTCGGCCAGCCGGGCGCGGGCGGCGGCAAGGCTCTCGGCCGAGATCACCTCGCCGCAGCCGGCCAGCGCGTGGGCGGTGACCTCCAGGATGTCGTGGTCGTCGTCGACGTGGAGGATGGTCGGGCGGGCGGTGGCGGTGCGGGCCAGCGCGGCGGCCACGGCGCGGCGCAGGCGCACCACGTCGATCGGCTTTTCCATCCAGTCGATCACGTCGAGCGCGCCGGCCTGCTCTCGGCCCAGCTCGGCCTGGGCCGAGACGACGATGATCGGCAGCTCGCGCGTCGACGGCAACTGGCGCAGCGCCTGGATCAGCTCCAGGCCGTTGCGGTCCGGCAGCACCAGGTCGAGCACCAGGGCGCGGTAGGGGTTGCGCACGCCGAGCGCGGCCTGCGCCTCGGCCGCCGCCCCGACGATGTCGACGGCGAAGCCGTCGCGCTCCAGCGTCTGCTTCAGCAGCGCCGCGGCGTCCGGATCGTCCTCGCAGACCAGCAGCCGGCCCAGCCCGTCGCCCTCGACGCTGGACTCGGCGGCCTCGGCCAGCGGCAGGTCGATGTGGAAGGCGGTGCCGGCGCCCGGCGCGGTGTCGAACCAGAGCCGCCCGCCGTGCCGCTCGGTGATCTCCTTGGCGATGACCAGGCCCAGCCCGGTGCCGCCGCGCTGGCGGGTGTCCGACGAGTCGGCCTGGGCGAACTTGGTGAACATCCGCGCCCGGAACTCCTCGGGGATGCCGGGGCCGTGGTCCTGCACGGTGATCCGCGCCAGACGGCCCCAGCGCTCGGCGGTCACCTCGACGCGGTCGCCGGTCTTGGAGAACTTGATGGCGTTGGAGAGCAGGTTGGCGCCCACCTGCACCAGCCGGTCGAGGTCGCCGCGGATGGCCAGCTCGCCGTCGTCGGCCGTCAGCGAGACCACCACGCCCATCTGGTCGGCGTAGCCGCGGATGGCGTCGATCGAACGCTCGGCGACCTGCCCGAGCGCCAGCGGGGCCATCTCGAACTTCATCTTGCCGGACTCGATCTTCTCGACGTCGAGGATGTCGTTGATCAGCCGCACCAGGCGCTGGCAGTTGGCGTGGGCGATGCCGATCAGCCGCGCCGGCCCTTCCGGCAGCGGATCGACGGCCCCGCCGATCAAGAGGCCCAGCGAGCCGGCGATCGAGGTCAGCGGCGTGCGCAGCTCGTGGCTGACGGTGGAGACGAACTCGTCCTTCAGCCGCTCCACCCGCTTGCGGTCGGAGATGTCGCGGGCATAGACGGCGATGTAGCGGCCCTCCTGCATGTGCAGCGAGCGGATGGTGACGTCGGCCGGGGTCTCGCCGCCGTCGAAGCGGCGCAGCGACACCTCGCGCACGGCGGCCGACATCAACGGCCCGTTGGCCATCTCCAGGCGGTTGACGAACGGCGCCTCGCCTTCCGGCGCGATCTCCATGATCTCGGCGATCGGGGTGCTCAGCAGCCCTTCGCGCGGCCGGCCGAGCAGCTTCTCGGCGGCGCCGTTGACCGCCTCGATCAGCCCCTCGTCGCTGAGCACGAAGATGGCGTCGCCGCCATCCTCGAACTCGGCGACCCGCCGCTCGGAGAGCGCGACGAAGTTGCGGATCAGGCCGTCCTTCCAGCGCAGGAAGACGAGGCCGACGACGACGGCGCCGACGACGAAGACGCCGCTCAGCGCCAGCAGCGCCCAGGGCGTCTTCCCGTCCTGCGCATCCCAGGCCGCGGCGGCGGCGACCAGGAGGGTCAGGAGGCCCGCCAGCGCCCAGAGCGGCCAGCGCCGCGAGCGGGTGCGCACGGCCGCCAGCTCCTTCAGGCGGTCCTGCAACGTCTTGGTGCGCTCAGCCACGATCGATGCCCCCATGAAGTGCTCCGATAAGCCGCGGGAATCATTAAATCGTAATGAATTGGCGGCCGAATGACGCAGACTTAGAGTTGAGCAAGTTTAACGATTCGCGGGGGACAAAGGCATGCGCCGGCTGGTCTGCATCCTGGACGACGACGAGCTGGTGCGCGCCAAGCTGGCCCTCGACCTGCGGGCCATGGGCCACGACACCATCGAGCTGGGCGACAGCCGCGAGGTCAGGCAGGTGCTGGCCACCCAGCCCGTCGACGCGGTGATCGTCGACATCGTCATGCCCGACAAGGACGGCGTCGAGGTGATCGCCGAGATCCGCAAGGGCTGGCCGGACGTGCGGGTGATCGCCGTCTCCGCCGGCGGCCGCGTCGGCCCCTCGCTCTACCTGGAGATCGCCCGCCAGATGGGCGCCGCCGCCTGCCTCGCCAAGCCGGTCGAGCCGGACCGGCTGAAGGCGGCGCTGGGGTAGCACCCGGCGCCTTCACAGCTGCTTTTCGGCCAGGCTGCGGAAGTCGTCCGGCACGGACCGCGAGGCGCCGGGCGCGGCCGACGCATAGCCCACCGCCTCCCAGCCGAAGCGCTCGCGGATCGCGTCGACCGCCCGGTCGGCCCGCAGCCGCGCGATGCCCCGGCGCGTGCCCGGCCGCCGGCCGTCGTCGGCGAGGAGGAACGGCAGCTCCAGCTGCAGAAACGGGTCCTGGCCGAGGTTGGACGCGCAGATCGCCAGCAGCGAGATGGTCCGCTCGTCACGGTTGTCGGCCAGCACCCCGCGCGCCAGCTCGATGGCCACGTCCGCCAGCGCCGCGGTGGCGCTGATCGGCGCCGGCAGCGTCAGCCCCCGCGTGACCGAGCGCAGGTCGGCGAAGCGGACCCGGACGGTCACCGTCCGGCAGGGGCGATCCTTGGCGCGAAGGCGCCGCGCGATGCGGTCGGCCAGGTGCTGGAGCACCGGGCGGAAGACGGCCTCGGTGGCCGGCCGGCGCCCGAGGGCCGACTGCGCCCCGGCCGAATGGGCGCGCCGCCCCGTCTGGATGGCGCGCGGATCGCGGTTCCAGGCGAGCGCCGTCAGCTTGCGGCCGGCGGCGCGGCCGAGCAGCCGCTGCATCGCCCAGGTCGAGCTTTGCGCCAGCTGGCCGATCGTGGTGACGCCCGCGGCCGCCAGCCGGGCCTTGGTCGCGGGACCCACGCCCCACATCAGCTCGACCGGCAGGTCGTGCAGGAAGGCCAGCTCCCCCGCCGGATCGACGACCACCAGGCCATCCGGCTTGGCGACCTGGGAGGCGATCTTCGCCAGATGCTTGGTGCGCGCCACGCCGATGGAGATCGGCAGCCCCAGCTCGCGGCGAACCCGCGCCCGGACCCGGGCGGCGATATCGGCCGGCGCGCCGAACAGCTGCCTCGAGGCCGAGACGTCCGCGAACGCCTCGTCGATGGAGATGCGCTCGACGTCGGGCGTGAAGTCGGCCAGCACGGCGATCGCCGCGTCGCCCAGGCGCTGGTACTCGCTGAAGTGGCCGCCGGTGAAGATGAGCCCCGGGCAGAGCTCACGCGCCCGCCGCCCCGGCATGCCGCTCCTGACGCCGAAGGCGCGCGCCTCGTACGAGGCGGCGAGCACGACGCCGCCGCCGACCGCGATCGGCTTGCCGCGCAGCCCCGGCTGCAGCAGCTGCTCGACGGAGGCGTAGAAGGCATCCAGGTCGGCATGGAGAATCGAGGCGGCCACAAGGCAATGTTCTTGCTTTGTTCTGGATCGTCAAGCCCGCCGCCGCGGCCGCTTCCCCGCTCAGGCCGTCTGCGGCAGCAGGTCCCGGTAGAGGGTCTTCAGGTCGAAGTGGATGGCCTGGCCGAGCGTCGTGACGTCGGCGTGGATGACAGGGCCGGAGAGCTGGCGGAAGCCGGCGGCGGTGGCGGCCAGGGCCGCGGCGCGGGTGCGCAGGCCCAGCACCCCGCAGGTCATTCCCACCCGCTCGGCCTTCACCACGAAGGCGCCCATCAGCTCGATGCCGGTCTTGGAGGCGGCGAAGCCGTCCGGGAGTTGCAGGTCGATGTGGGTGACGAGGCTGGAGGCGCGGGCCGGCGCCGCGCTGGCCTTCAGCGGCACGCAGGCGAGCGGCGGCTGGCCGGGCATGGCCTGCCAGGCCCGCTCCAGCGAGCCGATCCAGTCCGCCTCGTTCGCCTCGGTGACCGTGACCTCCAGGGTCACCAGCCGGCGCAGCGGCGAGGGGGCGGCGCGGAGCATGCGGGCGATCTGGCCGCGCCAGCCCTCGCGCAGCACCGTCTCCAGCCGCAGCGGGCAGATCACCGGCAGCCGCCGGCCCGTCTGCAGCAGCCGGCCGGCGTCGTACATCACCTGGGTGAGGGCGGCGATGTCGGCCTTGGCGTCGTCGGACGCCGACGCCGGCGCGCCGGCCGGCTCGGGCGCGGCGTTGTAGCGGAAGCGCAGCAGCGCCTCGACGCCGAAGTCCCAGACCGGCGTGTAGCCGCCACCGCGGCGCTCGCGCTCGATCGGCTTCATCGCATGGCTGGGGGGCCTCGGCGCCGGGCGCGGGGCGTCGGCGTCGCTCGCCGGCGCGGCGCGGGCGGCCGGCCGCGGCGCGGACGCCGGCGCTTCGGACGTCACCGGCCGGCCGCAGGCGATCGCCGCGTCCAGCGCCACCTCGAACGAGGGCGAGCCCAGCGCCGCCTCGGGCAGCTCGAACACCACGCCGGTGCTGCCCGAGCGC
This sequence comes from Caulobacteraceae bacterium, assembly GCA_036490095.1. Classification (GTDB taxonomy): domain Bacteria; phylum Pseudomonadota; class Alphaproteobacteria; order Caulobacterales; family Caulobacteraceae; genus Acaudatibacter. The sequence continues at coordinate 11,144 of DASXEN010000026.1, forward strand.
CCGACCCAGTCGGCGCCCAGCAGCTTGCCGGCGATCTCCTTGGCGATCACCCGGCACTTGAACTCGGCCTGCTGCTGGGTGAGCTGGTTGAAGAGGATCACGTAGCCGTCGTCGCCGTGGGCGTCGAACACGTCGCCGCGGGTCAGGTGGCGCTGGATCACCGCCTCGGCCAGCTCGTGCACCCGCGCCGACAGCTCCGGCCAGCGCTCGCCCAGCTGCTCGCGCAGCTCGGTGAGGCCGACGAGGCTGAAGCGGGCGCCGGCGATGGACGCGGGCAGCGGCGCGGGCGCCCTGGCGCCGCGCGCCGACGCCGTCGTCGCCGCGCCATGCCAGGCGCGGCGGTCGGCGAACAGCTGGCGCAGCCGCGCCAGCAGCGAGGGTTTTCCTGTGGCTTCGCGCATCCTGCGAGCGTCGTTAGCGACAGTGCGCAGCCATCCTGTCAGGCTCGGGTGAAGAGAATCGCAACGCGGGGCCGAGACCGGCGATGAGCGAGCCCGAGCCCTGCCCCGAACCGTTCGAGGTCTACGCGATCCGCTATGCGCGGCACCAGCGCACCGCCGCGGCCAACTTCCTCGGCGGCGACGCGCACGACGGGCCGATGCCGCTCGACTATTTCGTCTGGCTGCTGCGCGGGCCGGCCGGGACCTATGTGGTCGACACCGGCTTCGATGCCGGGGCGGCCAAGGCGCGCGGCCGCGAGCTGCTCCGCCCTGTGGCCGAGGGCCTCGCGGCGATGGGCGTAGATCCGGCGGCGGTGCGCGACGATCGTCACGCACCTGCACTACGACCACGCCGGCAACCACGCCCTCTTCCCGAGCGCCCGCTACCACCTGCAGGACGCCGAGCTGGCCTACGCCACCGGCCGCCACATGGCCCACGGCGCGCTCCGCCATGCCTATGACGTCGGCGACGTCACCGAGATGGTGCGCAAGGTCTACGGCGGGCGGGTGGCGTTCCACGCCGGCGACGACGCGCTGGCGCCCGGCCTGACGCTGCATCACATCGGCGGCCATACGCTGGGCCTGCAGGCGGTGCGGGCCTGGACCCGCCGCGGCTGGCTGGTGCTGGCCTCCGACGCCGCCCACTTCTACGCCAACATCGACGAGGGCCGGCCCTTCCCGATCGTCCACGACGTCGGCGCCATGCTGGAGGGCCACCGGCGGCTGACGGCCCTGGCCAGCGCGCCCGAGCTGGTGATCCCCGGCCACGACCCGCTGGTGCTGCAACGCTTCCCGCCGGCCAGGCCCGACCTCGCCGGCTGGATCGCGCGGCTGGACGAGGGGCCGGCCGGTTAGGGCGGCCCGCGACCGCACTTCACCGTGATCTGGTTATCTGGCATCCGACAGCGGCGACGAGCCGCGAAGCTCGAGGGGGAGCGCGATGATCTCGATGTCCGGCCGGTCCCGCCGCGCGACGCTGGTCGGCCTGGCGATCGCGCTTGCCGCCGTGGTCGGCGACGGCCGGGCGGCGCGCGTGCAGGCTCCGGTCGTCAAGGATTGCCGCGACGCCTGCCCCGAAATGGTGCTCGTGCCCGCCGGGCAGTTCAAGATGGGCTCGCCGGGCGACGAGGCGGGGCGGGACGCACAGGAAAGCCCGCGCCACGACGTTCGGATCGGCCGCCGTTTTCTGGTCGGCAGGTACGACGTCACGGTCGAGCAGTTCGCCAAGTTCGTCAGCGAGACCCGATACGACACGGGCGATCGCTGCGACGACAAGCCGGGCGTCAGCTGGAAGGACCCGGGTTTTCCGCCGGTGGCCGCCAGCCCGGTCGTCTGCGTGGACTATGCCGACGCGGCCGCCTACCTGGCCTGGCTCTCGCGCAAGACCGGCCACACCTACCGGCTGCTGTCCGAGGCGGAATACGAGTACGTCGACCGGGCCGGGACGAGCACGCCCTTCTGGTGGGGCGCCGACGTCGGGGCGGGCCACGCCAATTGCAAGGCCTGCGGCAGCGCCTGGGACAACAGGCGCACCTCGCCCGTGGGCAGCTTCGCGCCCAATCCGTTCGGGCTCTACGACACCACCGGCGACGTCTACGTCTGGGTGTCGGATTGTTGGACGGGCACGTACGACAACGCGCCCACGGACGGCGCGCCGAACCTGAGCGGGGACTGCACGAAGCGCGGGCTTCGCGGCGGCGGCTGGGGCAGCCCGGTCAACCACGTCCGCGCGGCCTTCCGCCTCGCGGACCCGGTCGGCAACCGCTACGACAACATGGGCTTGCGGGTCGCGCGGGACCTGTGAGCCATCCGGCGCGAGCCCCTGCGCCCTACTCCCGCGCCTCGCCCTTGCGCAGCCGCTGCATCAGCGCCTCGACGTAGCTGGCGGACTGCAGCTCGCAGACCAGCGTCTCCAGCTCGCGCCGCAGCACGCAAAGCAGCGAGACGGCGCACTGGTGGCGCTCGGCGGCCTCCCGGGAGGCGGGCAGCACGGCCAGCAGCTCGCCGCGGTCGATGGCGTCCAGCAGGGCCAGCGCCTCGCTCAGCCGCGTGATCGCCGACTCCGCGAGGTCGCCGCCGGGGGTCGGGCTGGTGGGATCGGCGAGCGTCCTCACGCGGCCGCCTCCGGCAGCTTGGCCCGCCCCCGCCGCGCCTTCAGCGAGGCGGCCTGCGACGGCAGCAGCTCCTCGACCGCGCCGAGGTAGTCGTCCGGCTCGCCGCGCAGCAGCACCGAGGGGCAGCGGCCCTCGTAGTTGCCGAGGTTGGGCCGGTGCTGCTGGTAGCCGGCGAGCCGCGCCAGCTCCGGCGAGAAGCCGCGCGCCACCGCCGGCGGATAGACCAGCCACTGGTTCTCGTAGGGCTTCAGCCAGCCGAGGCAGTAGCTGACCACCATGCCGGTGCGCGGCGCAGCCGTTGCGTTGGCGCCGCCGCCGTGCAGGGTCGAGCCGAGGAAGAGGAGCACGTCGCCGGCGTCCATCTCCGCGGCGATTGGCTCGGCCGCGCCCGCCCCGCCGTGATGGCTGCCCGGGTAGACCACCGTCGCCCCGTTCTCGGCCCGGTAGGGCCCGAACGGCCACATCACGTTGACCAGGTATTCCATCGCGCCCTTCGGCCCGCCCCACATGCTCTCGTCGCGGTGGGCGGGCTGCTCGCCTTGTCCGGGATGGATCTGCAGCGCCTGGGTGAGGTTGAGCTGGATGCGGTCGCAGTAGGGGCCGAGCACCGCCTCGGCGATCGCCAGCGCCAGCGGGTGGCGCACGAAGGCCTCGGCGCCGGCCGAGCGTTTCAGCACCCCGCCGAAGCGCTTGGTGCGCTCGCCGTAGAACAGCCCCTCGCAGAAGGGCGTGCGCTCGAACCGCTCGGCGAGGTCGGCGGCGATCGCCTGCACGCTCGCCACGTCGATCGCGCCGCGGATGACGCAGTAGCCGTCGCGGCGCAGCCGGCGGACCCACCAGTCGGCGTTTTCTCCGGATCGCCGCGCCCCCAGCGCCAGCGTGGCGCTAAGCGGCATCGAGCGTCTCCGGCCGCAGCAGCACCGAGCCGGTGACGCCGCGCCTGGCGCGCATCATCAGCAGCGTCTCGGGCGTCACGTCGATCACCACCGCGCCCAGCAGCACCCCGCCGTCGTCCTGCGGCAGGCCGAGCGGCTCGCAATCCCAGCCCACCGCCAGCACCGACGACAGGTAGGGCACGTGGGTCAGGCAGGTGTAGCGGTGGATGCCGTGCAGCACCGCGAACTCCACCATCCCCAGCACCAGCTGGCGGCGCACGCTGCGCGGGTCGGGATGCTCCGGCGTGGTGAAGAGGCGGGTGATCTCCCAGATGTCCGGCCCGCGCGGCACGCCGCGCTCGCACAGGTGCGGGAAGACGTCGGCCAGCAGGTGCGGCCCCTCGGTGGGCAGCAGGCGCAGCGAGCCGGCGTGCGCGCCGGCCTCGTCGGTGGCGACCAGGTAGACCGCGTCCCCGCCGTCGAACTGGTCGATCTCCTGATCGCCGACCACCGGCACGCGCCAGCCGAGCCGGTCGACGAACACCGTCTTGCGGTCGCGGTGCATCTGCGCCAGCAGCGGCGCCGCGGCGGCGCGTCCGGACCCTGAGATGACCTGCAGCATAGCCGCGTCCTCGCCTCTACGACCGGGCGAGCGTGACCCAGCGGCCGCGCAAGACCATTCCCCTGGTCAGGGGGCTTGCGCGCCGTGATCGCGAGGGCCTCAGCGGATGATGTCGGCGAAGGTGATCTGGCTGTCGAACAGGGTGCGCACCACAAGCTGGGTACGCGTGGCGACGCCGTAGCGGCGCTTGGCGGCCTCGATGTGCTCGTGCACCGTGTCGGCGGCCAGGCCGAGCAGTTGGGCGATGTCCCAGTCGCTCTTGCCCTGCGCCACCAGCACCACGCAGTCGAACTGGCGCGGCGTCAGCCGGTGGCCGGCGGCGCCGTGCTCGGCGTCGAGCAGCGCGTCGGTGCGCTGGATGCGGCGCGCCGCCTCGAAGGCGAAGCAGCCGACGTACTGGGCGGCCGGCAGCGCCCGCCGCGGCGCCTCGCGGCCGGGCGCCAGCCCGAACGAGCAGGAGCCGATGAACTCGCCGGGGATGTTCAGCGGCACGGTGAAGCCCTCGGCGAGGCCGCAGGCCATCGCCGACTGCAGGATCTCCTGCTGGCGCCGGCTCATGGCGAAGCGGCTCGGCAGCTCCGACCAGAGGAAGGCCGCCGCTGAGCTCTGGCAGTGGGTCAGCACCGGGTCCTCGGCCAGATAGCCGCGCTGGCGGATCAGGGCGCGCCAGGCATCCGGATAGTCGATCACCTGCACCGCCCAGCGCGCCCGTTCCGGCGTGGTGACGTGGTGCATCAGGGCGACGTAGTCGAAACCCAGCGTCTCCACGGCGTCGGCCAGCAGGCTCGCCAGCTCGTCCATGCGCGACAGGCCCTTGGCGCTTTTGACGAAGTCGTCGACGTCCCCAAAGGCGCTCATCGCGAGGCGCTGTCAGGCCTCCGCTTCGGCCTTCGCCGCGCCGGCCAGGGCCCGGGCGTGCTGGATCAGCGCCTGCCGCAGCGACGGGCTGGAAAGCTGGGCGTAGGCCTGCAGCAGCTCCGTGGCGCCCGCCTCGGCGATTAGCCGCCGGGCCTGCTCGACCTCGCCCGCCGACTGCTCGGAGCCCAGGCCCTCGGCCAGGTCGCTGAGCTGGCAGCCCAGCGCCGCGACGATGTCCATCAGCCGCGAGAAGCTGACGCGGTTGGCGCCGCGCTCGTACTTCTGCACCTGCTGGAAGGTGACGCCGATGGCGCGGGCCAGATGGCCCTGGGAGATGCCGGCCGCACGCCGTCGATCGCGGATGCGGCGGCCGATAGCCACGTCCAGATGGTGTGGCGCCTCGCTCGACATTCAAACCCTCCCGATCAAGCCACCTTGGCAAGGCTGGCGCGAAAAGTCACCTGCGCGCGTCGGCGCCGCACACGGACGGTCAGCGGCCGCGCAGCGCCGCCAGCCGGCGGTGAGGCTCGGCCATGTGCCGCTGCGCCAGCTGCGCCAGCCGCTCGGTCGCCTCGGCGCGCTTGGCCTCGGCATCCGGATTGAACCGCCGCTGCGGCGCTTTCGCGTCCATCACCGCCGCCCGCGCCATCGCCGCGCGCTCGTCCGGGTCCAGCGTCACCCCAAAGTGGGGTAATATACGAGTCCAGACCGCCTCCGGAAGCTCCTCGTAGCTGACCAGCAGCCCGCCGCCCTGGCCGAACGCCTCGGCGGCCGCGGCGCAGGTCCGCCCCAGGAAGGCGGCGCGGTACTCGTCCTCGGGCGTCGCCGTCGGATCGAGGCCGGGAATCTGGAACGGCAGCGCCCCGGGGGTGGTCTCGACGCCCGGCGCACGGGCCTGCGACGCCAGCACCTCCAGCGGGTCGCGATAGAGGAACACCCACGGCGTGGCCGGGAAGGCGCGCCGGTAGAGCGTCCAGGCGAGGCTGTGCCAGCAGTCGGCCTTGAGGAATAGCCGCCGCTCGCCCGGCCGGCGCCGGCACCCGGCCGCCGAGACCATCGCCGCCAGCGGTCCCTCGGGCCACCCCATCGCCTCCAGCTGCACCGCCCCGTCGATCGGCTGCGCCTCCGAGACCACGGTATTCGCCGGCGAGGCCGCCAGCATCTGCGAGACCAGCGTCGAGCCGCAGCGCGACATGTGGAAGATCAGCCCGTCAGGCGTCCGCTCCCGCCCCGCCGCGGCGGCGACGAAGTCGGCGAGCCGGTTGCGGTGCGGGAAGGCGCGGTTGAACGGGCGCGCCTGCGCCGCCCGCAGCGCTTCGGCGTAGAACGGCCCCTCCAGCGGCGCGCCGCCGACGTGCGTCCAGCCGACATAGGGGTCCGGCGCCGGATCGAGGTGGGCCGGCAGCCAGGCCTCGCCCGGCCAGTCGGGCGCGAACTCGCGCACCGGCAGCCAGCGGGCGACGCCGGCCGGATCGGGCCTCGCCGCCGCGGCGATCTCGTCCCGGCCGAGCGCCAGGCCTGCCTCGGCCGCGCGCGCCACCGCCAGCTCCATGAAGGCGTCGACGTCGAGCGGCGCGGCCAGGTCGGCCTGCAACGCCGGATCGGCCGTCACCAGCGCCCGGAACCGGTCGAGCGCGGCCGGCGCCGGCGTGCGGGCTGGATCGTGATCGCTCATCAGGCGCCCCTCATACAGGCTTGCGGCGATCCGGCGAGGCCCGTTGAGGCGCCGCGTGCGGGCCGCTAGGTTGCATGGCGGGAGGGACGCGGGTGACCGATCCGACGCAGAAGCTGGTCTCGCCGGCGAGGACGCACCGGTTCGCCGACCGCCTGCGGCTGCCGATCGCGACCGACGTCGGCCGGCTGCGGACCGACCTCGACCGCGTCCAGGACCAGGCCTGGGTCGCCCATTTCGTGCCGCAGAACTACGCCGGCGACTGGAGCGTGCTGCCCCTGCGCGGGCCGATCGGCGAGACCCACCCGGTGCGGATGATCGCGCCGCTGCCGGGCGCCGCAGGCTACGCGGACGGGCCGCTGATGGCGCGCACGCCCTACATCCGCGCGCTGCTGGGCGAATTCCGCTGTCCGCTGCAGTGCGTGCGGCTGATGCGGCTGACGGCCGGCTCGCAGATCAAGACCCACAGCGACTACGACCTCGCCTTCGAGGACGGCCACGTGCGCCTGCACATTCCGATCGTCACCAACCCGGGCGTGGAGTTCCGCGTCAACGGCACGGTGGCGCCGATGGACGCCGGCGAGGTCTGGTACGTGCGGCTCGCCGACCCTCACAGCGTCGACAACCGCGGCGACACCGACCGCATCCACCTGGTGATCGACGCCGAGGCCAACGACTGGCTGGACGCCTTGTTCGAGCGCGCCGCGGCCGGCGGCTGAGCCGGCCGGTCAGCCGTCGGCGCGCTCGGAGCGGGCCGGCAGCGGCTCGGGCGGGCGGGCGAGGTCGGCCGCGCGCAGGGCGGCGCTCCTGGCGGCGGCGACCGAGCTGCGCAGCTTCGCCGCGGTCGGCCGGCGGGTGGCCAGGAAGTAGGCGGCTGCGGCCGCGACGAAGACCAGCGGGAACACCGGCTCCGGCACGTGGGCGCGGCGCGCCATCGCTGCGGTGAAGCCCACCGCCAGCGAGGCGCCGACCAGCAGCACGACGATGCTGGTGGAGGATAGGCCCAGGTCGATCAGCCGGTGGTGCATGTGGTCGCGGTCGGCGAAGAACGGCGACTTGCGGGCCCGCAGCCGCCGCACGATCAGCACCAGGCAGTCGATCACCGGCGGGGCGATCAGGAACGGGGCCAGCACCGGCGTCACCGGATGGCCGGGCGTCTGCGTCAGCCGGAACGCCGCCCAGGCGATCCACAGGCCGAGAATCTCCGCGCCGCCGCCGAGGAAGGCGGTCGCCTTCGGCCGCCAGGGGGTGCGCAGGTTGAAGGCCAGGAAGCCCATCACGCAGCCGGCCATCAGCACCAGGTCGGACGCCAGCGCGGCGTTGCCGGCGTAGACCGCCCCGGCCGCCAGCATGCCGAACGCGGCCAGGCACAGCGAGCCGGCCAGTCCGTCGACCCCGTCGGCCCAGTTGACGGCGTTGGTCACCCCCACCGTGGCGATCACGGTGAACGGCAGCGACAGCAGCCCCAGCTGGTGGCCGGCCAGGCCCAGGGCGTTGCCGATCGACTGCACCCGCACCCCGCCCCAGAGGAACAGGACCAGCGCCGCGGCCGCCTGGGCGCTGATGCGAATGCGCCAGTCGATGTCGAAGCGGTCGTCGATGGTCCCCACCACCAGCAGCAGCACGGTCGCCGCGCCCAGCGCCAGCAGGTCGGGCGTGTGCGGCAGCAGCAGCCAGGCGAAGAGCAGCGCGGCCAGGCTGACCGCCGCGCCGCCGACCAGCGGCGTCGGCGTGTCGTGGATCTTTCGTTCGCTATGCGGATGATCGACGACGCCCAGCCGCGAGGCCACAGGCTTCAGCAGAAGAATAAGCAGGGCTGTCACAACAAACGGAGCGCCCGCAAGCAACAGACCTCCGCGCGACAGCTCCAGCCAGGTTTCGTGCATAAGTTCCTGCCTACCCGACCAATGTCACGCCAAGCCTGGCCGCCGCGATCCGCGATCGGCGGCCATAAGCACCCAACATAGGGGTCGATCAACCGTCAAAATCTCACCGTTACGCGAATGTGCAGCCTTTCGGCACAGCTTCGCCCTGTCGGCCCGGCCTGCTGCAAAAATGGACGCCACCGCCGGGGTTGAAGTCGCGAAACGCGCGCCCGGAGGTGGTTTTCCGCCCCGAACCTGTGTCCGCGGCGACATGAAAGCCGCTTCCTCTGAGCCGCGCGGCGTGCGAGTTGTCCGCGCGATCAGGGCCAGGGAGCGCCAGCGTCGGATGCCGAGCGAGACCATCTTCCCCCTGGACGGCCGGCGCGTGTGGGTCGCCGGACACCGCGGGATGGTCGGCTCCGCTCTGGTGCGCCGCCTGGCCCGCGAGGGCTGCGAGGTGCTGACCGCCGGGCGCCGCGAGCTCGACCTGATGCGCCAGGCGGACGTCGAGCGCTGGATGGGCGAGGCGCGGCCGGACGTGGTGTTCCTGGCGGCGGCGCGCGTCGGCGGCATCATCGCCAACAGCGCCCGGCCGGCAGACTTCCTCTACGAGAACCTGATCATCTCGGCCAACGTCGCCGAGGCCGCCCACCGGTTCGGCGTCGCCAAGCTGATGATGCTCGGATCGAGCTGCATCTACCCGCGCCTGGCGCCGCAGCCGATCCCCGAAGAGGCGCTGCTGACCGGGCCGCTGGAGCCCACCAACGAATGGTACGCGGTCGCCAAGATCGCCGCCGTGAAGCTGGCCCAGGCCTACCGCCAGCAGCATGGGGACGACTTCATCTCCGCCATGCCGACCAACCTCTATGGGCCCGGCGACAACTTCGACCTGGCCGAGGCGCACGTGCTGCCGAGCCTGCTGCGCAAGGCGCACGAGGCCAAGGCGCGCGGCGAGGCCCGCCTGGTGATGGGCGGCACCGGCACGCCGCGGCGCGAGTTCCTGCACGTGGACGACTGCGCCGACGCGCTGGTGTTCCTGATGAAGACCTACTCCGGCGTCCCGCAGGTCAACGTCGGCTCCGGCGAGGACCTGACCATCCGTGCGCTGACCGAGCTGGTCTGCGAGGTGGTCGGCTTCAAGGGCGAGATCGTCAACGACCTGGCGATCCCGGACGGCATGCCGCGCAAGCTGATGAGCGCCCAGCGCCTCAGGGGCATGGGCTGGGCGCCGACGATCGCGCTGAAGGACGGACTGCGCGAGGTCTACCGCTGGTTCCTCGACCACCACGCGGTCGCGGCATAGCGGCGCCCGATCCGGGCCGGCGAAGCAATCAACGAACTGGAGCGGTTGTGAGGCGCATCTACGACAGCCAACGGCGTGTATTGGTGACCGGCGGGGCCGGCTTCCTCGGCTCGCACCTGATCGATCGGCTGCTGGAGAAGGGCTATGAGGTGGTCTGCGTCGACAACCTCTTCACCGGCGCCAAGCGCAACCTCTACCATCTGCTGGACAACCCGCGCTTCGAGTTCGTCCGCCACGACGTGACCTTCCCGCTCTACCTGGAGGTCGACGAGATCTACAACCTCGCCTGTCCGGCCTCGCCGATCCACTACCAGCACGACCCGGTGGCGACGACGAAGACGTCCGTACACGGCGCGATCAACATGCTGGGGCTGGCCAAGCGGCTGAAGTGCCCGATCCTGCAGGCCTCCACCAGCGAGGTGTACGGCGACCCCAACGTGCATCCGCAGACCGAGGACTACTGGGGCCACGTCAATCCCATCGGCCCCCGCTCGTGCTATGACGAGGGCAAGCGCTGCGCCGAGACGCTGTTCTTCGACTACCACCGCCAGCACGGACTGGAGATCAAGGTGGCGCGCATCTTCAACACCTACGGCCCGCGCATGCATCCGGCCGACGGCCGGGTGGTCTCCAACTTCATCATGCAGGCGCTGCGGGGCGAGCCGATCACCCTCTACGGCGAGGGCCGGCAGACCCGCTCGTTCTGCTACGTCGACGACCTGGTCGATGGCCTGATCCGGCTGATGGAGAGCCCCGCCGAGGTGACCGGACCGATCAACCTCGGCAACCCCTCCGAGTTCACCATCCGCCAGCTCGCCGAGCAGATCCTGCAGATGACCGGCTCGAAGTCGGCGATCGAGCTGCGGCCGCTGCCGACCGACGATCCGCGCCAGCGCCAGCCGGACATCTCGCGCGCCAGGGAGGTGCTCGGCTGGTCGCCGCGGGTGCCGCTGGCCGAGGGGCTGAAGCCGACCATCGACTATTTCGCCGGCGCCCATGTCGGCTGAGGCGACGGACGCGGCCGAGGGAAGTGGGGCGCAGCCGCCCGGCCGCCGCTGGTACCTGGTGCGGGCGCTGACCCGGCGCGAGGCGCTCGCCGCCGAGCAGCTGCAGCGGCAGGGCTTCTCCACCTTCCTGCCGCGGCAGCCGAAGACCGTCCGCCACGCCCGTCGCATTCGCGTCACGCTCGCCGCCTACTTTCCCGGCTATCTGTTCGTGGAGCTGGACTTGGCCCGGCAGCGCTGGCGCAGCATCAACGGCACGCTGGGTGTCGTCCACCTGGTCGGCGCGGCCGAGCGGCCCTCGCCGGTGCCGAAGGGGGTGGTCGAGGCGCTGGTCGAGGCGGCCGACGCGGCGGGCGTCATCGCCGGGCCGCCGCTGCAGGCCGGCCAGCGGGTGCGCATCGTCGCCGGCGCGTTCGCCGACCAGCTGGCGACCATCGAGCGGCTGGACGAGGCCGGTCGGGTGCGGGTGCTGCTGGAGATCGTCGGGGGGCAGGTGGCCCTGACCTTGCAGCGCGGCCTGCTCAGCGAGACGCAATGACCGATTTATTGTGCATTGCGGGACGCGTACTTTGCATCAGCAAGTTCTGCTGCTAGAGAGCGGAGCGGGTTGAATTCCATCGTGATTTTATCGTCACGACGGATGTCATAGCGGGGGCTATGCCTTCGTGCCGGATCGGTTACGCCGGGTGACGCGCCAGTCACCCGAAGTGCGGTAGCGTGCCCGAAGCCTGGCCGAACAAGCCGAACATGCGGATTTCCGTCATCACCGTCTGCTGGAACGCCGGCGCCACCATCGGCGAGGCGCTGGAGTCGTTCTTCCGCCAGTCGCACCCGGACAAGCAGTTGCTGGTGGTCGACGGCGCCTCGACCGACGACACCCTGGACGTCGTCCGCGCCTTCGCCCGCGATGGCCTGGCCCGCGACAGCCTCAAGCTGATCTCCGAGCCCGACCGCGGCCTCTACGACGCGATGAACAAGGGCCTGGCGGCGTTCGGCGGCGAGGCGGCGGGCTTCCTCAACGCCGACGACCGCTTCCACGACGACGGGGCGCTGGCGGCCGTCGCCGGCGCGCTCGAAAGCGCCGACGTCTGCTATGGCGACCTCGACTTCGTCGCCGGCGAGCGGCGCGACCAGGTGGTGCGCCAGTGGCGCGCGACGCCGTGGCGCAAGGGCGCCTTCCGCCGCGGCTGGATGCCGGCCCATCCGACCTTCTACTGCCGCCGCCGGGTGATCGACGCCGTCGGCCGGTTCGACCTGCGCTACCGCGTCGCCGCCGACTACGACTTCATGCTGCGCACCCTGGAGCTCAACGACTTCGCCGCCGCCCGCCTGCCGCGGGTGCTGGTCGACATGGGCGTCGGCGGCGCCAGCACCAGCGGCTGGCGCGGCCAGCTGCGCCACAACCTCGAAGCGCTCGACTCGCGCCGCCGCTGGCTGGGCGCCGGCTTCGTCGACTACGCCCTGTTCGCCAAGCCGCTCGGCAAGGCGGCCCAGTTCATGGTCCACCGGCAGGCGGCCTGATGGCGACGATCCTGGTCACCGGCGGCGCCGGCTACATCGGCTCGCACGCCTGCAAGGCGCTGGCCCGCGCCGGCCACACGCCGGTCAGCTACGACAACCTCTCGCGCGGCTTCGCCCATGCGGTGAAATGGGGCCCATTCGAGCAAGGCGACCTGCACGACGGGGCGCGGCTCGCCGAAGTGATCGTCCGCCACCGACCCGCCGCGGTGATCCACTTCGCCGCCTTCGCCTACGTCGGCGAGGCGATGGCCGACCCGGCGCCCTACTTCCACAACAACGTCTCCGGCTCACTCAGCCTGCTGGAGGCGATGCGCGCCGAGGGCGTGCGCAACATCGTCTTCTCCAGCTCCTGCACCGTCTACGGCGCGCGCACCTCCGACCCGATCACCGAAGACACGCCGCAAGTCCCCGTCGATCCCTACGGCCGCTCCAAGTTCATGGTCGAGCTGGTGCTGCATGAGTACGTGCGCGCCTACGGCTTCGCGGCCACCGCGCTGCGCTACTTCAACGCCGCCGGCGCCGATCCCGACGGCGAGATCGGCGAGGACCACGATCCGGAGCCGCACCTGATCCCGGTGCTGCTCGACGCGGCGGCCAAGAGCGCCGCCTTCACCATCAACGGCGACGACTTCGCCACCCCCGACGGCACCTGCGTGCGCGACTACGTCCACGTCAGCGACCTGGCCGACGCCCACGTGCTGGCGCTGGAGGCGCTGCTGCGGCGGGGCGGCGGCTTCGCCGCCTACAATCTCGGGACCGGCCGCGGCTTCACCATCCGCGAGGTGATCGACGCGGCCAGCAAGCGGGTGGAGCGCGACATCCAGGTGAAGGTCGGCCCGCGCCGGCCGGGCGACCTCGACGCCAGCACGGCCGTCTCCGCGCTGGCCGAGCGCGAGCTGGGCTGGACGCCGAAGCTGAGCAACCTGAACGACATCATCGACACCGCATGGCGCTGGCGCCTGCGCCGGCTAAACCGCGCCGGCCTGCCCGTGGAGCCGGTGTCGTGATCGGGAGTCCCGCGCCATGTGCGGGGTGAACGGCGTCTTCGCCTACGGCGCGGCCGCGCCGTCGCCGGACCGGGGCGAGATGCTGCGGGTGCGGGACGCCATGGCCGCGCGCGGTCCGGACGGGACCGGCGAGTGGTGGTCGGGCGACCGCCGCTGCGGCTTCGGCCACCAGCGCCTCGCCATCCAGGACCCAAATCCGCGCGCCAACCAGCCGATGGTCAGCGCCGATGGCCGCTACGTGGTCTGCTACAACGGCCAGATCTACAACTTCCCCGCCCTGCGCGCCGACCTCGAAGCGCGCGGCGCGGTCTTCCGCACCACCTGCGACACCGAGGCGCTGCTGCACCTCTACGCCCTCGATGGCGCGGCGATGGTGCGGACCTTACGCGGCATGTTCGCCTTCGCCATCTGGGACGAGGACCGCCGCGGCGTCTTCCTCGCCCGAGACCCCTACGGCATCAAGCCGCTCTACGTCGCCGACGACGGGGCGACGCTGCGGTTCGCCTCGCAGGTGAAGGCGCTGCTGGCCGGCGGCGCGATCTCGCGCGAGCCGGAGCCTGCGGGCATCGTCGGCTTCCACCTGCTGGGCAGCGTGCCGGAGCCCTTCACCCTCTACCGCGGCGTCCGCGCCCTGCCGGCCGGCCACACCCAGTGGATCGACGCCGAGGGGGCGCAAGCGCCCCGCGCCTACGTCAGCATTCCGGCCATCCTCGCCGAGGGCGCGGCCAACCCGGCCCCCGCCGCCGAGCTGAACGAGCGGGTGCGCGCCGCGGTGGCGGGCAGCGTGGCGAGCCACATGCTCTCCGACGTCGAGGTCGGCGCCTTCCTCTCGGCCGGCGTCGATTCCGGCGCGTTGCTCGGGCTGATGTGCGAGGCCGGCGGCTCGGGCTTGCGAGCGATCACGCTGGCGTTCGAGGAGTTCCGCGGGACCAGCGAGGACGAGGCGCCGCTGGCCGCCGAGGTCGCCCGCACCTACGGCGCGCGCCACGAGGTGCGCATCGTCGGCCAGGCCGAGTTCGAGGCCGACCTGCCGGCCATCCTGGCGGCGATGGACCAGCCGTCGATCGACGGGGTGAACACCTGGTTCGTCTCCAAGGCCGCGCACGAAGCGGGGCTGAAGGTGGCCATCTCTGGCCTCGGCGGCGACGAGCTCTTGGCTGGTTATCCGAGCTTCGTCGACCTGCCGCGCTGGCGCCGCCGCTACGGCCCGCTCGCCGCGACGCCGGGCGTCGGCAAGCTGGCGCGGATGCTGATCGAGGTCGCCGCCCCGGGCCTGGTCCGCAGCCGCCCCAAGGCCGCCGGCATGCTGGAGTTCGCCGGAACCTGGCCGGGCGCCTACCTGCTGCGCCGCGGGCTCTTCCTGCCGCACGAGCTGGCCCACCTGGTCGACCGCGGCCTCGCTCGCGAAGGCCTGGCGCGGCTGGGGCTGATGCCCGGCCTCGCCGCCTCGCTCGATCCGGATCCCGGCAGCGACGTCGGCCGCGTCTGCGCGCTGGAATCGCTCAACTACATGAAGAACCAGCTGCTGCGCGACGCCGACTGGGCCGGCATGGCGCACGGGCTGGAGATCCGCCCGCCGCTGGTGGACATCGGCCTCTTGCGCGATCTCGCGCCCTGCATCCCGGCGCTCAGGCCCGGCGCGGGCAAGGCGGCGCAGGCCGCAGCGCCGCGCACGCCGCTGCCGGCCGAGGTGGCGGGGCGCGCCAAGACCGGCTTCAGCGTCCCGACCGGGGCCTGGATGGCCGAGGTGGTCGGCCGCGGGGCCGGCGGACGGCCGCCGCCGAAGGGGCTCGCCTCGCGGCAGTGGGCGCGCAAGGTGTTCGGGGCGATGTCGCCGGCCGCCGGGCCGGGCGCCTTCGCGGCGGCGGCGTGACGTCGGTGCAGGTCTCCGCGCAGACGCTCGCGGCCGGCACCAGCAGCGGCATCGCCCGCTGCGCGCGGCTGACGCTGAAGTCGCTGGCGAGCGTGGCGCAGGTGAGCGGCCTCGCCGTCGAGGATGCGGAGCCGTCGCTGATCGGCGGCGTGCGCACCCGCGCCTTCGGCGGCAGCCGCCCGGCGTTCGTCGCCGCCAACGCCGCCGCCGGCCTCGGCGCCGACTGGACCATCTACGACTTCGCCGGCACCGCCCGCGCCCACTCGCCGCTGAGCCTGCTGCGCAAGCGCTACGCGGTGTGGGTGCACGGCATCGAGGTCTGGCCGG
Source organism: Caulobacteraceae bacterium (assembly GCA_036490095.1). Lineage (GTDB taxonomy): Bacteria > Pseudomonadota > Alphaproteobacteria > Caulobacterales > Caulobacteraceae > Acaudatibacter. The sequence goes on from DASXEN010000026.1 coordinate 26,625, forward strand.
GCAACCTGCGGACCGACTACGCCGCGGCGATCCGCGGCGCCGCCGCCGTGTTCGTCAACAGCCGCCACACCCTGGAGCGCCTCGGCCAGAGCATGCCCGAGCTGACCACCGGACGGCTCTGCCTGTTGGGCACCGAGAAGGACGTCGACGCCGCACCGCCGGCGGCCGGCCCGCCGCGCGAGCAGATGGTGCTATTCGTCGGCCGCAACGACGCGATGTTCTACAAGGGCCAGGACATATTGATCGCCGCCTGGCCGAGCGTCGTCGCCCGCGCGCCCGGCGCCCGGCTCTGCTTCGCCGGCGGCGGCGACCGCATCGAGCGGGTGCGCGAGCTGGCGGCCGCGTCGCCGGCCGCGGCCTCGATCGAGGTGTTGGGCCTGGTCTCGGAGGAGACGCTGGAGTCGCTCTACGGCCGCGCCCGCCTCTTCGCCATGCCCAGCAGCGGCGAGGGCTTCGGCCTGGTGTTCGCCGAGGCGATGAGCCACGGCCTGCCGGTGCTGACCTCGACCGAGGACGCCTCGATGGAGGTCAACGCCCATGGCGAGACCGGCTATTCGATCAGCCGAGACGAGCCGCAGCGCATCGCCGGCGCCATCGCCGACGTGCTGACCAGCGACCGGCTGTTCGAGACGCTGTCGCGCAACGCCTACGACCGCTGGGCGCAGGAGTTCTCCTTCTCGGCCTTCAAGGCGCGCTTCCTGCGCGCCGCCGCCGACGCCGGCGTGCTCGCGGCGCAACCGCAGGCCCCCGCCGGTCCCGCCAAGGCCGCCAAGGCCCGCGCCGACGGCGCGGTGGCGGCCAGCGACATCCAGACCGGCAACCGCGCCTGGTGGACCCGCCACCCGATGTCGTACGACTGGCGCGAGAAGATCGCCTGCGAGCCGGGCACGCCCGCCTGGTTCGACGAGGTGGATCGCCGGTTCGTCGAGTCCGCCCGCCATTTCGCCCACGACCAGCGCCCGTTCGACCGGATCATCCCGTTCGCCGACCTGGCCGGCCGCAAGGTGCTGGAGGTGGGCTGCGGCGCAGGCTTCCACACCGAGCTGATCGCCGGCGCGGGCGCCGAGGTGACGGCGATCGATCTGTCGCCGCGGGCCGTCGAGGTGACGCGGGGCCGCGCGGCGCTGAAGGGCTTCGCCGCCGACATCCGCGAGCAGGACGTCGAGACCTTGGACGCGGACGGCGCCTACGACTTCATCTGGTCGTGGGGGGTGCTGCACCACTCGTCGCGCACCGGCCTGGCGCTGCGCAAGCTGCACCGGGCGCTGAAGCCCGGCGGCCAGCTGCGCTTCATGGTCTACAACCTCGACGGCGCGCAGGCCTACTCGGTGCTGACCAGCCGCTACCTGCTGGGCTTCTGGCGCGGCCGCTCGCTGGACGAGCTGTTGTGGGAGAGCACCGACGGCTACCTGGCGCGCTACTTCACGCGGGACTCGCTGGCCGACCTCTGCCACACCTTCTTCGACGACGTGGAGCTGAAGGTGTTCGGCCTGGAATCCGACGCGGTGCCGTTGCCGCCGGGCCTGCGCAGGCTGGTCCGCCCGCTGTTCTCCGACCGCTATATCGCCGACGCCGTGCATCGCCGCGGCGCCTTCCTCTTCGCCACCGCGACCAAGCAGCCATGACCACCACCACCGACATGAAGGCGGACATCGTCCGCTATGCCCAGGGCCTCAGCGCCGCGATGGCCCTGCCGGCCATGGACGTCGCGCCGATCCTGGCCGCAGCCATGCGCGACTGCTGGCGCACCGGCGGCAAGATCTACCTGTGCGGCAACGGCGGCAGCGCCGGCAACGCCAACCACCTGGCCAACGACTTCCTCTATGGCGCCGGCATGAGCCACGGCGTCGGCCTGCGGGTGGAGTCGCTGAGCGCCAACGCCGCGGTGCTCACCTGCCTCGCCAACGACATCGGCTATGAGAACGTCTACGCCGAGCAGCTCAGGGTGAAGGCCGATCCGGGCGACGTGCTGGTCGTGCTCTCCGGCAGCGGCAATTCGCCGAACGTGGTCAAGGCGCTGGAGATGGGCGCCGCCAAGGGCATGACCACCTTCGCGATCCTCGGGTTCTCGGGCGGCAAGTGCAAAGGGCTGGCCCAGCACCCGATCCACTTCCCCGTGGACGACATGCAGATCGCCGAAGACCTGCAGATGATCATCGGCCACGTCTGCATGAAGTGGCTGGTCGCCAACCCCCTCGCCGGCGCAACCGCGCCCGCGGCGGCCGAGTAGCCGCCACACTCACTCCTTCGCCATGCGCCACTTGATCACCGGCGTCGCGGGCTTCATCGGCAGCCAGCTGGCCGAAGCCCTGCTGGCGGCTGGCGACGAGGTCGCCGGCGTCGACGACTTCTCGTTGGGCAAGCCGGCGCACCTGGACGCCGCGAAGGCCAATCCGCGCTTCCGCTTCGCCCAGGCCGACATCAGCGAGATCCCGGCCGCGGCGAGCGCCTTCCGCGCCCTGGCCGGCGACGCGCCGCCCGACATCGTCTGGCACCTGGCCGCCAACAGCGACATCGCCGCCGGCGTCGCCGACCCATCGATCGACTTCACCCGCACCCTGAAGACCACCTTCGCGACGATCGAGGCCTGCAAGGCGGTCGGCGCCCGCGCCGTCGCCTTCGCCTCCACCTCGGCCGTCTACGGCGAGAGCGACAAGCGGCTGACCGAGGAGGTCGGCCCGCTGCTGCCGATCTCCAGCTATGGCGCGGCCAAGCTCGCCAGCGAGGCGCTGGTCAGCGCCGCGGCGGAGCAGGCGCTGGAGCGCATCTGGATCTTCCGCTTTCCCAACGTGATCGGCCCCCGCTCGACCCACGGCGCGCTGCATGACTTCGCCGGCCGCCTCGCCGGCCGGCCGGCCGCGCTGCGGGTGCTGGGCGACGGCGGCCAGACCAAGCCCTACCTGCACGTGGCCGAGCTGATCGAGGCGATGCGCTTCATCGTCGCCAACGCCACCGAGCGCCGCAACCTCTTCAACATCGGCCCGGAGAGCGCCGGCAGCCGGGTGAGCTTCATGGCTGAGGCCATGATCGACCGCATGGCCCCGGGCACGCCGATCGCCTACACGGGCGGCGACCGCGGCTGGGTGGGCGACGTGCCGAAATTCGACTACTCGGTGGCGCGGCTCTCGGCGCTGGGCTGGCGTCCGCGACTGACCTCCGACGAGGCGGTGCTGCGCGCGGCGGCCGAGATCGCCGCGGAGGCGCTCGCATGAGCGGGGCCATCCGCCACCTGGCGGTCGTCGCCGGCGGCAAGGGCACGCGCATGGGCGAGGCCTGGGCGGCCACGCCCAAGGCGCTGATCCCGATCGGCGGCAAGCCGGTGCTGCAGCACCAGCTGGAGCTGGCGCGCGCGGCCGGCGTCGAGACCGCCACCGTCTTCACCGGCTACCTGGGCGACCAGATCGCCGACTTCGTCGGCGACGGCTCGCGCTTCGGCCTCGAGGTGACCGTCCGCGCCGAGCAGGCGCCGCTGGGCAACGCCGGCGCGCTGGTCGGAGCGCTAGATGCCCTGCCGGAGCAGTTCTTCGTGCTCTACGGCGACGTGATGGCGGCGGTGGACCTCGCCAGGCTCGGCGCCTTCCATCTAGGCCACGACGGCGACTTCACCACCCTCGCCCACCCCAACGACCATCCGTTCGATTCCGACCTGCTGGAGGTGGACGCCGACGACCGGGTCACCGCCATCCGCGCCTGCCCGCACCCCGAGGGCGGGCATTTCGCCAACCTGGTCAACGCGGCGCTCTACGCGGTGCGGCGCGAGGCGCTGAGGCCGTTCGCGGGCGCCGGCAAGCTGGACTTCACCCGCGACGTCCTCGCCGGCCTGGTCGCCCGCGGCGATCGCGTGCTCGCCTACCGCTCACCTGAGTACATCAAGGACATGGGCGCGCCGGCGCGGCTGGCGAAGGTCGAGGCCGACTGGCGGGCCGGCAATATCCGGCTGCCGGGCGAAGGCGCGCGCCACCGCGCCGTCTTCCTCGATCGCGACGGGGTGCTCAACCACGAGCGCGGCTTCATCCGCCACGCGGACCAGCTGGAGCTGATCCCCGGCGTCGCGGCGACGCTGAAGCGGCTGCGCGAGGCCGGCTTCCGGCTGATCGTGATCACCAACCAGTCGGTGATCGCCCGCGGCGAAGCCACCGAGGCCGACGTCGCCGCCGTGCACCGAAAGCTGGAATGGAAGCTGGGCCAGGCCGGCGCCTTCGTCGACGCCATCTACTTGTGCCCGCACCATCCGGACCGCGGCTTCCCGGGCGAGCGGCCGGAGCTGAAGATCGCCTGCGACTGCCGCAAGCCCGCCACCGGCCTGGTCGACGCCGCCACGCGCGACTTCGCCATCGACCGCGCCGCCTCCTGGATGGTCGGCGACCAGGCGCGCGACATCGAGATGGCCCACCGCGCCGGCCTGCGCTCGATCCTGGTGCGCTCCGACCCGGCCACCTTCGACGCCGCGCTCGCCGCCCGCCCCGACCACGTGGCGCAGGACCTGGCCGGCGCCGCCGAGCTGATCTGCGCCGAGAGCATGGCGCTCGCCGCGCAATGATCATCTCCCGCACGCCGCTGCGCGTCAGCCTGTTCGGCGGCGGCTCCGACCTGCCGGCCTACTATCGCCGCCACGGCGGGGCGGTGCTTTCCACCGCCATCGACAAGTCGGTCTACGTCACCGTCAGCCGCAAGTTCGACGACGCCGTGCGGGTCAGCTATTCGCGCACCGAGGAGGTGGCCCGGGCCTCCGAGGTCGAGCACCCGCTGGTGCGCGAGGCGCTGGGGCTGCTGGGCATCGACGGCGGCGTCGAGATCACCTCGGTGGCCGACATCCCCTCGCGCGGCGCCGGCCTCGGCTCCTCCAGCGCCTTCACCGTCGGGCTGCTCAACGCCCTGCACGCCTATCAGGGCCGTCATGCGCCCGCCGCGCGGCTGGCCGAGGAAAGCTGCCACATCGAGCTTGAGCGCTGCGGCGAGCCGATCGGCAAGCAGGACCAGTATGCGGCGGCCTTCGGCGGCTTCAACTTCATCCGCTTCCATCCCGACGACCGGGTGGAGGTGACCAAGGTGGTGAGCGGACCGGAGCTGGTGGCCGAGCTGGAGCGGCGGCTGCTGTTCTTCTACACCGGCGTCACCCGCTCGGCCTCCAGCCTGCTCGGCCGGCAGTCGGCCGCGGTGGCCGCGCCCGGCGCGGCGGCCACCGCCACGGGCGAGCTCGCCTGCCTGGCGGGCCAGGCGTTCGAGGCAGTGTGCCGGGGCGACCTCGATCCGCTGGGGCCGATGCTGGACGCCGCGTGGCGGCTGAAGAAGGGGCTCGGCGACGGCGTCAGCACCGGGCCGATCGATGCGGCCTACGACGCGGCGCGCGCGGCGGGCGCCGAGGGCGGCAAGCTGCTGGGCGCCGGCGGCGGCGGCTTCCTGATGTTCCTGGCCCCGCCGGGGCGCCATGACGCCGTCCGCGCCGCCCTCGCCGGCCTTCGCGAGACCCCGTTCCGCTTCGCCCGCCAGGGCAGCAGCATCATCTTCGTCCATGACTGAGACCACCCTCGCCAAGCCGGTGCAGGAGGTGGTGCTGGAGGCCGGCCGCGCCGACCGGCACTACTGGCTCGACCTGTGGCGCTACCGCGAGCTCTTCCAGGTGCTGGCCTGGCGCGACGTGACCATCCGCTACAAGCAGACGGTGATCGGCGTCGCCTGGGCGGTGCTGCAGCCGCTGCTGCAGACGCTGATCATGACCCTGGTGTTCAGCCGCCTGGCCAAGCTGCCGAGCGACGGCGGCTCGCCCTACGCGCTGATGGCGCTGGCCGGCATCCTGCCCTGGACCTTCTTCGCCACCGCGCTGGCCAACGCCTCCAACAGCCTGGTCAGCAACAACAACCTGGTCAGCAAGGTCTACTTTCCCCGGCTGATCGTGCCGACCGCCGCCATCGTCGCGTCGATGGTCGACTTCGCCATCGGTCTCATCATCCTCGGCGGCTTCATGGCCTGGTTCCGCTTCGCGCCGGACTGGCGGATCGTGTTCCTGCCGGCGTTCGCGCTGATGGCCTTCCTTGCCGTACTGGGCCCCAGCCTGTGGATCACCTCGGTGAACGTGCGCTACCGCGACTTCCGCTACGTGATCCCGTTCATCGTGCAGTTCGGCCTCTACGTCTCGCCGGTGGGCTACAGCGCCAGCGTGGTGCCGCAGAAGTGGCGGCTGCTCTATTCGCTGAACCCGATGGTGGCGGTGATCGACGGCTTCCGCTGGTGCGTGCTGGGCGGCCACGCAACGATCTACTGGCCGGGCTTCGGCCTGGGGCTGGCGGTGATCGCGGCGGCGCTGTGGCTGGGCGTGCGCCAGTTCCGCAAGCTCGAAAAGACCTTCGCGGACCTGATCTGATGGCCGCCGCCGACATCGCCATCGAGGTCGAAGGGCTCTCCAAGAGCTACCTGATCGGCCACCAGGCCGCGCACCGCGCCGAGTCGTTCCGCGAGATGGTCACCCGCTCGGCCCGCGCCGCGGCGCGCACGGCGCTGAGCGTGGCGCGCGGGCGCCAGCTGGTCGCCGGCGACGAGGTGGAGGAATTCTGGGCGCTGCGGGACGTCTCCTTCGAGGTGCGGCGCGGCGAGGTGATCGGCGTGATCGGCCGCAACGGCGCCGGCAAGAGCACGCTCCTGAAGATCCTCAGCCGCATCACCGAGCCGACCCGCGGCCGGGCGGTGATCCGCGGGCGGGTGGCGAGCCTGCTGGAGGTGGGCACCGGCTTCCACCACGAGCTCTCCGGCCGCGAGAACATCTACCTCAACGGCGCCATCCTCGGCATGACCCGCGGCGAGATCGACGCCAAGTTCGACGAGATCGTCGCCTTCGCCGAGGTGGGCCAGTTCCTCGACACGCCGGTGAAGCGCTACTCGTCGGGCATGTACGTGCGCCTGGCCTTCGCGGTCGCCGCGCACCTGGAGCCGGAGATACTGATCGTCGACGAGGTGCTGGCGGTGGGCGACGTCGCCTTCCAGCGCAAGTGCCTGGGCAAGATGCAGGACGTGGCCCAGCGGGGCCGCACGGTGCTGTTCGTCAGCCACAACCTGCCCTCGGTAGTCGACCTGACCAGCCGCGCCCTGCTGCTGGAGCGCGGGCGCGTGGCGATGGCCGGCGAGAGCCGCGCCGTCGTCTCCCACTTCCTGGCCGCCAGCCACGACCGGCTCGAAGGCGGCGACCTTTCCGGCTACCGCCGGCCGCATCGCGACGCGGGCTGGGTGGACATCGAGCGGGTCCTGGTCGGCGGCGGGCCGCTGGGCGTCGCCGTGGTGCAGCCCGGCGAGGGCGTCGCCATCGACGTCGATCTGCGTATCCACCGCCCGGTGAGCGACGGCATCGTGGTGATCAACCTGCTGAACGAGAACCTGGACGTGGTCACGACCCTGATGTCGACCGACGACCGCTGCCTGTTCTCGGCCGGCGTGGGGCTGCAACACATCCGTTGCGAAGTCGGCCCCCTGCCCCTGGCGCCTGGGGAATACCTGCTCAACGTCGCCACCGCCCAGCTGGGCGGCCGGCTTTCGTGGGACGCCCTCAACACGCTTCCCGGGTTCCGGATGGGCGGCGAGAGCACGGCGGAATGGCTGCGCTGGCCGCAGCGCCCTGGATCGACCTGGTTGAGAAACGCTCTTTGGTCGGCGGACGCCTCGACAAAAGCGGCCGGCGCCGTCCACCAAGCTTCCAAGGTCCTCTGAGGATACCCTAGGCGAAACATGGTGATGAGGCAGATAAGAGCCGGCGTGCAACACGCTTTCAACGCGCTCGGCTACAGGCTCGAGCGGCTTGATGCGCCCAAGGCGCCGCATCGGCTCGAGCTCGACCCGACCTACGCCGGGATCATCGCGCGGGAGAAGCCGTACACGCTGACCAGCTGCGAGCGCATCGCCAGTTTCGTTGACGCGGTCCGCTACGTGATGAACAGCGGCATCTCGGGCGCCATCGTCGAGTGCGGCGTCTGGCGGGGCGGCTCGATGATGGCCGCCGCGTCCGCGCTGCTGGAGCGCGCGGAGCACCGCGACCTCTACCTGTTCGACACCTTCGCCGGGATGACCGCGCCGACCGAGCGGGATCTCGACTACCGCGGCGCACCGGCCGAGGATACCTACCGGAAATCGCTGGCCGGCGACCACAGCGAGTGGTGCCACGCCACCCTGGAGGACGTCAGCGCCAACCTGCTGTCGACGGGCTACCCGGCCGAGAAATGCCACTTCGTAAAAGGCGACGTGCTGCAGACCATCCCCGGCGGCGCCCCTGCGGAGATCGCCGTCCTGCGCCTCGACACCGATTGGTACGAGTCGACGCGCCATGAGTTGGAACACCTGTTCCCGCGCCTCAAGCCGGGCGGCATCCTCATCGTCGACGACTACGGGCATTGGGACGGCTGCCGCCAGGCGGTGGACGAATACTTCGCCCAGCAGCGCCCATTCATGTTCTCGATCGACTACACCGGCAGGGCGCTGGTGAAGCCGCCTTCAGGCGCCGCGTCGTAGGCTGGAGCGGCGGGCCGCCAGGCCGGCGTCACTTTGCGCGATCCCTATCTCGACCCGGTCTGCCGCCCGTCGACGCTCGACAGCTTCGGCAACCGGCGGCTGATCCTCGACGCCCTGAAAGCTGAGCTGGCGTCCTTCCACGGCCTGTTGCTGGACGTGGGCTGCGGCGAGAAGCCCTATCGCGACCTGCTGCTCTCCGCCCCCAGCCGAGCCTGCACCTACGTCGGCGTCGACCTGCCGGGCAACGCCTATTCCGTGCCCGACACCGAGTGGGACGGCGTGACCCTGCCCCAGCCCGACGCCAGCGTCGACAGCGTGCTGATGACCGAGGTGCTCGAGCACTGCGCGGAGCCGTCGGCGGTCCTGGGGGAGGTTTTCCGGGTGCTGCGGCCGGGCGGCTTCCTGTTCATGACCGTGCCGTTCGTCTGGCCGATGCACGCCATCCCGCACGATGAGTTCCGCTACACGCCCTTCTCGCTGGAGCGGCTGCTGACCGCGGCCGGCTTCGCCGCGCCGCGCATCGCCGCGACGGGGGGCCGCGATGCGGTGCTGGCGGTGACGCTCGGGCTGTGGGCGCGGCGCATGCCGGCCGCGTCGGCCTTGCAGGGCGCCATGCGGCGCGCGCTGTGCATCCTGCTCTGGCCAGTGGTCTGGCTGCTGTTCCGCATGGACCGGCGTCCGGCGACGTTCGACGAGAGTACGCTCGTGGTCGGGCTGAGCGCCGCGGCGGTGAAACCGCTTTGACCGGCAGGCTCGCCGTCTTCACCACCCAGTTGGGCACGGTCAGCGAGACGTTCATCCGCAAGCACCTGGAGGGGCTGGCGCCGGGGAGGACGGTGGCGGTGGCGCGGCGCTCGGGACATCGGACGGGCGGGCGATGGGACGCGCCCTGCCCGGTGCTCTACCTCGACGAGGTGATGGCCAGCTGGCCCTCGCGGCTTGCGCACCGGGCCGGCAAGCCCTGGCCGGCGATGCAGGCGCAGGCGATCGAACGGTTCCTGCGCCGCCACCAGGTCGCGGTGGTGCTGGGAGAGTACCTGGACCAGTTCGCCGAGTTCGCGCCGCTGCTCGATCGGATGGGGATTCCCTACGTCGCGCAGGGCCACGGCATCGACCTCAGCGCCGCCTTGCGCGACCCCTGCACCGCCCGCAGCTACGTCGCCTACCGCACGGCGCGCGCCGTGCTCACCCGTTGCGAGGCGCACCGCCAGCGGCTGATCGGGCTGGGCCTGCCGGCCGAGAAGGTGCACGTGAACCCCGGCGGCGTCGACCTGCCGGCCACGCTCCCGCAGCGCGATCCGGCCGCCGGGCGGCGGCTGCTGGCGGTCGGCCGCATGACCGCCAAGAAGGGGCCGATCTTCCTGCTGGAGGCGTTCCGGCGGGCGGCGGCGCAGGACCCGGCGCTGACGCTCGACTATGTGGGCGGCGGCGAGTTCCTGGCGGCGGCGCAACAGTTCGTGGCCGCCTGCAGCCTGGGCGCGCGGGTGCGGCTGCACGGCCCGGCGAGCGAGGCGGCCAAGGCGGGCCTGCTGGCCGAGTGCGGGGTGTTCGTGCAGCACAGCCTCACCGATCCCGAGACCGGCGACGAGGAGGGCCTGCCCGCCAGCATCCAGGAGGCGATGGCCTATGGACTGGCGGTGATCGCGACGCGTCACGCCGGCATCCCGGAGGCCGTCATCCACGGCCAGACCGGCCTGCTGGTCGAGGAAGGCGACGTGGCGGGCATGGCCGAGGCGATGCTGGCGGTCGCGCCGATCGCGGCGCGGCTCGGCGCCGCCGGCCGCGAGCGGGCCATGGCCGAATACGGCTGGGAGCACGAGCGAGCCCGGCTGGCCGCCTGGCTGCAACTGGACGGCCGTCCGTGACGGGCGACAGATGACGGCCACGCCGCAGGTCGCGGTGATCACGCCGACGCGCAACCGCGTCCGCCTGCTGCGGGAGACCCTGGATTCCGTCGCGGCGCAGACCTGCGCCGGCTGGGAGCATTTGGTCGTCGACGACGGGTCCGACGACGGCACCGCCGAGCTGATGGCCGAGCGCACGGCGTCCGATCCCCGCGTTCGCTACATCGTGCGCCAGAGCGAGTTTGGCGGCGCGAACGTCTGCCGCAACATCGGCATCCGGGCGGCGACCGCGCCGTTCGTGGTGATGCTCGACTCCGACGACTTGCTCGATCCCGGCTGCCTGGCGCGCCGCGCCGAGGTGATGCAACACAACGCCGACCTCGACTTCGCCACCTTCCAGACCGGCATCTTCACCCAGACGGTCGGCGACTACGGCCGCCAGCTCGACGACCAGCTGCTGGGCGACGACCTGACCCGCTTCCTCTATTTCGAGGCCCCCTGGATCATCACCGGCCCGATCTGGCGGCGCGACAGCCTGCTGCGGCTCGGCCTTTTCGACGAGACGCTGCTCTCCTGGCAGGACGTCGAGCTGCACGTGAGGGCGCTGACCGCCGGCTGCCGCTACATCCGCTTCGCCGAGATCGACCACCACGTGCGCTGGCAGTTCGAGCCCACCAAGGTCAGCGTCGAGCAGCGCCGCTCGCCGCGCCACCTCGACGGCGCGCTCGACGTCGTCGCCCGGCTGGAGGCGCATGTCCGCCAGGGGCCTGGCATGAACTGGGTGCGCCAGCGCGCGCTCTGCAGCCTGTATTTCTTCATCGCCCGGTGCTGGGCGGAGCAGAAGAATCTGGGCGCGGCGCTGCGGGCCTGGCGCAGCATCCGCATCCGCCGGCTCGGGCCGTCCGGCCTGCACGCGGCGGGCGCGCTGATGCTGGCGCTGGCGCGCAGCGGGCTGCCCAGCGAGGCCGTCATCCGCAAGTGGAAAGGCTGGGCGCGGCTGCGGACCCTGCCCGAGGTGGTGGCGCGGTGAGGCTAGACGTCGACCCAGCGGCCCATGCCGGGCTTGTGGCCGAACGAGCCGGCGAAATCGAAACGGGGCGGCTCGTAGTGGTTCTCGGCGGTGAACGGGGCGCAGAACTTCTCGCCGGCCAGGTCCTCGCGCACGAAGAAGGCGTTCACGCCCGAGAGCGAGCAGCCGACCAGGCAGTAGCCCTTCTCGCGGCCGAGCGCCTCCAGCGCGCCCAGCGAGGCGCCGGTGAAGTTGGTGCCGTCCCAGACCATGCTCGGGTCGTTGGCCACGGTCTTGCGGACCGAGGGCGGCCAGGTGGCGTTGTACTCGATCACCACCAGCCGCGGCTTCACGGTGCGGATCGCCTGCCAGATCCAGTAGTCGATGGTGTCGATGTCGATGGAGAGCAGGTCGAGCTCCTGGCCACGCGCCAGCTCGGCGATCAGGGCGTCGGCGTTCTCGACGGTGATGTACTGGTTGCGCACCTCGATATCGTAGGCGGCGAAGGCGGCGCGGGCCTTGACGGCGTTTCCCGCCGAGCCCTCGATCCAGGCGCCGCTCCAGCCCTGCGTCAGCAGGAAGGCGCTGTTGCACTCCAGCCCGTCCTCGACGCCGAACTCGATGAAGCGCCGCGAGGCGGTTCCGATGCGCCGGAACACCTCGGCGATCATCCCGTCCTCCTGGTTCTGGGAGAACACCTTGTAGCTGGCCGAGAGCAGCCGCAGCGGATCGTTGTACCGCGGCGTCTGGCGGATCTGGGCCAGCATCTGGTCTTCGTGGATGCGCCGCAACAGCTGCTCGGAGCGCAGCGCCGCGTCGGCGCCGGCGCGCAGCTTGCGGGTGAAGTCCCTGATGCGCCACAGGATGGGCAGGTCGGCCATGCGGACGCTAAAGGACCAATCGAACGGCCAAGGTCAATCGGGTTCGAGCTTGCTCGCGGCGGGCCGCGAGCGGCGATGGAGCGGTCCGTTGTCCCGGCTGCAGCGTTGCCGAACCACTGCGCAGCCCGGCGCTTGCCGAACGTACGGCGCTTACCTACGAAGAATTGCCAACACGCGCCGCCCCGCACGGACCTAGCAGCATGATTCCGAACTATATTCTCGTCGGCGCGATGAAAGCCGGCACCACCAAGATTTCCTCGCGCCTGGCTCAACACCCACAGATCTTCGTAACTGAACCGAAGGAGCCGTGCTTTTTTCTATATCAGGGCGGAAATCCGTATGAATTGGAACTCACTGAATTATCTAGTCTAGATTACTACCTTTCTCTGTTTGAAAAAGCTCAAGGCAATTTAGCCATCGGCGAAGCATCACCTTACTACCTCAGCTGTTTCCACTGCGCCGAAGCGATATACAAATTCAATCCGTCCATGAAGATATTGATTGTGTTGCGAAATCCGCTGCATCGCGCCTTTTCGGCATACCGTTATTGGCACCAGGACACGTCGCACCACCTCTCCCAGGAGGATTTCATCGACGCCTTCATGACCGAGGGACTGGTGAAATTCGCGGAGCGTGGCCGGCGCCATCGAATCGGATGGATGAAGGACATCGGCTTCTACTCAAAGCACCTGAAGCGATATCTCGACGTCTTTCCGAGAGATAATGTAAAAGTCGTATTTTATGATGAGCTTGTGAAGTCACCCGAGACCTTCTTCGAGGGAATATTCGACTTCCTCGGCGTGCCTCATGACGGGGCCGGTGCTGAACTGGACAGCGAAAAGGTAAATGTCACCTACGAGGCAAAGTATCATGCTGTCCGCCACCTGTTGAACAAGGGCTATGACGGCGCGATCGTCAGGGCGCTGAAGAAAACGCCGATCGGAAGCACACTTCGGGGTGTTCGCAGTAGAATAAACTCGATAAACAAGAAGGAAAAGGCCGAAGAATTGACCTTTCCATCGCATCGTTACGGCGAACTTATTGAGGTATATAGAGAAGACATAGAAGCCCTGGAAGCCATGACCGGCTCCGACTTGGGCGGCTGGCGGACGGGATCCATGTTGTGAGCCCTTCCGGTATGCAAACCCCTGCGGTCGACCGCATCTATCTGGCCGCCTGCGCCCGCGACGCGCGGCTGACGCGCATCTGCCTGGCCAGCATCCGCTACTTCTATCCGGAGGCGCCGATCCAGATCCTCGCCGGCGACATCCTGCAGCCGGGCCTGGCCGAGGAGCTGAGGACCCACTGGAACGTCGAGGTGGCCGACCTGCCGCCCGGCGACTATGGCTGGGGCCTGGTGAAGCTGGAGCCGCTGTTCGGCCCGCCGGGCCAGCGCTTCCTGGTGATGGACGTCGACACCGCCTTCACCGGCAAGGTGCTGGACGTGCGCGCCCGCAGCGACGCGCCGTTCTTCGTCGACGACGAGGCGCTGTCCGACGCCGACTTCAAGCGGCTCTACTACGACTGGGACAAGCTGGCCGAGATCGATCCCGACGTGCAGAGCGCCCGCATCGCCTTCAACGTCGGCCAGTGGTTCGGCACCGCAGGCCTGGTCAGGCGCGAGGAGTTCGACCGCTGGGTCGAGTGGACGCTGCCGCGCAGGCTGCGCTACCCGGACGTGTTCATGGGCGGCGACCAGGGGATCATGAACTATGTGGTGCTGAAGAAGGAGGCGTTCGACGGCCTCAGGATCGACCGCCACACCCTCATGCGCTGGCCGGGCGACGGCATGCAGGGGCTCGACGTGGCGAGCGTCGCCGCCGGAACCGCACCGCCGCTGGTGATCCACTGGGCCGGCATGAAGGCCATCTTCCTGCATGACATGGTGGGCGGCGACCTGCTGCAGTTCTTCGAGGACTGGTACTACCAGCACATGCCGATGGGCGCCGCGCGCAAGTGGCTGGCGCTGTGGCGGCACGTCTGGATCCAATGGTCGTTCGCCGTGTCGCGGCGGATGAAGCTGCGGCTGGGCAGCTGGTTCAAGGCCAAGCCGCGCCAGGCGCCGCCGAGGCTGGTCAAGCAGGCGATAACATCGTGAAAGCCTGGGTCAGGCGCAGGCTGAGGGACGCGGGCTACGACGTCCAGGGCGTGCGCTATACGCCGCGCCAGCTGCTGCAGCCGGAGCTGCTGCGCAACGTCGAGTTCGACGACGTCGTTTGCCGGCGCATGTTCGAGCACGGCGAGGCCTGCGTGTTCGTGCAGGTCGGCGCCTACGACGGCGTCTCCACCGACCCGTTGCGCAAATACATCGCCCGCTGCGGCTGGCGCGGGGTGATGCTGGAGCCGCAGCCGCGCCCGGCCGAACAGCTGCGCGCGCTCTACCAGGACGCCCCCGGCATCGTCGTGCTGCAGGCCGCGGTCGACCGGGCGCGCGGGCAGCGCAGCCTCTACACCGTCGAATGCGACGAGCTGCCGAAGTGGGCCGGCGGGATGGCCTCGTTCGACCGCGACCACATCGTCAGGCACGACTACCTGATCCCGGGCCTGGCCGAGCACATCCGCGAGCTGAAGGTCGACTGCATCACCTTCGACGACGTGCTGGCGAAGCTGCCGCCGGGCCGCCTCGACCTGCTGCAGATCGACGCCGAGGGCGCCGACGGCTACCTGCTGTCGCTGTTCCCGTTCGCCCGCGTCCGCCCGGCGATCGTGCAGTGGGAGATCAAGAACATGAGCCGCGCCCAGCAGGAGGCGACGCTCGAGCTGCTGTGCGGCCACGGCTACCGCGTCTGCCGTTCGGGCGGCGAGGACATGCTCGCCGTCGCGCCGGCCAGCGCGGGCGGCGACTGAGGATGGGATTGCTGCCCACCGCCGCCCGGCTCACCGAACGGCTGCCGCGTCCGCTGCGCCGCCACCGGCTGATGACCGGCTGGATGCGGCTGACCGGCGAGGATCCGCTGCAGCTGGTGCGCATCCGCGGCGACGCGCTCGGCTACGCGGACATGAGCGACGGCTTCCTGCGCCTGATCGTCATCGACGGCGCCTACGACGAGGACTTCTTCCGCATCGCCGACCGGCTGCTGGAGAACGGCGGCGAGTTCCTCGACGTCGGCGCCAACTACGGCCTCCTGAGCTTCGGCCTCGCCCGCAAGCACGCGCCGACGGTGCGATTTCACCTGTTCGAGCCGATCCCGCGCCTGCTGGAGGCGATCGGCAAGACGCGCGGCCTTTATCCGGCGATGCAGGCCACGGTGAACGGCGTCGCCGTCTCCGACTACGACGGCGAGACGTCCTTCGACGTCGCCGAGGAGCAGACCGGCCGCTCGCATATCGATCCGAACGGCGCGCTGAAGACGCCGGTCGTGCAGCTGGACACCTATCTTGGCCAGCGCGGGATCGGGACCGTCGAGATGCTGAAGCTGGACGTCGAGGGCTACGAGCTCTCGGCGTTGCGTGGCGCGGCCAAGGCGTTGAAGCGCCGCGCGGTCAAGGCGATCTATTTCGAGTATTTCGAGAAGTACCTGATCCGGGTCGCGCCGCCGGAGACGCTGATCGCCTTCCTGGACGAGGCGGGCTACGAGGTCTGCTTCTGCCGCGAGTACGACCTGGCGAACGCCGGCGGGCCGACCCATACCCTGGCCGAGGGCCTCGCCGGCCACGGCCTGCCGCTGACGCCGGCGCGCGGCCACGTCCGGCCGGCGATGACCGACCTGCTGGCCGTGCCGAAGGAGCATCTGGTTGCGCTGTAAGGGATCACCATGACGCTCGGCCTCTCGCACGAGACGGTGCTGCGCCTGAAGTCGCTGGTCTACGGGCGGCGCGGCGAACCCTACCCGATCGCCGGCCAGGTGCTGCGCTATGCCCCCGGCACGCGCCCGGTCCGCACCCGTTACGAGGACTCGCCCAACCCGGCGATCCGCTACGACGCCATGCAGGCGCGGCTGTTCGCCGAGGGGCTGAACGCCGGCGACACCGCGCTCGACGTCGGCGCGCACGCCGGGCAGTACGCGCTGATCATGGCCGCCAGGTGCGGCCCCGGCGGCCACGTCGCGGCGTTCGAGCCCGACCCGCACGCCCGCCGCATGCTGCAGCAGAACATCGCCCTCAATCCGCAGCTGAAGGCGCCGGTGGTCGAAGCGCTGGCGGCGTCGGACGCGCCGGGCGAGGCGGTGCTCTACAGCCAGGGCGGCAACGCCCAGTCGTCGCTCGCCCGCACCGGCATCGGCGAGCACGTCGCCGCGCACGCCGAGACCTTCACGGTGCCGCTGGTGACCCTGGACGGCTATGTGGCCGACAAGCGCCTGGCGACGCCGCGCTGGGTGAAGATCGACACCGAGGGGGCCGAGATCCGCATCCTCAAGGGCGCGCCGAAGCTGCTGGCCAGCGACGCCAACCTCTTGTGCGAGCTGCATCCCTACGCCTGGGCCGAGTTCGGCGACAGCTTCGACGAGCTCAGCGCCCTGGTGCGCGCCAGCGGGCGGCGCATCCGCTTCCTCGACGAGGACGCGGAGATGCAGGCGTCCGACGTGCGCTACGGCACGGTCCTGCTGGAGCGGGCCGGCTGAGCCCGCAGGCCCCAGGCGAGGCCCCGGCGGTGCGGCTGTCGGTGATCATCTGCACCCACAATCCCCGCGCGGACTACCTCGAGCGCTGCCTGGCGGCGCTGAAGGGCCAGACGCTGCCGAGCCACGAGTGGGCGCTGCTGGTGGTCGACAACCGCTCCGACGAGCCGCTCGCGGGCAGGCTCGACCTGGGCTGGCATCCGGCCGCGCGGCTGGTGCGCGAAGAGACGCTCGGTCTGACGCCGGCCCGCCTGCGGGGCATCGAGGAAGCCGACGGCGAGCTGCTGGTGTTCGTGGACGACGACAATGTGCTCGACGCGGACTATCTGCGCCTGACGCTGGAGGTAGCCCGCGAGCGGCCGTTCCTCGGCTCGTGGAGCGGCCAGTCGCTGCCCGAGTTCGACGCGCCGGCGCCCGAGTGGATGCGCCGCTATTGGGGCAACCTGGCGCTGCGGCAGCTGGACCGGGATCTGTGGTCGAACCTGCCGCGCATGCCCGACACGCTGCCGTGCGGCGCGGGCCTGTGCATCCGGCGCGACGCCGCGCGCCACTACCTGGACCTCAACCGGAGCGGCAAGCGCAGCTTCCAGCTGGACCGGACCGGCAAGTCGCTGGTCTCGGGCGGCGACCAGGACCTGGCCGCCTGCGCCTGCGACATCGGCTATGGCGTCGGCGTGGTCGCCGCGCTGCGACTGACCCACCTGATCCCCGCCGCGCGGCTCACGGTCGACTACCACGTCCGCCTGGCGGAAGGGATCTGGTTCTCGGCCGTGATCCTGGCCTTCCTCAGAGGCGCCGAGGCGGAAGTGCGCGACTATCGCGTGCGCTGGACCCACGTGGCGCGGGCGATGCTGACGCCCGCGCCGCACCGCCGCATCCAGTTCGCCTGCTTGCGCGGGCGGCGGCGCGGGCTCGAATATGTCGGCAAGCTGGCCGTTGCGTAGGCTGCTGCTCTTCCTGCTGAGCCACCGCTCGCTCGCGACCCTGCGCTGGGACATCCACTTCATGTGGGTGCGGCTGGGCAATTGGGCGGGCGGGCAACGCAGCCGCGCCGCCCGCCTCGTCTCCAGCCGCAGCGCGCCGGTGCTGCTGAACCTCGGCGCCGGCCCGCGGGGCCGCGACGACGGGCGCTGGGTCAACGTCGACGGCTACAACGACGCCAACGTCCACCTGCTCGTCGACCTGCAGCGGCGCCTGCCGTTCGCCGACGCCAGCTTCGACGGGGTGTTCAGCGAGCACGTGCTGGAGCATTTCACCGAGGAGGACGGCCTGCGGCTGGCGTCGGACGTCGCGCGCATCCTGCGGCCGGGCGGGGTGTTCCGGGTGGTGGTGCCGGACGGCGAGTTCGTCATGCGCAGCTACTTCGACGACCCCGAAGGCCTGGTCCGCTATCGCGGCGCCGGAGAGCCGGGCGAGACCGCCATGGAGATGGTCAACTCCTTCTTCCGCCAGCGCTACGAGCACCAGTTCATGTACGACTGGCCGACGCTGCGACGGCTGCTGGAGCGGGCCGGGTTCGCGGAGGTGCTCCGCTGCGCCTTCGGCCAATCGCCGGCGGGCCTCGGACTGCAGATCGACCACGAGAAGTACCAGCGCGAGAGCCTCTACGTGGAGGCGCGCAAGCCCTCGGGCGCCCTGGCGTCGCAAGCGGCGGAAGCGCGAGCGCCGAAGACGGCGCAGGCGGCCGGTTGAGCGGCGCCCTCGCCCCGGCTGAAGCGCCGGTCGGCACGCCGTCCGACGCGGTGGCGTCGGGCCCGCGCGCCGCCATGCTCCGCGCCCTTGCCGCGGACGACGCCTTCACCGTCGTCTCCAACAACTGCTGGGGCGCGCACGTCTACCAGGCGCTTGGCGTCCCCTACGCCACGCCCTTCATCGGCCTCTTCATTCCGCCGGCGGACTATCTGACCCTGCTCGCCCGCTTCGACCAGTTGGTCGGCGCGGAGCTGACGTTCGTCGGCGAGAGCCGCTCGCCGAGCGTCAACGCGTGGCGCGCCCGCGAGGGCCTCGGCTACCCCATCGGCCGGCTCGGCGGCGAGGTGGAGATCGATTTCCAGCACTACCACGGCGAGGATGAGGCGCGGGCGACGTGGCGGCGGCGCTGCACGCGGATCAACCCCGATCCCGCGCGCCGGTTCTTCAAGTTCGACGACCGCGAGGGCGCGACCGCGGCCCACGTCGAGGGCTTCGCCGCCCTCCCGCTCGCCAACAAGGTCTGCTTCACCGCCCGTCGCCACGAGGCGCCCAGCATCGTCGCGCCGGCCGCGGCGGGCGAAGACCATGTGGTCGATGGCGTCAGCCTCGCGAACGTCTCGCGCCGCTATTTCAACACCCTTCGCTGGATCAGCGCGCTGCCCCGCTGGCTGCCCCTGCCGTCGCTGGTGTGACCCCGCCCAAGGTCCTGCATGTGGTCGGCGTGATGGACCGATGGTCCGTCGAGACCTGGCTGCTGCAGCTGATGGCGCACGCCAGGGTCCGCGGCCAGCCGCTCGACTGGAGCTTCTATTGCGCTTTCGGCGCGCCCGGCGCGCGCGACGAGGAGGCCGAGGCGCTGGGGGGCCGGGTGATCCGCTCGCCCGTGCCGATCGGCGACAAGCTGGCCTTCGCCAGGGCGCTCAGGGCCGAGGCGGCGCGCGGCTACGACGTCCTCCACTGCCATCACGACCTGATCTCTGGCGTCTATCTGGCCGCCGCCGCGGGGTTGCCGCTGGGCCTGCGGCTGGTCCACGTGCACAATCTCGACGAGGCCGTGCTGACGCCGAGCCCGCTGAAGCAGGCGGTGCTGCGGCCGGCGCTGCGGCGGATGTGCCTGACCATGGCGGACCGGATCGTCGCCAACTCCGAGCACTCGCTGAGCAAGTTCCTGGCCGGCGCGCGCCGCGACCCGCGCCGCGACCGGGTGCACTACATCGCCGTCGATCCCACGCGGTTCGCCGGCGCGCGACTGGACCGCCGCGCGTTCCGCTGCTCGCTGGGGCTTGCGCCTGACGCGCCGATCCTGCTCTTCGCCGGGCGGATGACTCCGGAGAAGAACCCGGTGTTCGCTGTCGACGTGCTGGCGGCGCTGCGCCGGCGCCTGCCGCAGGCCGTCGGGGTGTTCGCCGGCGACGGCAGCCTGGAGGCCGACGTGCGCGCCCGCGCCGCCGAGCTCGGGCAGGAGGACGCGGTGCGCATGCTCGGCTGGCGCGACGACGTGGCGCAGATCATGAGCGCCAGCGACTGGTTCATCCTGCCGCACCCGCATCACCCCGCGGAAGGTTTCGGCGTCGCCGTCGTGGAGGCGCAGTTGACCGGACTGCGGCTGCTGCTGTCGCTGGGCGTGTCCGACGCGCCGATCCTGCCCGGCGCTGCATGGCGGCGGCTGTCGCTGGACGCCGGCGCCGACGCCTGGGCCGAGGCGGCCGTCGAGCTCTGGAACGCGCCGGCGCCTTCGCGCGAAGGGGCGCTGGCGGCGCTGGCCGCCTCGCCGATGGACCTCGACCATGCCCTCGCCGACCTCACCGCCCTGCATGCCGGAGCCTGACCACGTGAGCCTCACCGAACGGCTCGGCGCCGGCGAGTTCGAGTTCAACCTGTCGGTGGCGCAGTCGACCTTCTACCGGTTGGAGCGCCTGGTCGGCGATGCGCTGTTCCGCCGGCCGCCGCCCGACGTCGGCCGGCCGGCGCTGCTCAACCTCGGCTGCGGCCCGCACATCTTCGAGGGCTGGGTCAACGCCGACGACTACGCCTTCAAGCGGGCGCTGCGGGAGACGGCGTTCCGGCCCAACTGGCGGCTGGACATCACCCGGCCGTGGAAGTGCGCGGCCGACCACTGGGACGGCGTCTTCACCGAGCACGTGCTCGAGCACGTCAGCTATTCCGAGGCGATCCTGGTGATGCGCGAGTGCCTGCGCACGATGAAGCCCGGCGCCTGGCTGCGGATCAGCGTGCCGGACGTGCGCACCTACGTCGAGCTCTACGAGGGACGCCTGTCGCGCCCGCAGTTCGCGCCGATTCCGCATCCGGCGGTGGGCATCTCGTTCCTGACCCAGATGCACATGCACCGCTCGGCCTGGGATGCCGACCTGATGACCCGAGTGCTGACCGAGATCGGCTTCGCCGATGCGCGGGCCGCGTCCTTCGGCCAGGGCGCCGATCCGCGCCTGCTGCGCGACGACCCGGACAAGGTCCACGAGAGCCTCTACGTCGAGGCGCGCAAGGCTTGAACGCGCCGCTTCGCGCCCGAGAGCTGCAGCCGCCAGCGCCCGAGCGGCCGCTGAAGGTGCTGCACCTGATCGACAACCTCGGCATGGGCGGCGCGGAAGCCTGGCTGATCGAGCTGCTGCGCCATTGGCGCGATGCCGGCGGGACGGTGCGCACCGACATCCTCGCCACCGGCGGGCGGCCAGGCGTGCTCGACGACGAGGCGACCGCCCTCGGCGCCGCCATCCATTACCTGCCGTTCGGGCGCCGCAGCCTTGCGACGTTCGTCGCCGGCTTCCGCCGCATCCTCAGGGAGGGCGGCTATGACGCCCTGCACAACCACCAGGACCATGCCAGCGGCTGGCACTACCTGGCGGGCGCCGGCCTGCTGCCGCCGGTGCGGGTCACCCACGTGCACAACCCCGCCTACCAGATCCGCAACAACTACGGCGTCAGCCTGGGCCGGCGGATGACCGGGCGCGTCGGCAAAGCCCTGGTTGCGCGCTACGCCACCCACATCGTCGGCACGTCGCGCGAGGCGATCACCGCCTTCGGCTTCGACGCGCCGGCGTTCGCCCGCACGCCCAAGGCCCCCCTCTATTGCGGCATCGATCCGCGCGCGTTCGTCGCCGACGACCAGGTGCGCCGCGCCGTGCGCGCGGAGTTCGGCTGGCCCGAGGATGCCGCCCTGGTGCTGTTCGCGGGCCGTTTCGACGTCTCGCCCGACCTGGGGCATGCGCAGAACCACAAGAACTCCGGCTTCGCGACGCAGGTGGCCATCGACTGCGCGCGCGCCGACGAGCGCGTGCGCTTCGTCTTCGCCGGGCCGTTCAGCTCCGCCACGCCGATCCTGCGCGCGCGCGTCGAAGCCGCCGGCGTCGGCGACCGCATCGTCTTCGCCGGCGTGCGCCGCGACATCGGGCGGCTGATGGGGGCCGCCAGCGTGCTGTTCTTCCCGTCGCGGGCCGAGGGGCTTGGCATGGTCGCGGTTGAGGCGCAGGCGGCCGGCGCGCCGGTGCTGGCTTCGAGCGGGGTGCCGCGCGAGTGCGTGGTCGTGCCCGATCTGGTCACCTTCCTCGACCTCGACGCGGAGCCCGCGGTCTGGCGCGAGACGCTGCTGCGGCTGGCGCATGCGCCGCGCGCCGATGCGCTCGACGCCAACCGCCGGGTCGCCGCCTCGCCGTTCGCGATCGACCACTCGGCGCGGATGCTGGCCGAGCTCTACCGCTCGGGCGCGAAGCCGTGATCAACTTCGTCTCGCACCTGCCGAAGGACCTGCGGACCGGCGGGTTCTCGGCGATGAACGCGGCGGCCTGCGCGGCGCTGGAGCGCCGCCACGAGGTGACCTACGTGGGGCCGGTCGATCCGCCGCCGCTGCTCTGGCAGAAGGCGCTGTCGAAGGGGCTGCGCCTCAGCGGCCTCGGCGGCGACTTCTTCGCCTATTCGCAGCGCCGGCTCGGCGCCATCGCCCGCGAGGTCGAACGGCGCGCCGCGCCCGCCGCCGGGCTCGATTTCTTCCACGGCTTCACCTACTGGGTCGCGACCCGCCCGGCCCGGCCCTACGTGGCCTGGAGCGACTGCGTCTTCGCCGACTACATCTCCATCTACCATGACCGCAGCGCCTTCCGCGCCGACGACCTGGCGCGGATCGAGGCGGCCGAGGCGCGCTGGCTGCGCGGCGCCGCGCGGGTGCTGTTCACCAGCGACTGGGCCGCGCGCCGGGCGGTCGATGCCTATGGGCTCGATCCGGCCCGGGTGGCTTCGGTCGGCATCTTCGGCGAGTTCGACCCGCCCGAGCACGACGCCTTCGCCGGCGGCGCCCGCTTCGCCTTCGTCTCCACCAACTTCGCGGCCAAGGGCGGACCGACGGTGCTGGCGGCGCTGCGGCTGCTGCGCGAGACCCATCCCGAAGCGCGGCTGACCATCGTCGGCGCGCCGCCGCCCGAGGGCTTGGCCGAGCCAGGCGTCGACTACGTCGGCTTCCTGCGCAAGGAGGCGCCGGGCGAGTGCGCCGCCTTGCGCGACATCCTCGCCAGCTCGGTGGCTGTGGTGCACCCGACCCGCAGCGACATCGCCCCGCTGCTGCTGGTCGAGGCGGCGCTGTTCGGCTGCCCGGCGATCGCCTCGCGCGCCTTCGCCATCCCCGAGCTGGTGGCGGACGGCGAGAGCGGCGCGCTGATCGACCAGCCGGCCGACGCCGCCGAGGTCGCCGGCGCGATGCGGCGGATGCTCGACCATCCGCAGGACTACCTGGCCCTGCGCGCCGGCGCCTGGCGGCGGGCGCGGGCCCTGCACGCCAAGGCCCAGTTCGAGGCGCGCCTCGCCGGACACGTCGCCGACGCCCTGGCCGAGCCGAAAGCCGCCGCGGCGTGAAGATCCTGTTCGTCGGCGCGACCGCCGAGGGGCAGACCTCGCGGATGCGGATGCGGGCGCTGCGACGGCTGGGCCACGAGGTGGTCGGCGTCGACACCCGCACTCCCTGGACCAGCGCCTCGTGGCTGGCGCGGCAATCCGAGCGGCGGCTGGGCCTGGGGTCCATCGTCGACGGGATCAACCGCGCGGTGCTGGAGGCGGCGCGCGCGTTCCGCCCGCAGCTGGTCTGGGCGGAGAAGCAGGAATACCTGCGGCCGGAGACCGTCGACGCGCTCGGCGAGGGCGGCGCCATCCGCGCCCACTACACGCCCGACCCCTACTTCATCCTCAAATGGCGGCGCACGCCGCTGATGGACGCCGCCTTCGGGCGCTTCGACTTCCTCGCCTACTGCAAGAGCTACGAGCGGGCCGACTACGAGGCGCTGGGCAAGCCGCTGGTCTACCTGCCGCTCGGCTATTGCGACGAGGTGCACCGGCCGCTGCCGTCCGACGACCCGCGCTGGGCCTGCGACGTCGGCTTCCTCGGCGGCTGGGAGCCGCGGCGCGAGCGGATGCTGCGGGCGGTGGCCGGCGCGGTGGAGTCGCTGAAGATCTGGGGCGGCTACTGGGACTTCCTGCGCGACGGCCGCTGGACGCTGCGCCGGCAGCTGATCCTCAGCCAGCTGGCCGGCGGCGAGCCCTACCGGATCGCCAGGGACCCGCTGCTGGGCCGCGCCTGGCAGGGCGGCGAAGTCTACGCCGACGACTACGCCCGGGCCCTCACCGCCGGCCGCATCGGCGTCGGCTTCCTGCGCCAGACCTGGCCGGACCAGCACACCACCCGCACCTTCGAGATCCCGGCCTGCGGGAGCCTGCTGCTCGCCGACCGCACCGAGGAGCACCAGTCCTTCTTCGAGGAGGGCCGCGAGGCGGAGTTCTTCTCGTCGCAAGAGGAGCTGGTGGACAAGGCGCGCTTCTACGCCGGCGACGAGACCGCCCGGGCGGCGATCGCCGCGGCGGGCCGGGCGCGCTGCGCCAAAAGCGGCTATTCCTATGTCGAGCGGCTGCGGCCGGTGATCGCGCGCCTGGAGCGGGACTGCGCGGCGACCGGCAGGCTGGCCGCCGCGAGCTGACGCGCATGGCCGAACGGCACGAGATCAAGGGGCTCGACACGCTGCGCTTCGTCGCCGCGTCGATCGTCGCGCTGGGCAACGGCGCGGCCTTCCCGCTGGCCGACGAGATCGGCAAGCACGGGGCCTGGCAGCGGGTGCTGACCGGGGTCTGGGGCGTCAGCTTCAACGGCGTCGCCGCCGTCATCGTCTTCTTCGTCATCTCCGGCTTCTGCATCCACTACGGCCCGGCAACCGGCGCGCCCTATCGCACGGGACCGTTCTGGGTGCGGCGCGGGGTGCGCATCGCCGGACCGCTGCTCGGCGCGATGGCGCTGGCCACGGCGCTCGGCCACCGGGCCGAGGGGGCGCTCGGCGCGGTGCTGTGGAGCCTCTACTGCGAGCTGATCTACTACGCCCTCTATCCGCTGCTGCGGATCGCCTTCCGCCGCCTCGGCCTGGCCAACACGGTGCTGATCTCGCTCCTGGTGGCGGGGGCGATGATCGTCGTCGGCTGGCGGCTTCCCTACTACTGGAGCTTCACCATCTGGCTGACCTGGCTGGTGGGGCTGCCGGCCTGGCTGCTGGGCTGCCTGCTGGCCGAGCAGGTCGCCGCCATCGGCGTCGCCGGGGCGGGCAACGTCTGGGCCTGGCGCGCCGGCCTGTGGACCTACGCCACCGTGGCGCTGGCGGTGTTCTTCCACGCACCGATCAAGGCCGGCCTGCCGCTGCTGCTCTTCCCCTTCCAGCTGCTGATCTACCTGTGGATCATGGCGGAGATGAACCACTTCGAGCGGCGCGGGACCTCGCGGCTGCTGGAGTGGTGCGGACGCTGGAGCTATTCCCTCTACCTGGTCCACAACATCGTCATCTCGGCGACGCCGATCTCGCCCACCGCGCTCGTGACCGGCTGGATGCTGCGGGTGGCGCTGATCCTGGGCGGGTCGCTGGCCTTCTACGCGGTGGTCGAGGCGCCGTCGCACTGGCTGGCGCGCACCGCCTCGCGGCGCCTCACCAGCTCGCTGGCCGGGCGCCGGCCGGCCGGCGCTCAGCTGGCCGTCCCGTGACGCCCCAGCCCACACGGCGGTTTTCCTTGACGGCGCGGTGGGCCTTGCCTCTACACCTGTTCGCGGTCCCCTCCGGTCGGCGCCCGAGCCTGCGATGATCCTAGAGCTGACGATCTGCTTCGCGGCCTTCTACCTGCTGCTGCTGCTGCTGCGGCGCGACCAGCTGTCCCTGGGGCTGCCGTTCGCCTACCTGTCGCTGCTGCTGGTGATGCACCTGCCGGGGGCCGTCGCGCACGTGGTCGCCGGCTCGGTGCTGCCGGGGGGCGAGTTCGTCGAGCTCGGGCTGCGCTACACCACCATCGGCGTGGTTTGCTTTGTCCTCGGCGTGTGGGTCGCGCGGCTGACCGTGCGCCCGCCTCACCAACTGGTGAAGGCCGACCGCCGCAAGTTCGCGATGTTCTGCCTGGTGGGCGGATGGATCTTCGTCTACGCGCTGGCGCCGCTCAGCCGCATCCCCAGCCTCGGCGCGGCGATCAGCACCGGCGGCGCGATCTGGATGCTGGGCACGCTGCTGGGCCTGCGCGCGGCGATGCAGGCCAACGACATGCGCCGTTTCCTGGTCTGGGGCAGCGCGCTGGCGGTCTACCCGGTGCTGATGCTGATCCTGGGCGGGTTCCTCAGTTACGGCGTCGCCGCCGTCACCATCGTCACCTCGGTGCTGGCCGTCGCCGCGCGCTCCCAGGTCCGGGCCATCGGCAGCATCTTGCTGGTGATCTTCGTCGGCATGACGGTGTTCGTGAACTACTTCGACCACCGCACCGATATCCGCGAGAGCGTCTGGGGCGGCGCGTCGATGGAGAACCGGGTGGACAGCGTGCTCGGCGCGTTCGCCGGGGCGCACTTCATCGACCTCTCCAACGACAAGGACCTGAACGCGCTCGACCAGCGCCTGAACCAGAACATGTTCGTCGGGCTGGCGGCGGCGCGGCTGCAGGACAAGGAGATCGACTATCTGAACGGCCAGTCGGTGATCGACGGCGCGCTGGCGGTGATCCCGCGCGCCTTCTGGCCGAACAAGCCGGAAGTGGCCGGCAGCGGCCAGATGGTCGCCCAGGCTACGGGGCTGAAGCTGAACGAGGACACCTCGTGGGGTGTCGGCAACGTACTGGAGTTCTACATCAACTTCGGGCTTGCGGGCGTGATCGTCGGCTTCTTCCTGCTCGGGCTGCTGCTGGCGACCCTTGACGTCAAGGCCGCCGCCGCGGGGCGGCACGGCGACTTCCGGGCGATGATCGCGCTGTTCCTGCCCTGCGTCGCGGTGATCCAGCCGGGCGGCTCCTTCGTCGAGATGACCGGCGGGGCCGCCGCGGCGGTGCTGGCGTCGTTCGCCTGGGGTTGGGCGTGGGACGTCTGGCGCACACGGCGGCGCGACGGCGCCAGGGTGGCCGGCCTCGCCGAGGGCCGCTTCCCGCAGTCGCGCCACGGGCCGGCCGCGTAGCGGAGGCTCCCGCGCAGGCCATGCGCGTGCTCATCACCGCCACCAGCCTGCAGATCGCCTACGGCGGGCCTGCCTTCTCGGTGTCGCAGATGGCGACGGCGCTGGCGGACGCCGGGCTGGAGGTCGGTCTCTGGTCGGCCGATGGCTCGGCGGCCGACACGCCCCTGGTTCCCGCCGGCTCGGCCGTGCGGCGGCTGCGCGGCGACGTCGAAGCCGCGGCCGCCGAGTTCGCGCCCGAGGCGGTGCACGACAGCGGCCTGTGGCTGGCGCACAACCACCGCATCGCCGGCCTTGCACGGCGCCGCGGCCTGCCGCGGATCGTCAGCACCCGGGGCATGCTCGAGCCCTGGGCGATCCGCCACAAGCGCTGGAAGAAGGTCCTCGCCTGGCGGCTCTACCAGCGCCGCGACCTCGACCGCGCCGCCGCCCTGCACGCGACCGCCCCCGAGGAGGCGGCCAATCTCGGCCCCTACCGGCTGGCGGCGCCGATCCACACCATTCCCAACGGCGTCGACCTGCCGGACCTGCCGCCGCGCCCGGCGGCGGACGGCGCCTGGCGCACCGCCGTCTTCCTCGGCCGCATCTACCCGGTCAAAGGCCTGCCGATGCTCATCGACGCCTGGGCGCGGGTGCGGCCGGCGGGCTGGCGGCTGGTGATCGCCGGCCCCGACGAAGCCGGCCACCGGGCCGAGGTGGCCGCCCGGGCCGCCGCGGCCGGCCTCGGCGACGTGGTCAGCTTCCCCGGCCCGGTGCTGGGCGAGGCCAAGACCGCCCTGCTGCGCGAGGCCGACCTCTTCGTGCTGCCCAGCCACTCCGAGAGCTTCGGCATGGCGCTAGCCGAGGCGCTGGCGCACGAGGCGCCGGTGCTGACCACCACGGCCGCGCCCTGGCCGTCGCTGGCCCAGCACGGCGCCGGCTGGCGCGTCGAGCCGACCGTCGATGGCCTGGCGGAGGGCCTGCGGACCGCGACCGGGGCCGGGGCCGCGACGCTGCGGCGGATGGGCGAGGCCGGCCGGGCGCTGGTGGCGGCCGAATACGGCTGGCCGGCGGCGGCCGGGCGGCTGGCGGCGCTCTACCGCCAGGCGGCCGCTTGATGTCGCGGGGCGATTGCGGCAAACGCTTGCCGCCGCCGCCGCGCGCTGGCTTCCTCTGATCCCGAAAGTATGACGGTGCGCCCGACGTGATCATCCTCGGCCTCAACGCCTTCCACGGCGACAGCTCGGCCTGCCTCGTGCGCGACGGCGTGCTGGTCGCCGCCGCCGAGGAGGAGCGCTTCCGCCGCATCAAGCACTGGGCCGGCTTCCCCTCGCAGGCGATCGCCTACTGCCTGGCCGAAGCCGGCCTCTCCATCGGCGACGTCGACCACGTGGCGGTCAACCAGGACAGCCGCGCCAACCAGCTGAAGAAGCTCGCCTATGTGGTCACCGAGCGGCCGGACCTGGGCCTGGTGCTCAACCGGCTGCGCAACCGGCGGGCCCGCGAAAGCGTGCTCGACCTGCTGGGCAAGGCGTTTCCGGGCGCGAAGGTGCGCGCCGAGCTGCACCCGATCGAGCACCATCTGGCCCACCTGGCCTCGGCCTTCGACGTCTCGCCGTTCGACGAGGCGGTGGCGGTCTCGGTGGACGGCTTCGGCGACTTCGCCAGCACCGCCTGGGGCGTCGGCCGCGGCGGCGAGCTTTCGGTCGATGGGCGGATCTTCTTCCCGCACTCGCTGGGCCTGTTCTACCAGGCGCTCACCCAGTACCTCGGCTTCCCGCACTACGGCGACGAGTACAAGGTGATGGGCCTCGCGCCCTACGGCCAGCCGACCGAGCTGGAGGCCATGCGCAAGATCGTCCGCCTCAAGCCGGACGGCGCCTTCGAGCTCGACCTCGGCTACTTCCGCCACCACCGCGAGGAGACGCCCTACCAGTGGTCGGAGGGGGCGCCGCAGTTCGGCGACCTGTTTTCCGACGCGCTGGAGGACCTGCTCGGCCCGCGCCGCGGCCCCGACCAGCCGCTGGCGGACCGCCACCGCGACATCGCCCGCTCGGTGCAGGCGATGTACGAGGAGGCCTTCTTCCACCTGATCAAGCCGCTGCAGGCGAAGTCGGGCCTGACCGACCTGGTGCTGGCCGGCGGCTGCGCGGCCAACTCGGTGGCCAACGGCAAGGTGCGGCGGGTGACGCCGTTCAAGCGCGTCTACGTGCAGTCGGCCGCGGGCGACGCCGGCGGGGCGCTGGGCGCGGCCTTCGCGCTGTGGCGTCAGCTCGGCGGCAAGCGCGCGTTCGTCATGGACCACGCGCTCTGGGGCCCCGGCTACAGCGACGCGGCCCTGGGCGAGATGCTAGCCGCGCGCGCCGACCAGCTGAGCGCGGCCGGCTGTCGGGTGCGCGAGATCGACGATGACGCCGCGCTCTGCCGCGAGACCGCCGCGGCGGTTGCCGACGGCCAGGTGGTCGGCTGGTTCCAGGGGCGGATGGAGTGGGGACCGCGCGCCCTCGGGGCCCGCTCGATCGTCTGCGACCCGCGCCGCGCCGACATGAAGCAGATCCTCAACGCCAAGATCAAACGGCGCGAGAGCTTCCGCCCGTTCGCCCCCTCGGTGCTCGACCGGGCGGTCGGCGACTGGTTCGAGGAAGACGACGACGTGCCCTTCATGATGCAGGTGTTCCAGATCCGCGAGGCCAAGCGCCCGCAGATTCCGGCGGTGACCCACGTCGACGGCTCCGGGCGGCTGCAGACCGTGCACCGCGCCGCCAACCCCCGCTACTACGCGCTGATCGAGGCCTTCGAGGCCGCCACCGGCGTGCCGATGGTGCTCAACACCTCCTTCAACGAGAACGAGCCGGTGGTCTGCCGCCCCGAGGAGGCGCTGGAGTGCTTCCTGCGCACCCGCATGGACGTGCTGGTGCTCGGCAACCGCCTGATCGACCGCACGCCGGCGCCGCAGGACGCCAAGGCCGCCGTCCCCGCCAGCTCGCTGCAATCATGACCGCCGTCACCGCCAATCCCGCCGAAGACCTCACCGCCCGCCTCGCCGCGCGCAGCGCCTGCGTCGGCGTCCTGGGGCTCGGCTACGTGGGCCTGCCGCTCGCCGCCGCCGCCGGCCGCGCCGGCTTCCGCACCATCGGCTTCGACATCGATCCGCAGAAGGCCGAGCGGCTGAACCGCGCCGACTCCTACATCGACGCGGTGCCCAGCGCCGAGCTGGAGCGGCTGATCGCCGAGCGCCGTTTCCGCGCCACCGACGACTTCGCCTGCTTGAGCGACTGCGACGTGGTGGCGATCTGCGTGCCGACGCCGCTGACCCGCCAGCGCGAGCCGGACCTCTCCTACGTCGAGGCGACGGTGCGCAGCGTCGCCCTCACCCTGCGCCCCGGCCAGCTGATCGTGCTGGAATCGACCACCTATCCCGGCACCACCCGCGAGGTGGTCAAGCCGCTGCTGGAGGCCGGCGGGCTGAAGTCCGGCCGCGACTTCTTCCTCGCCTTCTCGCCGGAGCGCGAGGACCCCGGCAACCCCGACTTCGAGACCCGCTCGATCCCCAAGGTGGTGGCCGGCGACGGGCCGCTGGCCGCCCGCGCGGTCGAGGCCTTCTACGGCGCCGTGGTCGACCGCGTGGTGCCGGTCTCCAGCCTCGACGCGGCCGAGGCGGTGAAGATCACCGAGAACGTCTTCCGCGCCGTCAACATCGCGCTCGTCAACGAGCTGAAGATGGTCTTCGACCGGATGGGCATCGACGTCTGGGAGGTGATCGACGCGGCCAAGACCAAGCCGTTCGGCTACATGCCCTTCTACCCGGGCCCCGGCCTCGGCGGGCACTGCATCCCGATCGATCCCTTCTACCTGACCTGGAAGTCGCGCGAGTACGACATCCCCACCCGCTTCATCGAGCTGGCCGGCGAGATCAACCTGGCCATGCCCCGCTACGTCGTGACCCGGCTGGAGGAGGCGCTGGACCGGCGCCACGCGAAGTCGCTGAGCGCCTCGCGGGTGCTGATCGTCGGCCTCTCCTACAAGAAGAACGTCGCCGACGTGCGCGAGAGCCCGACCTTCAAGCTGATGGAGCTGCTGGAAAAGCGCGGCGCGCACGTGGACTTCCACGACCCGCACGTCGACGTGGTGCCGCCGACCCGCGAGCATGCCGACTTCACCGGCCGCCGCTCGGTGGCGCTGACCCGCGAGAGCGTGACGGCGTACGACGCGGTGCTGATCGCCACCGACCACGACGCGGTCGACTACGCCCTCCTGGCCGGCAACGGCGACGGGCCGGTGATCGTCGACACCCGCAACGCCTTCGGCCGCCGCGGGCTCTCGGGACCGCACATCGTCAAGGCCTAGCATCGCGCGCACTCCCGGTCACGAGAGCGGATATGGCGCGAAGTTGGCTATCGTCGATTGTGGCAAGACACGCGCTTGAGGCGAGAGGCTCATAGCGGCCGTCGGGAGGCCCCTAGACGGCCTCGGCACTATTACCGCTAGTACCCTAGCGGACGCCCCTCGCGATGGCCCTCAGCGGCCTTCCTGGCGGCTTTGTGGGCCGCTCTCGCATCAATCCTCAGTCCGCGACCGCCGTCGCCGGTGGCGCTGCGGCGCCGGCGGCGCGGCGCCGGCCGGGCGTGGCCGATAGACGGTGATCGTCGCGCAGGCGAAGGCGAACAGCACCGCGATGGTCTCCGGCCGCAGCGGGTAATCCACCGCCTCGTGGGCGAGGAGCATCAGCACCAGCAGCGACGCGGCGGCCGCGAGGCTCGCGCCCTCGCCGCTCGGCCGCACCCAGATCGCCGCCAGCCGCGTCGCCAGCCAGACGACGAATAGCGCGAACAGAGCGGCGCCCGCCACGCCGGTCTCCAGCCAAACCTCCAGATAGTCGTTGTGGGCGTGGTTGAAGTAGATCGGGCTGACGTCGGTCAGCGGCTCGACAGTGCGGTAGACGGTCTCGAAGCTGCCGACGCCCGAGCCTAGCGGCAGGAAGCCCTGGGCGGCGTGGATGACGATCGGCCAGCCGGTGAAGCGCGGCTCGCCGCCGCTGCCGAACCGTTGCAGGATCGGCCCGAGGTTCAGCACCAGCACCGCCCCGATCGCCAGCGCGCTGACCGCGCCGATGCCGGCGACGGCGCGCCAGCGTCTGCCCAGCACGCCGCCGCGCAGCGCCACCGCCGCCGCGCCCAGCAGGCCGACTCCGGTCAGCGCGATGCCGGCCCGCGAGCGGGTGACGGCGACCCCGGCGATAGCCACGAAGATGTAGAGCGCCGCCAGCAGCGGGCCGAGCGCCCGGCGGTCTTCGAACGCGCCGCGGAACTCGGCGGCGAACACCGCCGCCATCGGCAGCAGGCAGTAGAGCAAGGCCGCCTCGTGGTTGCGGTTGGAGAACAGCCCGACCGCCGAATCCGGGTTGGTGATGGCGTAGAAGTAGAGCGGGCTGTCGGCGCCCTGCAGCAGCTGCAGGCCGCCGATCCCCAGGCTGACCACCGCCAGCACCAGCCAGCAGACCACCATCACCCGCCGCTGGGCGTCGGTGAGGAAGAGCCCGCCCATGAACATGGCGGCGGGCGGCGCCAGCGCCATCGCGCAGCACCAGGTCTGCTCCGGCGCCAGGCTGAAGGGCTCCGCCGGACGCCCGAGCTTCAGCGCGTCGAGCACCTGCGCCAGCTCCCCGCGCCCCGGCAGCTGGGTCCACACCCCCGGCGGCAGCGGGATCAGCTGCGCGAGCGGCACGAGCACGACCGCGGCCAGCAGCAGCAGCGAGACGATCGCGGCGCGCGGCGCCGCGCCGACCATCACCAGGTAGAGCGAGACGAACAGCAGCGGCAGGCTCGCCACCTCGACGCAAGCCAGCGGCGCGGCGTTGCCCTGGCTGGCGCCGCCGCACAGCGTCGAGACCACCAGCAGCAGCAGGGCGCTGAAGAACACCGCCGCCTGCGTCTGGTCGCCGGCCGACCAGAGGCTCCGCCACCAGCCGACCACCGCCTGCCCAAAGGGCGGCGCAAGCGCGGCGGCGTCAAAAGCGGGCCTGGGCGAACGCATGGCGATCCTTCGGGCTGGAAGAAGACGGCCCTTGCATAACCCGTCGCCCGCCGTCTCCCAACCGGGCGCGCCGCGAAAGCCGGCAATCGGCGCCCGCCGCGCCGAATGGCTTGACCTGGAACCCGCTCCTGGGGCCACGTTGAACGCGATGACGCACATTCGGCCCGGTTGGCGCGTTTCACCATGACGATGTCTTCGGATAGCGCAACCGACCCGCGCCCGGCCCAGCCGCAGGACGCCCGCACCTACGCCATCGGCGATGTGCACGGCCGCCTCGACCTGCTGCGCCAAGCGGTGGACCGGATCGCCGAGCACGTCGGGCGACTGCCGTTCCGGGTGGTCTTCCTCGGCGACTACGTCGACCGCGGCCCGGAGAGCCGCGGGGTGATCGAGCTGCTCATGGACCTGCAGCAGCGCTGGCCCGTGACCTGCCTGAAGGGCAACCACGAAGAGCTGATGATCCAGGCGGTTACCGAGCCGGGCCGCAGCCATCTGCGCCGCTGGCTGGTGAACGGCGGCGAGCAGACGCTGCAGTCCTACGGCCTCGATCCCGACGGCGACCTGGCGGCCGGGGTGCCGCGCTCGCACATCCGCTGGATGGCCGGCCTGCCGCGCACCACCGGCGACCGGCACCGCATCTATGTCCACGCCGGACTGCTGCCGGGGACGCCGGTGCACAAGCAGAAGGACGAGACCTTCCTGTGGATCCGCGAGCGGTTCCTGCAGGCCAAGGCCAGCGAGTTCGAGGCGCACGTGGTGCACGGCCACACGCCGCTGTGGCAGGGCAAGCCCGATCCCGGCCGCCCCGAGATCCTGCCTCACCGCACCAACCTCGACACCGGCGCCTTCGCCACCGGCATCCTCTCGGTCGGGGTGTTCGAGGCCGAGCGGCCCGGCGGGCCGGTGGAGGTGCTGGAGATCCGCGGCCCCAGCCACGGCAGCCTGATCCCCGATCCGCCCGAAGCGTCGGAGCCGGAGCCGCAGTCGGCGAAGCGGCGGCGGTTCGGCTGGTTCGGGTCGCGCTCCGGCGACGATGCGCGCTGAGCTGCGGCGCGGCGCGGCGCTGTGCGCCTGCGCGCTGGCCGCCGGCTGCGGGACGATCCAGCCCGAGGTCGCCTACCCCACCACCCGGGCGGCCGCGCCGGCCAGCCAGGCGCCCGCCGCCAGGCTGCCGGCGGCGGCGCTCGGCGGCAAATGGGACTCGACGCTGGCCGGCCTGCGGGCCGAGGACCAGCGGGTGGCCGACATCGGCTACCGGATCGCCTTGGCCAACGCCGAGCTCTGCCCCGACCACGCGCCGCTGAGCGGGCTGCTGCTGCAAAGCGCGCTGCAATACAGCCCGCGCCTGCGGCCCGCCGCCGAGGCGCTGTTCCACATCGACGCGCGGCCGGCGGTCGAGGCGGTCGCCGCGGGCAGCCCGGCGGCCGCGGCGGGCTTGAAGGTCGGCGACATCCTCGTGGCGGTGGATGGGCGGCCGCTGCCGCGCGCCGCCGCCGGCGCGGACCAGCCGGCCAGCTACCTGCCGGTGCAGCAGGCGCTGTCGGCGATCGACGCGGCGATGCGGACGGGCCAGACCCAGCTGACGGTCGAGCGGGCCGCGGCGCCGCTGCACGTGACGCTGGCCCCGAAACAGGGCTGCGCCTACGACGCCCAGGTGACGCCGGGCCCGGAGCTGAACGCCTCGGCCGACGGGCGGCACGTGTTCATCACCACGGGCCTCGCCAGCTACGTCCGCTCCGACGACATGCTGGCGCTGGTGCTAGGCCACGAGTACGCCCACGACCTGCTGCATCACCACGACCGCCTGGACCGCAAGGGCTTCGCCCGCGGCGTGCTCGGCGAGCTCGGCTCCAGCCCCGCCAGCCTGATCGTCGCCGAGAAGGAGGCTGACTATGTCGGCCTCTACCTGACCGCCCGCGCCGGCTACGACATCAGCGCCGCACCGGACTTCTGGCGGCGCTTCCCAAAGGCCATCGGCGATTTCGGCTGGTCGCATCCAGGCGCCTGGGAGCGGGCCGCCAGCCTGGCGGCGACCCGCGACGAGATCCTCGCCAAGCAACGCCGCGGCGAGCCGCTGACGCCCAACCCGGCGGGCGGCGGCGAACGCTGACGAGACGTCGTATCCCCTGACCGATGTGATGAGCTGTCAGCGCCGTAGCGCGGCCTTGCGCCCCCTCCACCCCCGCGCTGCGCGCGGCGGTCCCCCTCCCCCGCTTCGCGCTTAGGGATGCACACATCTAGAAATCAATTCAAAAACATGGGGTTGCGCTCGGCTTCCTTCTCCCCTTGCGGGAGAAGGTGTCGCCGCAGGCGACGGATGAGGGG
>DASXEN010000056.1:0-13689 GCA_036490095.1 Caulobacteraceae bacterium
GATGAAACTTGCACGCATCTGCGATCTCCCTGTCCCCAAGTCAAAGACCGACGCCCCGGCGACAGCCTTACGCGCCTGTGCGCCGGTTTCCAATCGGCGGGTGACCGGCGCGGATGCGGATCGGCTGCAGCAAGGGTTGCGGCGCGAGGATCTCCACCAGCCAGCCCTGCGCGAGGTCGAGCAGCCGCCGCTCCCAGCCGTCGCCGCGGCGCTTCGCGGCCGGCCGCGTGCGCGCCGCGCCAGAGTTGGGCGCCGCCGCCCCGCCGAGCCCGCCCAGCGCCTCCAGCATGGCGATCAGCGCCTGGATCAGCGCCCGCTGTCGGCGCCCGTCGTCCGCCGCGCCGGCCGCCAGCTCCCGCTGCGCCGCGGCGACCAGGATGGCGCGCTTGTCGGCGAAGTACTGGTAGAGGGTGCCGATGCTGACGCCGGCGCGCTCAGCCACGTCGTTGGTGTTGAGCGCCGCCGGGCCGCGCCGCTCCAGAATCTGAGACGCGGCCTCGACGATCGCCTCCCAGGTGGCCCGCGAGCGCGCCTGCCGCGGCTGGCGCCGCCGTCGCTGCTGGTCTTTGGCCGCCATCCGCGCCGCTCCCGAAAGCGAGTACCGGCGGCGAGCCTATCGCCGCAATCTCGGGCGTCAACGAAGCCGGAGCCGCCCGATGCGTGATCCCGACGCAGCCACCGCCGCCCGCCTCGCCGGCGCCGCCATCTTCGCCCAGGATGACGTGGCCGCCAGCTACCACGCGCGCCAGCCCTACGCGCCGGAAGCCTACGCGGCGCTGCTGGCCGAGGTTCCGGGGCGGGCGAGGGCGCTCGACCTCGGCTGCGGGCCGGGGCCGGTGGCCCGCGAGCTGGCGCCGCACTTCGGCGAGGTGGTGGCGCTCGATCCGTCCGCGCCGATGATCGCCGCCGCGCGCCAGGCGGGCGGACCCGCCAACGTCCGCTGGGTCTGCGCCCGCGCCGAGGACTTCGGCGAGCGCGCGCCGTTCGACCTTGTCGTCGCCGGCTCGTCGATCCACTGGGTCGACCCGGCGATCGTGTTTCCGAAGCTGGCCCGGCTCACCGGCCTCTTCGCCCATCTCGCCAACGATCCGACGTTTCCGCGTCCGCCGCCGCCTTGCGGCATCGAGGCCTGGCTGGCCTTCCTCGAGCGCTGGAACCCCAGGGTCGGCCGCCAGACGCCGGCCGCCTGGCGAGACCCGCCCGCGCCACCGCCGCCGCACGCCGTCCATGAGGCCTGGATCGACGTCGCCGGGCGCCGCCGCTTCGCGTTCGGGTTCCGCCAGAGCGTCGCCGACTTCATCGCCAGCTGCCATGCGCGGGTCAGCTGGCCGCGCCAGATGATGGGCGCCGAGCTGGCCGCCGCGTTCGACGCCGACCTCACCGCGCTGTTGATCCCGCATGCCGAGGGCGACGGCCGGCTCGCCCTCACCGTCGTCACCGACCTGGTCTGGGGCGCGCCGCGGACGGCGATGAAAACTGGCCGCTCAGGCAGCTAGGGCGCGTCGGAGAGGTTCGATCCCCTCACCCTCCCACGCCCTGGCGGGCGCGGGCCCCTCCCTCTCCCGATGGGAGAGGTCTAGCGACACCTCTCCCATCGGGAGAGGGAGGGGCCCATCGCGCAGCGATGGGAGGGTGAGGGGATCGGGGGGCCTGGCGGCTTTAGTGCGGCGGTGGCGGGAAGGTGCAGGTGAACGAGCCCGACGCCGGCTCGCCCGGCCCGCGGCTGTGCACCTTGCCCTGGAACTTGCCGCCGTTGGGGGTGATATCGCCGGTCGCCTCGAGCGTGCGGCGCACGCCGTTCTCGGTGAAGCCCACAGTGGCCCAGTGGTACTTCGCGGCGGGCGTGGGGACCGCCGCGTCGAAGATCGGCAGGTTGTTCTCCGGATGCCCGGGATCGAAGGGCCGGTACTTGGCGATGGTGTGGGCGGTCGGACCGAAGCCGCACTCGCCGCCGGTGAAGGTGAGCGTCTTGCCGCCGACCTGGACCACCATCGTGCCCACGCCCTTCTGGGCCGCCGCCGGACCGGCCGCCGCGGCGGCGGCCAGAGCGGACGTCAACATCAGGATACGCAAGCGCACGGGACACCCTCCAGACCGGCGGTGAGACTACGGCGCGTTCGGCCGCCGCCGCAACCGCGGCGGCTCAGCCGCCGAGGCTGACGCCGATCAGCCGGCCGACACCGAAGGTGACCAGGGCGGCGGCGAAGCCGATGCCGAGCTGGCGGGCGGCCGAGACCGCCACGCCGCGGCCGGTGAAGCGGCTTGTCGCCGCGCCGATCGCCGCCAGCACCGCGCCGCTGAGCGCCAGGCTGGCGACCACCGCGGTCCAGCCGCCGGCGACGGCGAACGGGATCACCGGGAAGAAGGCCCCGGCCGCGAACAGCGAGAACGACGAGACCGCCGCCGCCCAGGCCGAGCCGCCCAGCTCATGCGGATCGACGCCCAGCTCCTCACGCGCCAGCGTGTCCAGCACCGCGTCCCTGGAGCGGAACAGCCGCTCGGCCAGCCCCTTCGCGGTCGTCTCGTCCAGCCCCTTGGACTGGTAGATCACCGCCAGCTCGGCCTGCTCCAGCGCCGGCTGGGCGTCGAGCTCGCGGGCGGCTTCGCCGATCTGGCGCTGGTGCATCTCGCGGGCGCTGTTGACCGACAGCCACTCGCCCATGGCCATCGAGCAGGCGCCGGCGACGAGGCCCGCCAGGCCGGTGAGCAGGATGGTGCGGCCCGCCACCGCCGCGCCGGCGACGCCCATCACCAGGCTGAGGTTGGAGACCAGGCCGTCGTTGGCGCCCAGCACCGCGGCGCGCAGGGCGTTGCCGCCGCCGCCGCGATGGCGGCCCTCCAGCTGGGCGAGCACGTCGCCCGGCAGCCCGCCGACCGCGCTGGCCGCCGTCTGCACCGAGCGGGCCATCTGGCGCTGGTGGTCGCCGGATGCGGGGCCGGCCGCACCGCCGCCGCTCGCCTGCGCCACCGCCGAGGCCGCCAGCGACGGCGCATGCGCGCCGACCAGCGCCAGCAGCCGCGCCCGCAGGCTGGGCGCCGCCGATCCGCCGCGCCCGGCCAGCAGCTCGGCGTGCGCCGCTTCGACCGCCGCCAGCCGCCGATAGACGGCCGCCAGCTTCTCGTCGTGCTCGCCCTCGGCCATCGCCCGGTAGACCGCCGCCCGATCGACCTCGCCCTGCAAGCCGCCGCTCCCAGCCGGCATCCCCGTTCCTCCGCGCACGCTTCCCCGTCGCCTGCGCTTAGGCCGCCGGCCGGGCAAATGCGAGGGCGCGGTTATGGGCCGGCGCGGCGCGGGGTGGGTGGCGATCACCCACGGCTGTCGTCCCGGATAAGCGCGAAAACGCTTATCCGGGACGAGGCTGGAGCTGTGGCCCTACGGCGCCTCGTTCGACCAGATCACCGTGCCGGAGGCGGCGAACATGCCGCCGACGCCGTGGCTGATCGAGATCCTGGCGTTCGGCACCTGGGCCGCGGCGACGCCGCGAAGTTGCCGCACGCTCTCCTGCATGGCGTACATGCCGTACATGCCCGAGTGCATGTAGGAGAGCCCGCCGCCGTTGGTGTTCAGCGGCAGGCTGCCCGGCTTGCCGGCGTTCTCGATGGCCGTGTGGCGCTCGCGAACGAAGGCCGCGGCCTCGCCCGGCTTGCAGAAGCCGAGGTCCTCCAGGCCGTAGAGCGGCAGGTGGGCGAAGGCGTCGTAGATCATCAGGTGATCGACGTCGGCGTGCTTGATGCCGGCCTCGTCGAAGGCCTTCTTGCCGGAGACGCGGAAGGCCTTGGAGGTGGTGAAATCCTCCATCTGGCTGACCATCGGCGTCTCGACGCTCTCGCCGGTGCCCAGCACGTAGACCGGCTTGCGCGGGAAGTCCTTGGCCCGCTCGGCGCTGGTGAGGATGAGGGCGCCGCCGCCGTCGGTGACCAGGCAGCACATCAAGAGCGTGAACGGATAGGCGATCATCCGCGCGTTCAGCACGTCGGCGACGGTGATCGGGTCCTTCATGCTGGCGCGCGGGTTCTTCGCCGCCCACTCGCGCTGGATCACGCAGACGTTGGCCAGGTCCTCGACCGTGTAGTTGCGCTCCTTCAGGTAGCGCATCACCGGAATGGTGAACATCGAGGGCGGGCCGACCGGGCCGTAGGGCTGCTCGAACTGGCCGGGCAGGCTGGAGTTGCCGCCGCCGCCCCTGAAGCCGCCGGCGCCGACGCGCGAGCGTCCGCTCTCGCCGTGGGTGATCAGCACCGTCTTGCAGAGCCCCTCGTTGATCGCCGCCGCCGCGTGGCGCACGTGCAGCATGAAGGAGCAGCCGCCGACGGAGGTGCCGTCCGCGTAGGTGGGGGTGATGCCGAGGTAGTAGGCGAGCTCGGTGGGGCTGACGCCCGCGCAGGCGACGCCGTCGATGTCCGAGGGCTTCAGCCCGCAGTCGGCCAGGGCGTTGAGGGCGGCGTCCGCGTGCAGCTGGATCACCGACATGTCGGGGATGCGCCCCATTTCGGTCGTTTCGGCGGCGCCGACGACCGCGACGGATTTCTGCTTCATGGCTTTACGCTCCCGCCGGCTTGAAGAGGGGCAGGGTCTGGGCGCCGAAGTCGGTGAACTTCACCTCGACCGGCATGTCGAGCTGCAGCGCCTCGGGGGTCTGCGGGCAATCGACGATGTTGGTCATCATCTTCGGCCCCTCCTCGAGCATCACCACGGCGATCGAGTGCGGCTCGGTCCCCATGTCGGGGCGCGGACGGTGGTTGATCACATAGCTCCAGAGCTTGCCCTTGCCGGTAGCCTTGTAGGTCTCGACCTTGCGTGAGCCGCAGGCCGGGCAAAATGGGCGGGGCGGGAAATAGCTTTTCGAACATTCGGCGCAGCGCTGCAGACGCAGCTCGCCAGCCTTGCAGCCGTCCCAGAACTCCTGGGTCTCCGGCGTCGGCTGCGGGAGAACACGATCCATCGGTTTGAAAGTCCCTCTTGAGAACATCGAGAATGCCACGTTCATGGGCAAGCCGGGCGGCCTTGTCGAGCCGCTTCCTGGCGGAAGCTGGGCGGAGGGGCGCGCGGCGAGGCTCGCGCCGCGGGTTGCGGATGCTAAGCTTCGCCAGGGCCGCGGGGGAGGCGAAGGGTGGGACCAAGCCCGGCATGCGCAGCATCGCCCTGGCGGTCGGCCAGGGGCTGGAGGTCAGCGTCTACGAGCCGTGAGCGGCGCCGCTAGTCGAGCGCCGCCACGCAGGCGCTGATGGCGGTGTTGGTCGCCGAGTAGAGCGGGCTTGGCATGTGGCCCAGCGCCTGGTTCGTGGCCTTGATCAACGCCGTGACCTGGCTGACGTTGACTGCTGCGGCCTGGACGGGACCCTGTGCAGCCGCGGCCTTGGCCTCAGCCGTGACGCTCGTCACCTGCTCGGCGTCGGTCTGTTGCGCGCCGCCCGCGGTGAGGGCGTTCGGCGTTGCTGCGCCGCTGCCGGTGTCGTCGCTCTCAACGTCGCCGGTGGTGGCCGCCGCGAGACTGTCGGGCGCGTTGGCCGTCGGCGCCGGGATGTTCGCACCGCCTGGCGCCGCTTGCTGCGCCGTGGATTGCGCCTGGTAGGCGGAGAGCAACTGGGCGCGGGCCGCGGCGGTCTGGCCCGTCGATGTGGCTTGCGCGGTGATTGAGGCGTTGAGCTGGTCGGAGACCGCGCCGAAGTCCGGCGCGACGGTGCGGTGCTCGATCTTGTCGACGTAGTCCTTGATGGCGTCGTGGGCCGAGTCGATCGTGCTGGGCGCGAGGTTGTAAGCGGTCGCCTCGGCGGTCAGGCCGTTGAGCGCGGAGTTCGCTGCGGTCAGCGCCTGCGAGGCGGCGTCGGAACCGGCCTGGCCGGCGGCGGTCGCGTTGTCGAGCGTCGCCGAGGTGGCCTCAACCTCGGCGATGGCGAGGCGCAGGTTGGCCATCGACTGCCAGAGCACCTTCGGCTGCTGCGCCAGCAGTTGCTCGCCGGTGCTGTAGACGCAGCGCGCCGACTTCTCGGCCGTGATGTAGCCGGCGCCCTTGGCCTCCGGATTGTAATACGACCGGTACTGGCTGAGGCCGGAGGCGGCCAGGGCTATGCCGCCGATCGCCGGCAGCGAGGCGCGGTAGAGGGCGCCGGCGACCGAGGCGATGCTCAGCGCGATGATCGAGCTGTCGATCGACACCTGTTCGGTCCGCTGGCGGCTGATGTCCTTCGGCAGGCCGTCGCGCAGCTGCTCGATGTCCCACAGCTTTGCCTCGATCGCGTCGGTCACGTCGGCGGAGCGGGACCGAGCTGTCACCAGCCGGGCGGCCGGCCTGGTGGCCTTGGCCTGGGCATCAGCCGCCGTCGCCGCAACGGCCTGCGCCTGGGCGCTCACCAGCCCCGCCGCAACTAGAGCTCCGATCGCGATACGCATGTAGGCCCCCCGGCAGCCGCTCATCAGCTTCCCGACAAGCGCGACAGTGACGCAGTCTCCCCATGGAATCAACCAGATCGGGAAGCCCGCGTAGGCTCCGCGCGGAGTTGCGCATCTGTGCGCGCCGCGCGGCGACTGTGCTACGGGTGGGGCATGTACGACCTCCTCAAGGGGCTGACCGTCGTCGAGGCGGCGGCCTTCATCGCCGGGCCGACCTGCGGCCTCTACCTCGGGCAGTTCGGCGCCGAGGTGATCCGCATCGACCAGATCGGCGGCGGGCCGGACTTCCGCCGCTGGCCGCTCGCCCCGAACGGCGAGAGCCTCTACTGGGAAGGGCTGAACAAGACCAAGAAGTCGGTGGTGGTGGACCTCGCCCGGCCCGAGGGCAGGGAATTGGCGCAGCGGCTGGCGACCGCGCCCGGCGACGACCGCGGCCTCTTCGTCACCAACTTTCCGGTCGGCGGCTTCCTGTCGTACGAGCGGCTGAAGGCGCTGCGCGACGACGTGGTCTGCGTGCGGGTGATGGGCTGGGCCGACGGGCGCCCGGCGCTGGACTACACCATCAACGCCTCGGTGGGCGTGCCCTGGCTGACCGGGTTCGCCGACGACCCGCGGCCGGTGAACCACGCCTTCCCGGCCTGGGACTTCATCACCGGCGCCTATGCGGCCCTGTCGCTGGTCTCGGCCGAGCGGGCCAGGCGCGCCGGGCGCGGCGGCTGCGAGGTGCGCATCCCGCTCTCCGACATCGCCGCCACGGCGCTGGCCAACTACGGCCTGCTGGCCGAGACGCTGGTCGCCGGCGCCGACCGCCCGCGGCTGGGCAACGACGTGTTCGGCGCCTTCGGCCGCGACTTCGCCATCCGGGACGGGCGGCGGCTGATGGTGGTGGCGATCACGCCGCGCCAATGGCGGGCGATCCTGAAGACGCTGGACCTGGAAGCCCCGGTGACGGCGCTTGAAACCGAGCTCGGCGTCTCCTTCGCCGGGCACGAAGCGGTGCGCTACCAGCATCGCGAGCGGCTCTACCCGCTGTTCGAGGCGGCGTTCGCGCGGGCGACGGAGGCCGAGCTGGCGCCGGCGTTCGAGGCCGAAGGCGTCTGCTGGTCGGCCTACCGCAGCTTCTCCGAGGCGGCCAAGGACGACGCGCTCTTCGCCGCCAACCCGGTGTT
Source organism: Caulobacteraceae bacterium (assembly GCA_036490095.1). GTDB lineage: Bacteria > Pseudomonadota > Alphaproteobacteria > Caulobacterales > Caulobacteraceae > Acaudatibacter. The sequence goes on from DASXEN010000056.1 coordinate 7,561, forward strand.
CGGCCGCGCCGCCCAGCCGAGCGGGATCGACTACCCGGTCCCCGGCCCGGCCGCGACGCTGGTGGGTCCGCCCCGCGGCGCCCCGGCGCCCGCCCCGCGCCTCGGCGCCGACACCGACCAGGTGCTGGCCGAGCTGCTGGGAATGTCCAGCGGCGAGATCGGCCGGCTGCACGACGCGGGGCTGGTGGCGGGGGCGAAGTGACGGCCGCACCGCTGGCCGCGAGGCATTTTGGCCACGGAAAACACGGAGAACACGGAAAGCCACGCACGTCTTGCTCCACCCTCCAGTGTCATCCCGGAGAGCCCGCCGTCAGGCGGGACTCGTCCGGGATCTACTTCCCGTGAAGGTGCTGAGGAGATCCCGGATGACTCCGCTACGCGGGTCTCCGGGATGACACTGTTGGTATGTGAGGGCCGGTGAGTCCGTGTTTGCCGTGTTTTCCGTGGTTCAAAATACCTCGTCCCACCGTCCGGGAGTGTGAAGTGTCATGACCGACGACATTGACGCCTGGATCGGCCGCACGCGCGTCCAGACCACGATCCTCGATCCCGTGATTGCCCGCCGCTACGCCGCCGCCGTCGGCGCGCCGCTCGACGTGGCGGCGGCGTTCCCGCCGCTGGGGCACTGGGCCTATTTCAACGACGCGGTGGCGCCGGCCGACCTCGGTCCAGACGGGCATCCGCGGCGCGGCCTGTTCCTGCCGCCGATCGCGCTGCCGAGGCGGATGTTCGCGTCCGCCAGCCTCGACTTCATCGCGCCGCTGGCGCTCGGCGAGCCGGCCGAGCTCGCGTCGACCATCACGGACCTGCGCCGCCGCTCGGGCCGCTCCGGCGACCTCGTCTTGATCGACGTGGAGCGCCGCCTGACGCAGGCCGGCGCGCTGAAGCTGACCGAGACCCAGACCATCGTCTACCGCGACGCGGGCGATCCGACGCCCGCCGTGCAGGACACGGGCGCGGGTGGGGCAGGGGAGCTGTGGGCCCCCACCGTGGTCGACCTGTTCCGCTTCTCCGCCGCCACCTACAACAGCCACCGCATCCACTACGACCGCGCCTACGCCACTGCCGAGGAAGGCTATCCGGACCTGGTGGTGCACGGTCCCTTCACCGCCGCCCGCCTGTTCGACCTGGCGGCCCGCGCCGCCGGCCGGCCGCTGACCCAGTTCCGCTTCCGCGCGCTGGCGCCGCTGTTCGTCGGCCAGCCGGTGCTGCTGCATGCCGGCGACGAGCCTGGCTCGGTGGCGGCGGTGCGCTGTGACGGCCAGGTGGCCATGACGGCGAGCTATGCCGCAGGCTAGCCTGCCGCGCGGCGGTAGGTGAAGTCGAAGCTCGCCGTCCAGGTCGCGCCGCCGTCGTTGGAGGTCTCGCCGGCCTGGCGCACGCTGCCGTCCGCGGCCGGGGTGTAGGTCATGCGCGTCAGCTGGTTCGGATGGCCGGGCTGCGGCCAGACGCCGGTCAGCACCATGGCGCGCCCGTTCCAGCCGCCCTTGAAGTCGACCCGGACGCCGGACGAGCCGACCCAGGTCTGCCGCCAGCCCGGGTCGGCGGCGACGAACGAGCTGAGGCTGCCGCCGTCCCGGCCGTTCGAGGGCGACCAGTTCTCGCGCACCGCGCAGCCCTGGTAGAGCTTCTCGATCAGGCTGTGGGCGACGATCATCTTGGGATAGCCGGTCGGCGAGACCTGCCAGCGGCCGACCCAGAAGTCGAACTGCCGGCTCTCCGCGGACCCGCAGCCGGCGGGCGGCAGCTGGGCCGGCGCCGGCGCCGCGCCGCCCAGAAGGACGCCGCCAGCGGCCAGCATCGACGCGACGGCGATCCGCCGGCTCCAAATCCGTGACCTGCTCATCGCCGCGCCCTCCAAGGTCTGCCGCCTGTGCAGCATAGGAAGAAGACGAAGCGCCGGGGAAGCAACTTGCAATTGCCGGCGTTGCTTGACGCCGCGCCGCCACGGGCCCATCTGCGGCGACTTTCTGCGAGGCGCCGGCGGGAGGCGGCGTGCGCCATGTCCGGCAAATGGTCCGTCCTCGGCGTCGAGAACGCCGGCTTCGCCTACCAGAAGGGATTTGTGTTCCGCCACATCTCCTTCCTGCTCGACGACGCGCGCACGGCGCTGGTGGGCGAGAACGGGGTCGGCAAGTCGACGCTGCTGAAGTGCCTTTCCGGCGAGCTGGAGCTGGACGAGGGCCACCTGGTGCGCTCGCGCACCACCAAGGTGGGCTACGTGCCGCAGGAGGTCCCGCCCGAGTTCGCCGGGCTGACCGTCCGCCAGGTGATGGAGCGGGCGCTGGCGCGCGGCGGCGCCGAGGGCGAGGACTGGCGCATCGACGTGATGGCCGACGAGGTGGGGATGGACGCCGCCATGATCGAGGGCGGCTACGCGGCGCTCTCCGGCGGCTGGCAGCGGCTGGTGCTGGTGGCCTGCGCGGCCATCCTGGAGAACCCCGACATCCTGGTGCTCGACGAGCCCACCAACCACCTCGACCTCGCCAACATCGCCACCCTGGAGCGCTGGCTGACCGAGGTGATCAAGCTGCCGATGCTGATCGTCTCGCACGACCGCGAGTTCCTCAACCGCGCCACTGGCCGCACCATCTTCCTGCGCGCCGACGGGGCGCATACGTTCAAGGTCCCGTTCTCGCAGGCGCGCCAGTCGCTGCTGGAGCGCGACGCGGCCGACGCCCGCCGCCGGGCGGTTGAAGAGAAGGAGATCCGCCGGCTGGAGGAGACCTGCGCCCGCTACAAGGTCTGGGCGCAGAAGAATGACATGTTCGACAAGAAGCGGAAGATCACCGAGCGGCGCATCGAGCGGCTGGAGGCGCAGCGCACCCAGGTCTACGTCGCCCGCGAGCGGCGCCTGGAGCTGGGCGAGGGCGAGCTGGAGGCCAAGGTGGCGCTGCGGGTCGAGGACCTTGTCGTCGCCACGCCCGACGGGCGGCGGCTGTTCGCCATCGAGCGGCTGGCGATCCGCGCCGGCGACCGCGTGGCGCTGCTGGGCGTCAACGGCGCTGGCAAGTCGACGCTGCTGGGCGTGCTCGCCAAGGCGTTCGCCGAGCAGGCCGGCGCCCACTACGACGGCCGGGCCAGGGTGCGCTTCAATCCGGGTGCGCGGCTGGCGGTGTTCGACCAGTCGATGAGCGGCCTGCCGCTGCAGAGCGACCTGACCCACTACCTCGCCGAGGTGGACGGCGTGGGCGAGCGCGAGGCGATCCAGAGTCTGATCAAGGCCGGCTTCGCCTTTCGCCGGCTGAGCCAGCCGATCAGCATCCTCAGCTACGGCGAGCGGGCGCGGCTGCAGTTCCTGCGGTTGAAGGCCGAGCGGCCCAACGTCTACCTGCTCGACGAGCCCACCAACCACCTCGACATCGAGGGCCAGGAGGCCCTGGAGGGCCAGCTGACCGAGACCGACGTCGCCTGCCTGTTCGTCTCCCACGACCGCTACTTCACCCGCACCGCCGCCACCCGCTTCCTGGAGATCCGCCGCGGCAGGCTGGTCGAGGTCGACGACCCCGACGCCTTCTTCGAGGCCGAGGCCGCCTGACGCCGGCCACAGCCCGAGGGCCGCCCGAGCGCGCGCATTGCCAGCGCCGCCGCGACCGGGCAGGCTGGCGGCGCTTCGGGGAGAGCGGGCATGGACAGGGTTCGGGTCGGCGCGACGATCGCCACCAGCTTCAGCTACATCAGGGTCGCCTGGGGCCGCGCCAGCCTCGCCATGGCCTTCCTGGTCGGCCTGCAGGCGCTGGAGGGGATCCTGCGCCTCGCCACGCCGCAGGCGGGCCGGCTGCTGTCGCTGGCGGCCTTCATCCCGCTGATCGCCTTCGGCACGGTGGTGTTCGGCGCCCTCTACCGGATCGGCGTCGAGCGCGGCGGCGACGAGGAGTTCCGGCTCGGGACCGGCGGGGTGCAGTGGAACGGGCTGGAGTGGCGGGTGCTGGGCGCCAACATCATCGCCGGCCTGATCCTCGCCGTCGTCGCCATCGTCTGCCTGATCGCCTGGGCCGTGGCCCTCGGCGTCAGCATGGCCGGCCACCTGGACCGGCTGGAGGCGGTGAGCGCGGCCGTGGGCAACGTCGAGAAGCTGGAGGCCTTCGCGCAACTGATGATGGGGCCGGCCGGGCTCGCCACGCTGGCGGTCGCCGTGCCCTCGGCGGTGCTGCTGCTGTGGCTGAACGCCAAACTGGCGCTCTTCTCGATCCTGGCCGCCGACACCCGCAGCTTCGATCTCGGCAAGGCCTGGGCGATGACCCGCGGCGCCACCTGGGCGCTGATCGTCACCGGCCTGGTGATCCTCGCCGTCCAGCTGGCGGTGGGCATGGTGTTCGGCGCGGTCGGCGGAGCGGTGGCCGGCGTGGCCGGCGGCGGAGGCGCGGCGGCGGTGGGCCGGCTGTTTGGCGAGGTGGTCGGCGCGGCCATCAACACCCCGCTCACCGCCGGCATGCAGATCGCCGTCTACCGGGCGCGGCGACCGGGCGGGACGACCGTGGCGGATGCGTTCGCCTGATCCAGGTGGTCTTCTGGGCCCCTATTTTGTCCACGAACAACACGAACGGTCTCAGCCTTCCATCCATTCTCAATGTCATCCCGGAGAGCCCGCCCTCAGGCGGGACTCATCCGGGATCTACTTCCACAGCGGCGCTGAGGAGATCCCGGACGACTCCGCTTCGCGGGTCTCCGGGATGACACCGTTGGGGGATGAAGGGCTGGCTCCCGTTTCCGGCTCGGCGGCTGGCTGCGGGGTCTAAAGCGTGTGTGTCCCTACTTTCCCTACGGCGCGTCGCCGCCGCCGGCGATGATCTCGTGGTGGCGGATCACTTCCTTGACCAGGAAGTTCAGGAACTTCTCGGCGAACTCGGGGTCGAGGTCGGCGGTCACGGCCAGGGAGCGCAGGCGGGCGATCTGGCGCGCTTCGCGGGCCGGGTCGGCCGGAGGCATGCCCTTGTCGGCCTTCAGCGCGCCGACCTTGCGGGTCTGCTTGAAGCGCTCGGCCAGCAGGTGAATCAGCGCCGCATCGATGTTGTCGATGGAATGGCGGATCTCGAGCAGCTCGGGCGGGGTCTGGTCGTCCATGGCGCGTCAGTTGCGGGCGAACCGGCGCGAGGTCAAGCGGGCGCGCGGCTCAGCGCGGCGCCAGCGTCTTGTGGAAGAAGGCCAGGGCGGCGTCGACGGCGGCCTTGTGCGTCGCCTCCTGCGGGACCTTGTCGGCGCAGACCGGGATCGCCGCGACCCCGGCGGGCGTGCAGGTGGCCAGGAAGTCGTAGTGGCCGACGCCGGGCAGCTCAGTCAGCCGCGCGTGCGGCAGCAGCCGGGCGGCGACGCGGCCGTTGGTGTCGGGCGGGGCGACCGGATCGGCGGTTCCCAGGATGATCGCCACCGGCGTGTGGTCGGCGGCGAGGCTCGCCGGGTCGAACGCCTGCACGATCGCCGGCGCCATGGCGAAAGCGGCGCGCACGCCGGGGATGGCGTGGTCGTCGCCCGACCGGGCCCTTTCCGGGGCCAGCTCGGGCGAGGCGAGGGCGGCGCGGGCCTGGTCCTGCGTCACCGCCAGCTCCTTCTGCGGCGCGCAGACCCCGTCGGTCGGGTGGGCTTCGCAGAAGCCGGCGAAGCGGGCGAGGTCCGCGCGCGCACCGGTCGCGGCGATAGCGGTGAAGCCGCCGGCCGAGAAGCCGGCGACGCCCAGCCGGGCCAGGTCGAGGTGCGGACCGACCGCCGGGTCGGCCTTGGCCGCGGCCAGCGCCGCCGCCAGGTCGCCCGGCCGGTCCCAGAACATGGTCGCGCCGGCCACCGTCATCTTGTCGAGGCCGTTGTTGCCCGGATGGTCGACCGCGACCACCACATAGCCGGCCCGCGCCAGCGGCAGGGCGAACCAGGCCATGATCCGCGCCGAGCCGCCGAAGCCGTGCGAGAACAGCACTACCGGGTGGCGGGCGGCGTCGGCGAAGCCGGCGTCCGGGGCGGCGTCGCCGATCCTGAACAACGGCTTGCCGGGCGGGCCGATGTCGAGCGGGACCGGCCTGGCGCCGGCCGCCGCCGGGTACCAGACGGTGACGCGCACGCTGTCCCGGTGGCCCGCGTCGCGCAGGGCGGCGGTGGGGTTCACGGCGGTCAGGTGGCGCTCGCCGACCGGCGTCTCGG
>DASXEN010000072.1:0-6300 GCA_036490095.1 Caulobacteraceae bacterium
GGCCGCCTCCTGCGCCGCCTCGCCCCCCAGCAGGCCGGCGCGGACCATCCGCTGCAGCACCCGGTCCCGCGCCGCGCGGGCGGCGGCCGGATGCCGGTCGGGCCGGCGCGCCTCGGGCGACTGCGGCAGGGCGATCAGCAGCGCCTGCTCGGCCGGGGTCAGCGTCTCCGGCTCATGGCCGAAGTAGGCGAGGCTGGCGGCCCGCACGCCCTCCAGGTTGCCGCCGTAGGGGGCGAGGGTGAGGTAGAGCGCCAGCGTCTCGCGCTTGGAGAGGCGCGCCTGCAGCTGCAGCGCGCGGGCCATCTGCAGCAGCTTGGCGAGGAGGGTGCGCGGTTTCGGCTCCAGCAGCCGGGCGGTCTGCATGGTCAGCGTCGAGGCGCCGGAGGTGATGCGCCCGTGCAGGGCGGCGGAGGCGGCGGCGCGCAGCGTCGCCAGCGGGTCGACGCCGGGGTGGACGTAGAAGCGCGCGTCCTCCAGCGCGACCAGGCGGGCGAGGAAGCTGGGGTCGGTGCGGTCGAGGTCGGCGCGGATGCGCCAGCGCCCCTGCTCCACCGGCAGCGCCCGCAGCCACGCCCCGCGCCGGTCGAGCGCCACCGGCGACGAGCGCGCCGCCTTGGCGAGGTCGGGCGGGAAGGCCGCGTCGAGGCCGACGAGGACGAGCTGGGCGCCGAGCAGGGCGATCAAGGCGAGGGTGAGGCGGGGGACGAGGCGATCGCCGTGCGTCCTTCGAGACGCCGGCTGCGCCGGCTCCTCAGGATGACGGGGTTGGCTTGGCTTCATCGAACTACGTCATGGTGAGGAGCGCCCGCGATTTCGCGGGCGCGTCTCGAACCACGCACAACTATCCCCCCGGCGCGATCTGGGTGCGGGCGCCGGCGGTGCGGGCGTTGACGCCGGCGTGGTACATGTCGAGGATCTCGACGCCCGGGGCGTAGAAGTCGCCCGGGGTCACGGCGCGGGCGACGTAGGCTAGGGCGAAGCTCTTGCCGCCGGCCAGGTCGAGGGCCGCCACATAGCGGTCGTCGCGGCTCTCCTGGACCTTGGGCGTGGTGAGGCTGCCGAGGAACTTGAACGGCCCCTTGTCGGCGTCGTCCGGCCCCAGCACCGTCTCGATCTCGAACCCGGCCGGCAGCGCGTCGTTCACCGCCAGCGCCACCGTGCGGCCCTGCTGCGAGCCGCCGGCGATGCGCACGATGATGCGGTCGCCCTGCTTCACCGAGGCCAGGTTGGCCGCGCCGCCGGCGAAGCTGAAGTAGCTCTTCGTCACCTGCAGGCCGTGTTGCTCGGCCGGCGGGGTGACGATCGGCGTGCCGAACACGGTCACCGTGCGCCAGATCGGATGGGCGCCGGCATTGACGAACCGGGTGTCGGCCAGGCGCCCGTTCACCGCCCAGCGCGGCGAGAGGCCCGCGGCCGGCATCTGCACGGTCGGCCCACCGGCCTGGATGTCGATGGGGCCGGCGGCGATCATCATGAAGTGGGCAGCGCGCAGCAGCTGCGCCTTCTCCTGGGTGTTGAGCTCGTCCGGGTCCTTCACCGCGCCGTCGAGCCGATCCTGCAGGCCGCGGGCGATGTCGGGCTGGTTCGCCTCGTAGGCGAGCGCGATGACGCCGGCGAGGTCGCGCAAGGGGCTCTGGTACCAGTCGGCGTCGTCGACGAAGACGAACGGCCCGAGCTGCCAGATCGGCCGCTTGTAGCCGACCGCGGCGGCCGCGTGCTGCAGCGCGTCGCGGGCCCGCGCCGCATCGCCCATCATCGCCAGGCCCGCGCCGACCTGGGCCATCGCCAGCGGCGAGCCCTCGGACTTCATCTGCACGTCGTGCCACCAGCGCAGGCGGGCGAGGTCGCCGCGGCCGCCCTTGGCCAGCACGTAGAGGGCGTAGGCCGAGGCGCGCGAGCGCATCCGCGCGGTGGCCGCCTTGGAGGCCTCGGGGCTGCCGCCCCACCAGTCGGGATACTGCAGCTTGTAGGAGACCGAGGCGAAGCCGTCGGGGCGGCTCACCTGCCGCATGGCGTTCAGCGCCGCGTCGATGGCGCTCTGCGGCACCGCCGCGCCCAGCTTCTGCGCCTCCAGCAGGAAGTCGGTGGCGTAGGCGCCGAGCCAGGGGTCGGCCTCGCCATCGCCGACCCGCCAGAGCCCGAACGCGCCGTCGAGGCTCTGCCGGTCCAAGAGCTTGCCGACCGCGTCGTTGAGCCCCCCGGAGGCGTGGCGGGTGCGCGGATCGCTGGAGACCACCTGGGCATACAGCAGCGGGAAGGCGGTGGAGACCAGCTGCTCGGTGCAGCCGTACGGGTAGGTGGACAGCGAGACGGCGATCGGCCCGGGGTCGAAGCCCTTGAACGGCGAGTAGCTGACCTGCACCTGCAGCGTGCCGTTGGAGCCGGCGGCGAGGCCGCTGACCAGCTCGTTCGGCGGCGTGTAGGCCGCTCCGGGCTGCTGCAGCTCGGTGGTGGTGCGGGTGATCGGCCCCCAGCCGAGCCGGGTCTCGATCGGATAGTCCTTGGTGGTGGTGAAGCCGGGCCCCTTCAGCGTGAAGCCCACCGAGCCGACGCCCGTGTGGTCGGGCGCGAGGAAGGGGATGTGCTCGGCGAAGCGCTGGCCGAGGATCAGGTTGAAGGCCTTCTCGAAGCTGGCGACGATGCCGCCCACCGCGTGCAGCACCGCCGTGTAGAGGCCCGGCTTGCCCTCCAGGTTCTGCAGCTCCAGCGTCGCCTGCGGACGGTCGCCGGGCGCGAGGAAGCGGGGCAGGTCGAGGTCGGCGATCACCGGCTGGCGCACGGTGAGCTCCTTGTCGCCGGAGCCCACCTGGGTGTCGGTCCAGGCCACAGCCATGATCCGCAACTGGCCGTTGAAGTCGGCGGCCGGCAGCTTCACCGTCGCGCGGCCGTCGAGCCCGGTGGTGACGATGCCGGACCAGAGGGCGACGGTCTTGATCGGCGTCACCGTCAGCCCCTCGCCGCCGATCTCGTCGCCGCCGAAGCTGACGCTGGCCGGCGCGCCCAGGTTGGCGTTCAGCAGCCGGCCGTAGTCGTCGCGGTAGTCGACCTGGAAGGCGCGCTTGCCGAAGTACCAGGCCACGGGATCGGGGCTGGCGGCCTTGGTCAGCCGCAGGATGCCCTCGTCGACGGCGGCGACGGTGACGCGGGCGCTCTGGCCGAAGCCGAGCCCGTCCACCTTCAGCGGCACGTCGACCGGGGCCTTGGCGTCGAGCTTGTCGGGCGTGCCGATCTCCACCGTCAGCTTGCGGCCCTTGGGATCGAGCGGCACGTAGACGAGGCCGAGCCCGCGGCGCGGCGTCGGCGTCGCCTTCGGATCGCGCGGCTGCACGACGGTGACCAGCACATAGGCGCCGCCGCCCCAGTCGGCCGAGGTCTTCAGCCGCACCGTGGCCGCTCCGTCCTTGCCGACCGCGAAGGTCTTGAAGTCGATCAGCCTGTCGGTGGCGACGGCCACCTGCGCCTCGCCGCCATAGGGGGCCTTGACGGCGATCTCGACGGTGTCGCCCTGGCCGTAGCCCTTGCCGGCCGGCGAGACCCGCACCAGGTCCGGCGACTCGGCCGCGCCGGCCGGCGCGCCCCAGCCGACGCTGAAGCGGGTGATGGTCTTGGCGCCGTCCGGGCCGGTCAGCTCCAGCCGGTAGTCGCCCCAGCCCAGCTTGCGCGGCCGCACCCGCGCCGGGGCGCCGGCGCCGACGTCGAGCGCGCCAGCGGTGACCACCGCGTCGCGGCTGGTGCGCCGCCACTGCCAGCGGCCGTCCTGCTGGTACCAGTCGTAGCTCCAGTTCTCGCTGACCAGGCTGTACTGCACGCCGGGCGCGGCGATGCGCGCACCCGCGCCGTTGACGGCGATGACGTTGAGGGCGACGGGCGGGGCGTTCTCGCCGCTGGCGTCGCCCTCCTCGACCTTGACGCCGAGATAGAGCGGCTTGGGCCGCAGCTTCAGCGTCACGCTCTCGCGCACCGGCCGCCCGCCCGGCTCGAACACCGAGGCGGTGACCAGCGCCGAGACCGGATCGACGGTGTCGCCCGCCGCGCTGCCGGCCAGAGCCAGGCTGGCGTGGCCCGCGCCGTCGGTGACGGTGGTGCCGAGATCGACCTCCTTCTCCTCGAACGGGGTGGTGTCGTCGCCCCAGCGATAGCCGTCGAAGGCTGGGAAGGGGTTGGGGTCGGCCTTCAGCCGCGCGTCGCCCTGGGCCTGCAACCCCGAGCCGATCGCCCCGTAGAGGAAGCGGGCGGTGACGTCGATCTTGCGGGTGTCGGCGGCGCCGATCGGGAGCTGCGCCTGCCCGTCGGCGGTGACGGCGAGGCGCTGCGGGGCGAAGTCCTGCACCTCGAAGTCGAGGCTGCCGGACGGGTCCTTGAAGCCGTCGATCATCAGCGCCGCGGTCCAGTGGCCGCGCGGCGCGCTCTTCGGCAGCACGATGTCGGTGGCGAGCGCCCCGCCCGGCGCGCCGCTGAAGGCGATGCGCTGGAACTCCAGCCCCGAGGGCCGCTTGACGACGATCTGGCCCTTGCGGTCGCTCACCGCCTTGGCCTGCAGGTCGCGCACCAGGGTGGTCAGGTGCACGGTCTCGCCAGGGCGGTAGATGCCGCGGTCGGCATAGAGATAGCCGTCCACCGCCGCGGTGATCGAGCGGCCCGCCAGCAAGTCCGCGGGCGCCTGACCAGGCGCGGCGCCGCCGGTGCCCTGCTTGGAGAGGTCGGTCGGCGAGCGCTCCAGGTCGAGCACGGCCAGGTCGCCCATGTCGCCGTAGGCCATCAGCATCTTCGCGCTCATCGCCCCGTCGCCGTCGAGCAGGCGGTGGGCGAAGGTGGCGCGGCCGTTGGCGTCGGTCCTGGCCTGGGCCAGCGTCTCGCCGTCCTTGGCGACCAGGCTGACCGGCGCGCCGGAGATGACCTTGGCGGTCTTCAGCGAGCGGACCACCACGTCCATCGCGTCCGAGCCGGTGTAGGCGGTCAGCGCCATGTCGGTGAAGATCACCCAGCGGCGCGCCTGCGCCGGCGGATTGCCCTCGTCGGACTTCTCGGCGAGGTCGCGCCCGCCGGAGGCGTCGCGCGCCTTGATCACATAGCCGCCCGGCTTCATCTCCTTCAGCACCGCGCCCAGCGGGAAGACGGTGGTGGTGTGGGCGCCCGGATCGCCCTTCACCTGCACGTAGCCCTTCCAGACCACCTGGCCCTCGTCGTCGGGGCTGTCGTCGCCATAGTCGTCCGCGTACTGGCCCTCGGCGGTGGGGTCGGGCGCGCTGATCGACTTGCGCACCAGGTTGCGGTCCACCACCCGCCAGACCTCGACGTAGAGCTTGGAGACGTTGACGGTCTCGATGCCGACCCCGTCGGACTCCTCGCGCGGCAGGATCACCCCCTGGCCGGCGAAGCCGACGTAGGGTGGCTTGTCGCCGTTGGTGAAGCTGGCGTCGGCGTTGGCGGCCAGCGTCTCGCCGTCCTTGGCCGGCAGGCCCTTCAGCAGCGTGATCTGCCGGTCGGTGAAGCCGACGCCGCCGATGCAGAGCTGGTCGGGCCCCTTGACGGTGACCGCGGGCGCGTGGCCGAGGTCGGGCGAGACCAGCACGAAGTCGGCGTACGACCTGGCCGGATCGAGGTCGCGGGTCATCTGGATGCAGGCCAGCGGATCGGCGCCGGAGGTGTCGAGCCGGGTCTTCCAGACCGCGAAGCCGTCCGGCTTGGTCTCGCCGGCGCGCGGCGCGTTCGCATCGCGCGGATGGCCGAAGAACGGCCAGGTGGCGGCGAGCTGCCCCGCGGCCGCCCTCTGGAACAGCTTGCCGTCGACGCCCTTGGCGAGCAGGAACCCGCCGCTGAAGGCCACGACAACCGCCGCGATCGCCGCCGCCAGCCGCCGGTCCATTGCGTCCCCCCGCGCGCGCTTGATCGCGCGCCCCGATCATAAGCCCCGCGGCGCGGATGGAAGCGCAACCGTGGGGCAGCGTCAATCAAGTGATCCAGATTGAGTGCCGGTTGGTGCTCAACTAATTAGACCGCATCTTCCGGCGGACGGATCGATGCGAAGATACTTGGCGGCAGTGGCTGGGGGAGGTTGGCTGTGCCTGGCAGCACTAGCCCAGGCAGAGCCGCCGCCACCCACCTCCATCGCCGCAATGACTCTCCCGAGCGGCCGCCTCCAGTTGGTCGGCCACAATGCCGTTGCAGTCTTTTTCATTGATCCAGCGCGCCGGCAGCGGGCGGACGACACAGTCACCGTCCGGGTCTACCGCGTGTTCTCACGATCGTTCGCCGGATTCGGGGAGAGCTTGCAGTCGGTCTCCGACTGGTCTGTTGACT
>DASXEN010000087.1:0-13547 GCA_036490095.1 Caulobacteraceae bacterium
GTCCGACGCGTCAAGATCGCCATGACCTCAGCCCACCCATGGCGACGCGAGTGGGCGCTGGCCTATGAGCGGCTGGCGACAGCCGCCTGAGCGCCCCGACCCAGTCCCTCCATCAACAGCACCGAAACCACGCCAACGACCCCACAACCGCCTCGCCCGCGGCGACCGCACACGCCTCAACATCAAAGACCACACGCCTCAGGCCCCAAACCGTACAAACGCGACCCGCGTGAGAAATCCGGGTTAGGGCCGAGCCCACGGGCGCGGACGAAGGCCATCGGCGCAAGGCCGTCGCGCGCCGCGAACTGGCGGCCGAAGTGGTAGGGCGACAGCCCGGCGGCGGCGGCGAGGTCGGCCAGCGCCAGCGGCTCGAAGGCGTGGGCCTCGACATGGGCCATGGCCCGCCCCAACGGGTCGGCGGCCTCGGCATGCGGCGCGGCGTCGTCCATGTCGCCCAGGATGGACCGGCGACCCGGCGCTTGTCTTGACCGCGATTGCGCCGGGCTTGCTCGCAACTCTTGCGGGGCCGCGCGGCTGGCGCCGGCGAACAGAACCACGGCAATCGTGGTCGACAAACGGGCATCCTCTGGCAAGCTGTGACGATGCAGACGAGAAGGGTGAAACTGTTTCGGATCGGTCGCAGTCAGGCGATCCGGATTCCGCGCGGTCTAGAGCTTCCTGGGGACGAAGCCGTGCTGACCAAGAGCGGCGAGCGGTTGATCCTGGAGCCGAAACCGGCACGCAAGCGAGGTCTGCTGGCAGCCTTGGCGCGGATGGAGCCGCTCGGCGAGGACTTCGGGCCGATCGAGGATCTGCCAGCCGAGCCGGTAGACTAGGCCGCCGGCCCCAGCCTGCGCGCCTTCACCACGGCGGCGTCCAGGGCCTGCAGGAAGCGCGAGCGGTCGGCGGGGCCGAAGGGCTTCGGGCCGCCGGTGATCTCGCCGAACGAGCGCAGGTGCTCGCCGACGTCGCGCGAGGCCAGCTTGCCGCCGATGTTGTCGAGGGTGAACGGCCGGCCGGCCGGGTGCAGCGCCTGCGCCCCAGCCTTCAGCGCGCGGGCGGCCAGGGGGATGTCGGCGGTGATGACGATGTCGCCCGCGCCGGCGCGCTCGGCGATCCAGTCGTCGGCGACGTCCGGCCCGTCGTCCACCACCACCGGCCGGATCTGCGGCCCCGGCGGCGTGCGGATCCAGCTGTTGGAGACCACGAACACCTCCAGCCGGTAGCGGCCGGCGACGCGGTAGACCTCGTCCTTCACCGGGCAGGCGTCGGCGTCGATGTAGAGGATGGTCATGGCCTTGCGCTTAGGCCATCGGCTATGCTGCCGCCATGGCGGGCCTGAAAGACAAGCGCGGCTTCATCGACAAGGAGCGGCTGGATCTGACCGAGCGCAAGGCGGTCGAGTATTGGATGAAGCGCTGGGGCGTGACGCGCGAGACGCTCGCCGCCGCCCACCGCAAGGTCGGCCGCCTGACCAAGGACATCGCGGCGGAGCTGGGAAAGAAGCGCTGAGGGCCTCATGATCCCGCTCACCCCGGCGCACGCCGGGACCGGGCAGGACTTGGTTGAAGGGGCGCGAAGTCCCAAGCATGGCGGATGCCGTCAGGCATCGCTTCTAACCGCGGAGGACGCGGAGAAGGCGCAGAGCACGCGGAGACAGCGAGCCCCTCTGCGACCTCTGCGTTGAGACTAAGCGCCTGCGGCGCGCGGCCAATCCCAGGCAAGCGCGCCCTTCAACCTCGCCTGCCTGGGTCCCGGCGTGCGCCGGGATGAGCGGGTATTTGGGTGGGGGTCGAGGGCGGCTTACGCCGCCACCTGGCCTTCCTGCGGGTCGCGCAGCACGTAGCCGCGGCCCCATACCGTCTCGATGTGGTGCTTGCCGTTGGCGGCGGCCGCCAGCTTCTTGCGCAGCTTGCAGATGAAGACGTCGATGATCTTCAGCTCCGGCTCGTCCATGCCGCCGTAGAGATGGTTGAGGAACATCTCCTTGGTCAGGGTGGTGCCCTTGCGCAGCGAGAGCAGCTCCAGCATCTGGTATTCCTTGCCGGTCAGATGCACGCGGATGCCGTTCACTTCGACGGTCTTGGCGTCGAGGTTGACGGTGATGTCGCCGGTGCGGATCACCGACTGGGCGTGGCCTTTCGAGCGGCGGACCACGGCGTGGATGCGCGCCACCAGCTCTTCCTTGTGGAAGGGCTTGGTCATGTAGTCGTCGGCGCCGCCGCCGAGCGTCTTGACCTTGGTGTCGATCTCGCTGGTCCCCGAAAGGATCATGATCGGCGTGTTCACCTTCGCCACGCGCAGCGTGCGAAGAACCTCGCTGCCGCTCATGTCCGGCAGGTTCAGATCCAGGAGGATCAGGTCGTAGTCATAGATCTTGCCCAGATCTATGCCTTCTTCACCAAGATCGGTGGTGTAGACGTTAAAGCCCTCAGACTTCAGCATCAGCTCGATGCCTTGCGCCGTCGCGCTATCGTCCTCAATCAACAGAACGCGCATCTACCCCTCCCCGCGCACGTGGCGGAAGCTATATGATTGTGGCTCGAATCTGCCTCAATGCTCGTCCACCAAATTACCGACGAGTTAATTTAAGACAGGTTAATGGTGAAACCTCACTGGACCGAATCGTTAAGCTGATTTGTGAATCGCGAGCAAGCTGCGACCCCAGTGGCGCCCTGCCGCAGGTGTTGACTCTTTTGTGATCGGCGCCTGTGCCCGAGTCGCGGGCCCGGTGGTTGGAACCAGCCACGGCGGCCAGGGTTCTTGGGTCGGCGCCGCCGCCTCGACGATCACGTCAGAGGAGCATGAGCATGACCGCCGATCTCACTGCCGCCGCCCGTCGCACAGGCGTAGCGCTCGCGGCGCTGGCCGCGGGTTTCACCTTCGCAGCAACCCCGCTGGCCGCTCAGCCGGCGGCCGACCGCGACGACGGCGCCAACGTCGCCGGCGTCGCCGTCTACGGCCCGCATCGCTACGTGCGCCAGCCCACCACCGGGGCGCAGGTGCGGCTGGACTCGGTGTCGCAGGTGGTGTCGCTGACCGACGTCGACCTTTCGACCCGCGACGGCGCCCTTGAGGCGAAGCGTCGCATCGACCACGCCGCCCGCGACGTCTGCCAGCAGGTGCAGGATATCTATCCGCACGACGGCGACACCGAGCGCGGCTGCTATACGGAGGCGGTGCGCGACGCCTTGGCGCAGACCGAGGCGGCGGCCGGCTACCCGATCGTCGCCTGGGGCTATCACTGAGCCGACGGTCCGCGGCTGAGCCACGCTAGTAGGCCAGTCGCCCGAAGAGCGCGTCGAACGGCTGCATGACGTGGGCGGCGTAGGCGCTGCGCGCCGCCAGGCGTGCTCGCCACGCTTCCACGGCGGACGCCTGCGGGGTTTCACCCCCCATGCCGAAGTAGCGGAACATCAGCGTGCCGGCGGGAATGTCGGCCATGGAGAAATCGCCTCCTGCAAGGAACGGCCGCTGGGCCAGCCACCGGTCGAGCGCGCCGATGGCGACGACCGATTCGGACCGCAATTGGGCGATCCGCGCTTCGTCGCGCTGCGCTGCGGGCGTGCGGTAGTAGCCCCAGAACAGCTCCATGACCGCCGGCTGCAGCCGCGTGGCCGTCCAGTCCATCCACATCTCGCAAGCCGCGCGGGCCTTGTCGCCGGCCGGGCAGAGGCGGTCCGGCGCGTAGGCGGCGCAGAGGTAGCGGACGATGGCGTTCGACTCCCAGAGCGCCGTCTCGCCGTGCTTCAGCACCGGCACGCGGCCGTGCGGGTTCATCGCCCGGAACGCCGGATCGTCCAGCCCGCCGGCATCGCCGCCGGCGTCGACGTGCTCGTAGGCGAGGCCGAGCTCGCCCAGCGTCCACAGCACCTTCTGCACGTTGATCGAGCTCGGCCGGCCCCAGAGGGTGATCGCGGGAGGGCTCATGTAGCTGGCTCCATGCCGGCGGCGAGGGCGTCGAAGGCGTCGTAGACAGCGGCCGGCGTCACCTCGCCCGGCGTCAGCATGAACTGCCAGACGAACCCCATGGCCAACGCCTGCACGGCCAGCGCCAGCGTGTGGGCGCGGCCGGCCAGCGCCGCGCCGTACTGCGCCTCGAACTGGGCGGCGATGGCCGCGAAGCTCTGCTCGTAGACGCCGGCCAGCCGCGCGCGCAGCTGCGGCTGGGTCATGCAGTAGAGCTGGTAGTCGATGACGATGCGGCCGGTCCCGGCGGCGACGGGCAGCTCGGCGACCAGGTTCTCGGCGAAGCGGCGCAGCTGGGCCTTCAGCGGCAGCGGGCGGCTGAAGTCGCGGTCGAGGGTCATCCCCTGGCTGGCCACCGCGGCCGTCAGCAGCTCGTCGCGGTCGGCGAAGTTGGAGTAGATGGCCCCGCGGCTCATGCCGGCGCGGCGGGCGATCTCCTCCAGGCTGGCGCCGGCGAAGCCCCGTTCCTCCACCACCGCGAGCGTCGCGGCGATCAGCGTCTGGCGGGTTCGCTGGCGCTTGTCGCCGCGCGGCCTGGGGGAATCGGGCATCGGCTTGAATATACGCATAATATACTGATCGTATATTATCACCGGGAGGCTGACCATGGACGGGACCCACGCCAGCCAGGAGCCGCCGCTGGCCAACGCGCCGACGCCGGCCGCTCCGCTCTCCGGCGCGGAGCGGCGCCGGGCGATGCGGCGCAGCTGGATCAACGCCATCCCCGCCTGCGCCTACGAGACGCCGGTCCACCGGATGCCGACCCCGTTCGGGCCGCTGTTCATCGTCAGCGACCCGGAGGGTGTGCGGCGGGTGCTGGTCGACGGCGCCGAGGACTTCCCCAAGCACGCCATCCACCTGACCGTGACGCGGCTGGTGTTCGGCGCCGGCCTGCTCTCCAGCGAGGGCGCGGCCTGGCGGGCGCACCGGCGGATCATGTCGCCGGCCTTCGACCCACGGGCGGTGGCGAGCTACGGACCGGCCATCGAAGCGGCGCTCGCCCGGCTTCTGGCTGACTGGGACGCCCTGCCGGCCGGGGCCGAGATCGACATCGGCGAGGCGATGATGGGGCTGGGGCTGCGGGTCATCTCCACCACCATGTTCTCCGCCGACGGCGAGGCGATGATGGAGACCGCCGGGCGGGCGATGCAGGCGGCGCTGGCGATCCGGCCGAGCTTCCTCGACCTGCTGCCGGGGATCGGCGTCCTGCGGCGCGGCGGCAATGCCCGCCGCGTGGCCGGCATGTTCGCCGAGCTGGACGCCGGCGTGCATCGGCTGGTCGCCGAGCGGCGGGCGGCCGGCGAGGCTGCGCCGAGCGACCTGCTCGGGCGCCTGATCGCCGCCCGCGACCCGCAGACGGGCGAAGCGCTGACGGCGCGCGAGATCCGCGACCAAGTGGTGACCATCTTCCTGGCCGGCCACGAGACCACCGCCGTGGCGCTGACCTGGGTCTGGTACGTGCTGAGCCAGCGTCCGGCCATTGAGGCACGGCTGCTGGCGGAACTGGACGCGGCGCTGCAGGGCCGCGCGGCCACGCAGGCCGACCTGCCGCGCTTGCCCTTCGCCCGCGCCCTGGCGCAGGAGGTGATGCGGCTCTATCCGCCGGTGCCCAACCTGCTGGCCAGGCGGGCGACGCGGACCGAGGTGGTGGCCGGTGTGCGCATACCGCGTGGGGCGATGGTCGCCGTCACGCCCTGGATCGTGCATCGCCATCGCGCGCTCTGGGCCGATCCGGAGCGCTTCGATCCGGCGCGGTTCCTGGACGGCGCGCCGCCGCACCCGCGGCTCGCCTACATCCCGTTCGGGGCCGGCCCGCGCACCTGCATCGGCATGCGCCTCGCCTTGGCCGAGATCGTCACCGCGCTGGCGACGATCGCGCCGCGCTATCGTCTGGCCCTCGCGCCCGGCCAGCCGATCGAGCTGCAGCACCGCGCGACCCTGCGGCCGGTGGGCGGCCTGCGGATGGCCATCTCCAGGCGTTGTCCCCGCGACCTATGAACGCGGCGTGGCTTGGCCGTCCGGCGGCGCGGCCAACGGCTCGCACGGTGTTCGTGGCCGGCACAACAAGGCCGGTCCCGCGGAAGAGGGGATTGGGTATCTTCGGTTGAGCAAGGCGTCCGTCATGGTCGAGACCCTCGCCACGCCCCGCAGGAACCCCGCCAGCGGCTTGGGTGCCGCTACTGGTAGTACCCCAGCGGCCAACCCGCGCGAGGGCTCTCAGCGGCCTTCCTGCGGCCTTGTGGGGGCCTCCCGGCGCCCCAACCTCACCGCCCCGCGAAGATCGGGTTCAGCGGCACGCCGCGGGCGGGGGCGAGCATGGTGGTGAAGTCGCCCTTTTCGGCGATCTCCTGGGCGGCGGCGTAGAAGGCGCGGTAGGCGACGCTGGCCAGCGAGCCGCCGATGCTGATGCGCCGGGCGCCGAGGCGGGCCAGGGTCTCCACCGACAGGCCGGGCGCGAGGATGTTGACCGGTTTCGGCGCGCAGGCCGCGACGACGGTGCGGACCTGCTCTTCCTGGCGCAGGCCCGGGGCGTAGAGGCAGTCGGCGCCGGCCCTGGCGTAGGCGTCGAGGCGCTTCAGCGTCTCGTCCATGTTCGGCGCGCCGCGGATAAAGCCCTCGCTGCGGGCGGTGAGCACGACGCCGCCACCCGCCTTGTCGATCGCCTCGCGGGCGGCGGCGATGCGCTCGACGGCGAGGCTGAAGTCGTAGAGACCGCTCGCGGCGCCGCCCGGATAGTCCTCCACCGAAAGGCCGGCGACACCGGTCTCCACGGCCCGCGCGACGTTGCGGGCCACGTCGGCGGGGGCGTCGGCGAAGCCGTTCTCGAAGTCGGCGTTCAGCGGCAGGTCGGTGGCCTGGGCGAGGCTGGAGAGGTGGGCCAGCACCTCGTCGAGGCTGACGGCGCCGTCGGCGCGCCCCATCGCCCAGGCCATGCCGGCGCTGGTAGTGGCCAGCGCCTGGAAGCCCAGGTGCTGCAGGATCACCGCCGAGCCCACGTCCCAGGGGTTGGGCAGCACGAAGCAGCCGCTCTCGTGCAGCCGCCGGAACGCTTCGCGCTTGTCGCTCACCGTGCTGGTCATGCCGCGCTCCCTCGGTTGCCGTCGGCGGCGACTTAGCCTGCGCATGGCGGGGCGAACAATGAGGCCGTGTCAGCAGAGGTCCGTATCTCGCCAGCGGCGCGCGGCCTTGCTATGGCCCAGCCATGGCGAAGGTGGCGCTTATCACCGGCGCGGGCAGCGGCATCGGCGAGGCCTCGGCGGTGGCGCTGGCGGAGGCCGGCTGGTCGCTGGCCCTGTGCGGGCGGCGGCCGGAGCGGATCGAGGCTACCGCGGCGGCGGCGCGGGCCAGGGGCGTCGACGCCGTGGCGATCGTCGCCGACATTGCCGATCCCGATGCGGTGGCGCGGCTGTTCGACGAGGTAAAGGCGAGGTTCGGCCGCCTCGACCTGCTGTTCAACAACGCCGGGACCGGCGCGCCGCCGAAGCCGCTGGAGGAGCTGAGCCTCGCCGAGTGGCGCCGCGTGGTCGACGTGAACCTGACCGGCGCCTTCCTCTGCACCCAGGGGGCGCTGCGGCTGATGAAGGCGCAGGACCCGCGCGGCGGGCGGATCATCAACAACGGCTCGATCTCGGCGCACGCGCCGCGGCCCAACTCGGCGCCCTACACGGCCACCAAGCACGCCATCACCGGCCTGACCCGCTCGACGGCGCTGGACGGGCGGGCCTTCGACATCGCCTGCGGCCAGATCGACATCGGCAACGCCGCCACGCCGCTGACCGCCCGCATGGCCCAGGGAGTGCCGCAGGCCGACGGGCGGCCGGCCCCCGAGCCGCTGATGGACGTCGCCGACGTGGCGCGGGCGGTGGTCTACATGGCCAGCCTGCCGCTCAGCGCCAACGTGCCGTTCATGACCGTGATGGCGACCACGATGCCCTACATCGGCCGGGGTTAGGCTTCAGAAGACCACCCCCGCTTCCAGCAGGCCGCGCAGCTGGCTGGAGGCCGTGCCGAGGCCGCCGAGCTCGAAGCCGCGGGTGCCGGCGCCGATGGCGGTGAACGAGCCCTCCAGGCGGGCGAAGAAGACGCCCTTCTGGTAGGTCGGGGTGATGGTCAGCGACCAGGCGCTGCTGCCCGGGCCGTAGAGGATGTTGCCGGCGAACGACGGCGCGCCGCCGCTGGAGCCGATGTACTCGGCGCGGCCGGCGAGGCTGATCTCGGGGGTGAAGCTGTACTTGGCCAGCAGCGCCGCGCCCCAGCTCTGGGCGCGCGGCAGGATGAGGCCGCCGACGTTGGTCGAGGGGATGTAGCTGTACTGGGCGTAGGGCGTGATCGCCCATTTGCCGGAGCTGTGGTTGAAGATCAGGTTGTAGATCTGCCCCTGGCTCTGGCCGCCGGTCGGCGTCGCCAGGCCCAGCGGTCCGCCGGTCCCGCCGAGCGCGGGCGCCAGGCAGCCGAAGCTGCAGGTGCGGAAGTTGCCCGAGAGATTGCCTTCGCCGTCGAAGATCAGCGTGTCGTTGTTCTTGAAGGTGTAGGTGATGTTGCCGGAAAGGCTGGTGTATTCGCCGGTGTAGTAGCCGTCGGTCCAGGCGAACGACGCGGCCAGCGGGCCGTGGGAGAGGTTGACCTGCACGCCGCGGCTGACCAGCGGCTCCTGGTTCCACAGGAGGCCGCGCTCGATGTCGAGGTTCTGGAAGGTGAACGGCGCCTCGGCCCCGATCAGCGTCGGCAACTGGCCGACCTCGAACGAGAAGCTGCTGCTGGGCGCGATCTTCACGTAGCCGATTGGCACGGGGCCGAAGAGGTCGGACGAGCTGTGGGTGGCGCTGGTGTAGGAGGTCCCCAGCGCCGGGAACGAGTAGAGGCCGCCCTCGACCACGAACTGGAAGACGCCGTCCGACTTCTGGATCGTCACCATGGCGTTGGAGAAGTCGATCCCCTCGTCCTTGTTCATGTGGCCGTCGAGGTCGAAGCCGGGGTTGGTCTGGGTGTAGGCCAGCCCCGAGATGTCGCCGTTGACGGTGATCTTGCCGAGCGGACCGGCGTCGAAGCTGGCGGAGCCGGCGTTGTTGGAGAGCGTCGCGCCCATCGCCGGGTAGGGCGGCGGCGTGGGAGCGGGCGGCGTCGCGGCGGGCGCCTGCTGGTCGTCGGCGGCGGCCGCGTCGGCGACGGCGAGGCTGAGCGCGGCGGTCCCGGCGCCCAGCAGCAGCTTGAAGTTGGTCATCTCAGATCCCCTTGTGATTTCGCGCCGCCCGGCCGTTGCCGATGCAGCGCGGTTGTCCGCGTTGTTCGCCGGACGCCTGGGCGCAGTCTGGTTGTGTGCGCCGCAACATGGCAGCGCGGCCCGCGCCTCGGACGAGGTCCGCCGCCGCGCGCACGTTTTGTTTGCGCCCCGCCAGGCGGCGTGCCCACAAATGCGGCAAACGGCGCCCTCCATCGGCGACGGATGGCCGGACCTTAGGCTTGGCCTACGTCAGGATTCGATCCGGGAGCGCGGGGCGGCGCGTAAGGCGCCGATAAGCGCCGCCGCGCCGCTCGGCGGCGCCTCAGCGCATGGCCAGCGAGGCGCGGCCGAGGTGGGAGCCGGCGTCGACCAGCAGCGTCTCGCCGGTGATGTGGCGCGCCGCCGGCGAGGCGAAGAAGATCGCCGCGCCGGCGATGTCCTCGGGCCGCGAGGCGGCCTGCATCGGCGTCGACTCCGCCGCGTTCTGGCGCAGCCGGTCGACCACCGCCGGCGGCATCCCGCGCCCGAACCAGGGCGTGTCGATGTAGCCGGGGCAGATGGCGTTGACGCGGATCTTCGGGGCGAGCGCCCGGGCCAGCGACAGCGTCATGGTCACCAGCGCGCCCTTCGAGGCCGCATAGGGCACCGAGGAACCGATGCCGGTGACGCCGGCGATCGAGGCGGTGTTGACCACCGCGCCGGCCTGCGGCGCCGCCTCCAGCAGCGCGCGGGCGGCGCGGACCATCTGGAAGGCGCCGACCACGTTCACCGCATAGATGCGGGCGAAGTCCTCCGCCGAGACGGCGCCGAGATCGGCGTGGTTGGCGAACACCGTCTGGCCGGCGTTGTTGAAGAGGGCGTCGATGCGGCCGAAGCCCTCGGCGGCCGCGGCGATCTTCTTGCAGTCCTCGTCCTTGGCGACGTCGCCCTGCACCAGCGCCGACTTGGCGCCGTGCTTTTCGACCCGCCGCGCGGTCTCCTCGGCGTCGGCGCGGTTGGAAGCGAAGTTGATCACCACCGCCGCGGCGCCCTTTTCGGCCGCCTCGATGGCGATGGCGCGGCCAAGCCCGGTCGACGCGCCGGTCACCACCGCCACGAACCCTTCGAGATCCTTCGCCATCTAGCGTCTCCCTCGCGCTGCTGTTGGCGCTTGATAGACGAGGCGGGGGCGGGAAAGTAGGGACACGCACGCTTTTCCAGCCGCAGACGCTGCCGCGGGCCGCGATGGAAGGAAAAGCGTGTGTGTCCCTGCTTTCCTCGTCTAAACCGCCAGGCGATGGACGAGACGACCCTCACCCAGCTCGGACGCCAGGTCGCCGCGCCCGCCAGCCCTGGCGAGGCGGTGCTGGAGCGCGCGCCCAACCCGCAGGCCGGGACCCTCTACCTCGCCCGCTTCACCGCGCCGGAGTTCACCTCGCTGTGCCCGGTCACCGGCCAGCCGGACTTCGCCCGCCTGGTGATCGACTACGCGCCGGCCGACTGGCTGATCGAGTCGAAGTCGCTGAAGCTCTACCTCGGCAGCTACCGAAACCACGGCGCCTTCCACGAGGATTGCACCCTCGCCATCGCCAAGAAGATCGTCGAGGTGGCCGAGCCGACCTGGCTGCGCATCGGCGGCTATTGGCACCCGCGCGGCGGCATCCCGATCGACGTCTTCTGGCAGACCGGCGCCCCGCCCGAAGGGCTGTGGCTGCCGGAGCAGGGGGTGGACGCGTACCGTGGCCGCTGACCGGCCTGAGCCGGTGCTTGGCGACTCGCTCAAGCCGAGGCTTCCGTTTGAGTTCGTCATATTCGGAACAGCTGTCAGCGCTCAGGGCTCGGCGGCCTCCATTGCAGCGTGGAAGAAGCGTGTGACGGACGCGGCGCGGGCCGCGCTACCCGAGGGCTCGTGGCTGCTGAGCGATCCTCTGGCGGTCACGATCTACATTTTCCCGAAGGGACTCATGCAGGGCGACCTCGACAATCGGCTGAAGCCGCTTCTCGATGCGATGGTTCGGTGCGTCTACGATGACGACAGGCTGGTTGAACGGATCGTGGCGCAGAAGTTCGAGCCCGGACGGCAGTTCGCTTTTGCCGACCCGGGCGAGGCGCTGCTCGGCGCTTTGGCGTCGGAGGACCCGAACGTCGATATTCGCCTATCGGACGACTTCGGCGAGGACCGGTCTGATGGTTGAGGTGATGACGACAGAGCGGGACGTGCTCAGCGAGATGGAGCCTCGCTGGCGCAAGCTCGGCTACGTCCTTCAGCGCGACCCTGCTCCGGAGCAGCTGCCGCCAGCGCTTCGCGGCGTGAGGCCGGACGCCATCGCGCTCGGCCCTAAGCCGAACCTGGTCATCGAGGTGCTGCGGGCGCGAGGCGCCGCCGCCGACGCCAAGGTTCGCCAGCTCCGCGCCCTCTTGGAGGGCCAGGATGCTTGGCGGCTGGAAGTGGTTTACGTCCTGCCTGACGGCGAGCCGATCGAGGCCGTCACCATGCAGGAGATCAGATCGGCCCTGGAGAACGCCCGAGCCCTGTCGGACCGGGACACGCGCGCCGGGCTGTTGCTCGCGTGGGCCTCGCTTGAGGCCGTCGGACGGCAGCTGGAGCCCGAACTGGCGACGCGCAGCCTGTCCGCCGGCTCGCTCGTCGATCTGCTGATCTCCATGGGTCACCTGCCCCAGGACGAAGGCGCGCCGCTGCGCAAGGTTGGCGATGTCCGCAACGCGATCGCGCACGGACAGCTCAGTCTTGAGCCGGATTCAAAGGATGTCCGCCACCTCATCGAGGTCGCCGAGCGGCTGGCGGCCTGAGCGCAGGCGTCGCACGCAGCGCCCTAAGCGTGGCCTGATTGGGCCCGGGCGGACTTGCGCGCCGCCCGCCGCGCCCGGCGCTCCTCGCGGAACTGGTAGAGCTGGGCGAGCTGGTTGATCAGCAGGGCCGTCTGGAACGCCAGCGCGATGCCGAGGGTCGCCAGCTGCTTCGGCGAGCCGATATCGACAGCGATGGTCTTCACCGTGGTCGAGATGCCCAGCCCGAGCGCGAGGCCGAGCAGGGTGTTGTAGGGCCAGCCGACCCGCTCCTTCAGCCACTGGTCCAGCCAGTTGGCCACGCGAAGCAACCCGAACATGACGGCGCCCCCGATTGTGAACGGGCCACTCTATCGCGTAGCGGCGTGCGGCGCCAAAAGGCCCCTCATTCGGTTTTGGCGATTTGAGGTGTGACCATGAAGTACGTTCGCATGGGATCGACGGGCGCGCAGGTGTCGCGGCTGTGCCTGGGGTGCATGAGCTTCGGCGGCATGGCCGACTGGATGCTCAACGAAGAGGATAGCCTGCCGATCGTCCGCAAGGCGCACGAGGCGGGGATCAATTTCTACGACACCGCCGACATCTACTCCCGCGGCGAGAGCGAGGAGATCCTCGGCCGGGCGCTGAAGACGCTGAACGTGCGCCGCGACGAGGCGGTGATCGCCACCAAGGTGTTCAACCCGATGGGGCGCGGGCCGAACCGCGGCGGCCTGTCGCGCAAGCACATCCACCAGTCGATCGACGCCAGCCTCAAGCGGCTGGGGCTCGACTACGTCGACCTCTACCAGATCCACAGGTTCGACTATCACACCCCCATCGAGGAGACGATCGAGGCGCTGGACGACGTGGTGAAGGCCGGCAAAGCGCTCTACATCGGCGCCTCGTCGATGTTCGCCTACCAGTTCTCGCGCTACCTGCACCTCGCCGACGCGCTGGGCCGCACCCGCTTTGCGATGATGCAGAACCACTACAACCTCGCCTACCGCGAGGAGGAGCGGGAGATGAACCCGCTGTGCGAAGAGGAGGGCGTCGGCCTGATCCCCTGGAGCCCGCTGGCCGGCGGCTTCCTGGCCGGCAACCGCGAGGCCGGCACGGTGCGCTCGCAGTCGGCGATGGGCCGCGGTCGCTACAACCGCCCCGAGGACCATGCGGTGATCGAGGCGCTGCGCAAGGTGGCCGCCGAGCGCGGCGAGGCGCCGGCGCAGGTGGCGATCGCCTGGCTGCTGTCCAAGCCGGCGGTGACCGCACCGATCATCGGCGTGACCAAGCCGCACCACATGGACGACCCGCTGAAGGCGGTGGAAAACCCGCTGAGCGAAGCCGAGGTCGCCGCGCTGGAGGCGCCCTACGCGGCCCAGTCGGTGATCGGCCCGCTGAAGGAAGGCGACGTCCCGATGCGCCAGCCGCAGCCGGCGCCGGCAAGGGCGGCGGCTTAACCCGTATTTCTCACGCGGCTAGGTGCATCGGGGCTCTGAATCTGGGAAAATACTTCTGCGACAAAGACTTGCCCTCCGCAGAGGTGTTCCCCGATGCAGACAGAGTGTAGCGCGGACCTGTTCGGTTTTGCACC
>DASXEN010000114.1:0-20769 GCA_036490095.1 Caulobacteraceae bacterium
GGCGTAGTCCAGCACCCCGGTCAGCCCGGCGCGCACGTGGCCGAACTTCATCGACAGCTGCCGCATCGCCTCGGCGATCGGCTTCTTCTGGCGGAAGTGCATATAGAGCACGCTCATCACGCCGGCCCGGTCCGCGCCCGACTTGCAGTGGATCATCGCCGGATACTCGATCTCTTCGAACAGGGCCTTGGCCCCCAGCACCTGGTCGCGGCTCGGCGCCTCGCGCGACCACATGATGAAGTAGACCTGCTTGACGCCGTAGCGGTCGCACGCCTCCTGCTCGAGGATGTGGTGGCTGTCGACGCCGTGGCGCAGGTTGACGATGGTGCGGATGCCCCGGTCGCGCCAGGCCTTCACCTGGAACGGCCACGGCTGGTTGGCCCGCACCAACTCGTCGCTGATCCAGTGGGCGTTGGAGAACGCCAGCCGCAAAAAGGCGTGGTCGTGCCAGAAGTGATGCCAGTAGGTGGCGAAGCGCCCGTGCGGCGTTGAAAGATCGAATGCCGCCATCGGCCCTCCCTCGCTCTCGCGATGCACGCCTAAGTACGGCTCGGGGAGCGCAATGCAAGAGGCGGCGCGCCCATGCGTCACCTTGCGCCTGTGACCGCCGCGCGCTTGACACGCCGGCCATGCCGTCCGACCCCTCCGCGCGATGACTGCGTCCGCCCCGCCCGCGACGCCCCGCCGCGGGATCATTTCGCGCGTCTGGCGCGACTACCTCGCCCGCCGCTGGAAGGCGGTGGCGGTGGCCGCGCTGTGCGCCGTCCTCGCCGCCGCGCTCAACGGCGTGCTGGTCGGCTCGCTGCAGCCGGCCGTCGACCGGCTGATCGTGGCGCACGGGCAGAGCTGGGACTGGGTGATGCTGCCGCTGTTCCTGGGGGTGCTCAGCATCGCCCGCGGCCTGGCGCTGATCGGCCAGTCGATGCTGATCAACCGCATCGGCAACGGCGTCGTCGGCGACATCCAGGGCCAGCTGCTGGGCAACTTCGTGCGCGGCGACCTGGCTCGGCTGCGCGCCACCCACTCCGGCGGCTTCGTCTCCAAGATCCTGTTCGACGCCGGCCTGGTGCGCGAGGCGGCCGCCGCCGGCGTGCTCAACTACCTGCAGAACAGCCTGACGCTGGTGGCGATGATCACCGTGATGTTCTGGATGGACTGGCCGCTGACCACGGTCGCCCTCTTGATCGGCCCGATCGTCGGCTGGGTGCTGCGCGATTACGCCCGGCGCACCACCAAGGCCGCCCACGGGGCCATGGAGGAAAGCTCCACCCTCACCAGCGCCATCATGGAAAGCCTCGACGGCGTCAGGGTGATCAAGATGGAGAACAAGGAGGCGTTCGAGGAGGCCCGCGTCGCGGACGCCATCGACCGGCGCCAGAAGCACATCATCGCCGGCGGCGACGCCCGGGCCATGGCCGCGCCGGTTTCCGAGATGATGGTGATGGTGATGATCAGCGTGGTCATCGCCTACGCCGCCTGGCGCATCCAGCTGCACGCCACCCACCTGGGCCCGTTCCTGATCAAGCCGATCACCGCCGGCTCCTTCACCTCGTTCCTGGCCGCGCTGATGACCTCCAACCAGTCGCTGCGCCAGCTCGCCAACCTGCAGACGGTGATGTCCGAGGGGCTGATCGCCGGCCGCCGGCTGTTCGCCACCCTCGACGTCCAGCCGCACATCCGCGACCCGGCCGGCGCGGCCCAGCTGCCGGGCGGGCAGGCGCACGTGCGCTTCGAGGATGTCTCCTTCGCTTACGGCGACGACGGGCCGGTGCTCGACGGGCTCAGCCTGGAGGCGCGGCGCGGCGAGATCGTCGCCCTGGTCGGTCCGTCCGGGGCCGGCAAGAGCACGGTGCTGAACCTGATCCCGCGCTTCTACGACGTCACCGCCGGCAAGGTGACCATCGACGACTTCGACGTGCGCGACGTCACCCTCGCCTCGCTGCGCCACCAGATCGCCCTCGTGACCCAGGAGCCGTTCCTGTTCGACGACACCATCCGCGCCAACATCGCCTACGCCGATGACGACGCCACCGACGCCGAGATCGAAGCGGCGGCGCGGCAGGCGGCGGCGCACGACTTCATCCTCGGCCTGCCCAAGGGCTACGACACCCCGGTCGGCGAAGCGGGCCTGCGGCTCTCCGGCGGCCAGCGCCAGCGCATCGCCATCGCCCGGGCCTTCCTGAAGAACGCGCCGATCCTGCTGCTCGACGAGGCCACCAGCGCCCTCGACACCGAGAGCGAGGCGCAGGTGCAGGCGGCGCTGGAGCGGCTGATGGCGGGGCGCACCACCATCCTCATCGCCCACCGGCTCTCCACCGTACGCGGCGCCGACCGCATCTATGTGATCGACCGCGGCCAGGTGGTGGAGGAGGGCGACCACGGCCAGCTGGTCGGCCGCGGCGGCCTCTACGCCCGCCTGGCCGGCGCGCAGAACCTCGACCTCGCCGTCGCTCCTGGGGCGGCCGCGTGAAGCTGTTCGTGCGCAAGCCGCTGGTGCAGGCGGCGCTGGCCTGGATGCTTTCGGTCTATCTCGGCTTCACCCTGGCGACGATGCGCTGGAGCTTCGTCGGCGCCCGCCGCGAGGTCGACGAGATCGTCGACGGCCCGGAAGGCGCGGTCGCCTGCTTCTGGCACGGCCGCATCGCCCTGGCGGTCGCCTGCCGCAAGGTGCTGAAGCAGAAGCCGCGCCGGGTGCTGATCTCGCTCTCGCCGGATGGCGAGTTCATCGCCAAGGTGGTGCGGCGGCTGAGCTTCCCGGCCATCCGCGGCTCGGCGGTGCGGCCCGACGCCGCCCACGACCAGAACAGCTTCGCCGCCTCGCGCGACGCCGTGAAGTTCCTGCATGCCGGCGGGGTGGTGGCGATCACGCCGGACGGGCCGCTCGGCCCCGCCGAGGAGATGCCGATGGGCCCGGTGATGCTCTCGCGCATCGCCGCCGCGCCGGTGTTCGTTTTCGGGCTGGCGGCCAGGCCGACGCTGACGCTGAACAGCTGGGACAAGACCCAGATCCCCCTGCCCTTCGGCCGCGGGTGCGTGGTGTTCGACGGCGGCTATCGCGTGGCGCGCGGCCTCGACCCGGAGGCCATGGAGGCGACGCGGGTCGACTGGCAGGATCGCCTGCGGGCCGCGCAGGCCCGGGCCGAAGCCATGCTGGCGGCCGGATGACTGGCCCGCGGCCGCCGAGCCCTCTTAAGGGGCGTCCTCTGTCGCTGAAGGCCTACGGGGCGGCCGCCGGGCTGATCGCCCCGCTGGCGAGGCCGCTGCTGGAAGCCCGCGCCCGCCGCGGCAAGGAAGACCCCGAGCGGCTGGAGGAGCGGCTCGGCCACGCCTCGGCCGCACGCCCTGCCGGCCCGCTCGCCTGGATCCATGCCGTCAGCGTCGGCGAGAGCGTCTCGGCGCTGCCGCTGATCGCCCGCCTCGCCGCCGAGCGGCCCGATCTCGCCCTGCTGGTCACCAGCGGCACCCGCGCCTCGGCCGAGATCATGGCCCGGCGGCTGCCGCCCGGCGCCACCCACCAGTACGCGCCGGTGGACACGCCCGGCGCCGTCGCCCGCTTCCTCGCCCACTGGCGCCCCGACGTCGGCCTGTTCGTCGAAAGCGAGCTGTGGCCCAACCTGATCCTGGCCGCCCGCGCCGCCGGCGCCCGCCTCGCTTTGATCTCCGCCCGCATGACCGAGAAGAGCGCCCGCGCCTGGCGCGCCCGCCCCTCGGCGGTCGGCTCGATGCTGAAGAGCTTCGACCTGATCCTGGCGCAGGACGGCGGCACGGCCGCCCGCATCGCCGGCTTCGGCGGCGAGGTGGACGGGCGGCTCAACCTGAAGCGGGTCGGCGAGCCGCTGGGCGCCGACGCGGCCGAGGTGGCGCGGCTCAAAGGCATGATCGGCGAGCGCCGCGTCGTCGTCGCCGTCAGCACCCATTCGCCGGAGGAGGCGCTGGTCGTCCGCGCCGTCGCCGCTGCCGACGCCGAGGCGCTGACCATCGTCGTGCCCCGCCATCCGCAGCTCGGCGACCAGGTCGCCCACAACCTCGCCGGCTGGCGCATCGCCCGCCGCTCCGCCGGCGAGCCGATCGGCGCCGACACCGATGTCTACCTCGCCGACACCCTGAACGAGCTCGGCCTCTCGCTGCGGCTCGCCGACGTCGCCGTGGTCGGCAAGAGCTTCGGCCCCGAGGTCGGCGGCCACAATCCGCTGGAGCCGGCCCGGCTCGGGGTTGGCTCGATCAGCGGCCCGGCGGTCGAGAACTTCGCCGAGGTCTACGACGAGATGGCCGCGGCCGGCGCGGCGCTGATCGCCGAGGGCGAGGGCGAGCTGGCCGCCATGCTGGCCGCGCTAATCGACGAGCCGGACCGCCTGGCCGCGCTCGGCGACGCCGCCCGCGCCTACGCGGCCGCCCAGGGCGACCAGCTCGCCGCCGCCCTCGATCGGATCCGGCCGCTGCTGCCGGCGGCATGAGGCTCTCCACCCCGCGCTGGTGGTACGTGCGCCGCGGCGCGCCGATGGCCCTGACGCGGGCGCTGCTGCGGCCGGTCTCCTGGATATGGGCCGCGGCCACCGCGTGGCGGCTCGCCCGCGGCCGGCCGGCGAACCCCGGCGTCCCGGTGATCTGCGTCGGCAACCTCACCCTCGGCGGCAGCGGCAAGACCCCGGTGGTCCGCGCGCTGGCCCGGCGCCTCGCCGCCCAAGGCCGCGCTCCGCAAGTGCTGATGCGCGGCTACGGCGGGCGCCTCGCCGGCCCGGTCCGGGTCGATCCCGCCCGCCATGCCACGGCCGACGTCGGCGACGAGGCGCTGATGCTGGCCGCCGACGCGCCGGTCTGGGTCGCCCGCGACCGCGCCGCCGGCGCCCGCGCCGCGGTCCAGGCCGGCGCCGGCGTCATCGTCATGGACGACGGCCACCAGAACCCGGCGCTGGCCAAGGCGCTGTCGCTGGTGGTGGTCGACGGCGAGACGCGCGGTGGCGAGTGGCCGTTCGGCGACGGCGCGGTGTTCCCGGCCGGGCCGATGCGCGAGCCGCTGGCCACCGGCCTCGCTCGCGCCGACGCGGTGGTGCTGCTGCTGCCGGCCGACCTGGAAGCGCCCGACCCTGGCCTCGTGGCCCTGTTCGCCGGCAAGCCGGTGCTGATCGCCCGCCTCGCCCCCGCCGCACCGCCACCGGCGGGTCCGCAGCTCGGCTTCGCCGGCATCGGCAAGCCCTGGAAGATGGAGCGGGCGCTGAAGGCCGCCGGCTGCGACCTCGCCGACTTCGCGCCCTTCCCCGACCACGCCCGCTACGACGAGCGCACCTTGAGCTTCCTCGCCCGCCGCGCCGAGACACTGGGCGCGGGCCTGCTGACCAGCGAGAAGGACTGGGTGAAGCTGCCAGCCGAGTGGCGGGCGCGGATCGCCGCCTGGCCGGTCGAGGCGAGATTCGAGGACGAGGCGGCGCTGGGTGGGTTGCTGAGGCGGGCGGTCGGACCAGGCTAAGCGCGGAGACGAGGACGCCGTCGAGGATGTCATTGCCATCCAACCCAGCAGTGTCATCCCGGAGAGCCGCGAAGCGGACTCATCCGGGATCTGCTTTGCACAATCGCGCCAAGGAGATCCCGGCTCTTCGCTGCGCTACGGCCGGGATGACACTGATAGGTAGGTGAGGCGTGAAGAAGCCGGTGTGAGCTCCGCGCCTTCTCCGTGTCCTCCTTTGGTTCAAAAAGCCTGGGTCCCCGCTTCCACGGGGAAAAGCGGGGTGGGCTGGGGTCTCCGGCACAGCAGCTCCAGCAGCAGCCGTCCCAGCTCGCCGTTGCCGCCGGCCAGCACCGGGTGGGCGACGCCGCCGCTGGCGGCCGAGAGCATCACGTAGGCCCGCGTCGCCGCCTCGTCCGCTGTGAAGCCCAGCTCGACGAAGCACTCGCCGAGGAAGGCCGTCAGCGCCGCCTCCAGCGCCTCGACCTCGGCGGCGGCGCGCGCGTCGCAGCGCGCCCAGGCCCGCATCGCCGCGATCAGCTCGGAGAGCACCACCTCCTGCGCCAGCTGCGAGGCGCGGACGATCCGCTCGTAGGGGCTCGCCGCGTCGCGCCGCACGATGGCGATGTGCTCGGCCAGCTGCTCGCCGCTGTAGTAGCGGGCCAGCGCGGCCAGGAAGGCGTCGAAGTCGGCGAAGTGGTGGTAGAAGCTGCCGGTGGAGATGCCGAGGCTGGCGGCCAGCGGGCGCAGCTTCAGCCCCGCCGCGCCGCGCTGGCGCAGCAGCCGCTGGCCGGCCTCCAGCCAGTCGCGCCGGCTGAGCGGCCGGCCCGCCCCGGCCAGGCTCGCCGCCACCATCAGGCGAGCTTGTAGCGGATCGGCAGCTTCTTCGGCCCGTTGACGAAGTTGGCCTCCGACAGCTGCGCCGTCCCCGCCAGCTCCACCGAGGCCAGCCGCGGCAGCAGCTCCTCCCAGAGGATGCGCATCTCCATCTTCGCCAGGTGCTGGCCCAGGCAGACGTGGGCGCCATAGCCGAACGCCAGGTGGCGGTTGGGGCTGCGGTCGACGCGGAATTCCAGCGGATCGTCGAACACCGTCTCGTCGCGGTTGCCGGACGGGTAGCAGAGCATGAACCAGTCGTCCTTGCGGAACGCCTGGCCAGCCACCTCGACGTCCGCCGCGGCGCTGCGCATGAAATGGCGCACCGGCGTCGTCCAGCGGATCGACTCGTCGACGAGGCCGGGGATCAGCGCCGGGTTGGCCTTCACCTTGGCCAGCTCCGCCGGCCGCTCGGCCAGCGCCCACAGCGCCCCGGCGGTCGACGACGAGGTGGTGTCGTGGCCGGCGGTGGCGATGATCACATAGTAGGAGACCGCGTCGAAGGCGGAGATCTGCGCGCCGTCGATGGTGGCGTTGGCGATCACGCTGGCCACGTCGTCCAGCGGCCTGGCGCGGCGGGACTCGGTCAGCTGGTTGAAGTAGTTGAAGAAGTCGGCGAGCACCGCCTGGATCGCCCGCGCCCGGCCCTCCTCGGTCTCGTCGCCCGCCGAGCGGCGGCGCAGGTCCGGGTCGGTGGCGCCGAACAGCTCCTGGGTCAGCTGCAGCATCCGCGCCTCTTCCTCGGGCGGCACGCCGAGGATCTCCATGATCACCCTGAGCGGATAGTGCAGCGCCACCTCGCTGACGAAGTCGCACTCGCCGCCCAGCGCCGCCATCCGGTCGACCGCCGCGCGGGCCAGTTCGCGCACCCGGCCCTCCAGCTTGCGCAGGTTCTGCGGCATGAACCAGCCCTGGGTCAGGGTCCGGTATTTCATGTGGTCGGGCTCGTCCATCTGCACCAGCGTGTAGAGCAGCGGCCGCCCGGCGGCCTTCGCCGCCCGCCCGTTCTCCACCGCCTGGTGCGGCGCCAGCGTCGAGGGGAACTCGCCGTAGGGGAACACCTTGTTGTCCCGGCTGATCTCCAGAATGTCGGCGTGGCGGGTCACCAGGTGGAACGGATCGAACCCCGGCAGCTCGGCCACGGCGAACGGGTCGTTGCTGCGCAGCCAGGCGAAGGCGTCGTAGAGCCGCGCCGGATCGGCGTGCGCCTTCGGATCGACGACGGTGGCGACGCAGTCGGCGGTATTGGCGGTCATGGCGACAGTCCGTGTGGCTGGAGGCCGCCGACCGTAACAAATGTTATGGCCCGATCAAGCGGCCCTGACAGCCGATCCGCCTACTTCGGCTTCGGCGCGGCCTCCTCGCCGTAGCAGTCGTGGTAGCGCCACCACTTGTAGGGCTCGGTCTGCGGATAGCCTGCCGGCGAGTCTTCCCAGGTCTCCTGGCGGCCGAGCGCGGTCATGTCGAGGTAGCTCCAGACCGTGCCCGTCGCCTCGTCGCCGCGGTTGTTGATCAGGTAGGTGCGGAACACCTTGCCCTCGTGGCGGATGAAGGCGTTGTGGCCGTGCCACTCGTCGACGTCGAAGTCCGCGTCGAAGCTGTCGGTGATGGTGTACCAGGGCATCTTCCAGCCCATCCGCGCCTTCAGCCGCGCAATGTCCGCCTGCGGCGCCCGCGAGGCGTAGGCTAGCGTGGTGTCGCGGGCGTTCAGGTGCGCGAGGTTGCTGACCTGGTCGGCGCCGAACGAGCAGCCGCGGCAGGCGTTTTCCGGCCAGCCGGCCACCCCCGGCTCGAAGAAGGCGCGGTAGACGATCAGCTGCCGGCGGCCCTCGAACAGGTCGACGAGGCTGAGCCTGCCGTCCGGCCCGTCGAACGCATAGGCCTTGTCCACCGCCATCCACGACGCCCGCCGCCGCTCGGCCGCCAACGCGTCGCGGGCGCGGCTCAGCGCCTTCTCCTTCACCAGCAGCTGCTGGCGCGCCGCCTCCCACGCCTGCGGCGACACGACCGGCGGCGTCTGCATGACGCTTTCGTCGCCGCTGACCGCGGCTTCGGTTGACACGTTCATGGGGCGACCTTTCGTGTGTTGGACAGGCTCCCGACCACTCAGGCGGGGGGATGGTTCCGCGGTGGCGGATTGGGCGCCGGCTGTCGGAGGCGCTTTCTACGGCGTGTGTCGCGGCAGCGGCGAGGCTCCTGAAGGGGTGTCCACGAACGGCATGAACGGCGCGAACGACCCACCCGCGTCCACCTTCCAGCGTCATCCCCGAGAGCCCGCCGCCAGGCGGGACTCATCCGGGATCTACTTGTCACAGCAGCGCTGAGGAGATCCCGGATGACTCCGCTGCGCGGGTCTCCGGGATGACACTGAGGGGTGGGTGCGGGGCGCGCGTCGTTCGCGCCGCTCATGGCCAAAACCAGCGCGCCGCAGCCTTCGCTCCCCCTACGCCCCCGCCTTCTCCGCGAACTTCCACGCCGCGGCGCCCAGGGCCGGGACGCGGGCGGACATGGCGGCGGCTTGCGGGGAGTTGGCGGTGCCGTCGCGGGCGCGGCCGACGATGCCCTGGATGATGCCGGCCAGGCGGAAGATGTTGTAGGCGAAGTACCAGTTGAGGTCCGGCAGGCCCGAACGTCCCGTCCGCTGACAATAGTCGGCGACCACTTCCTCGATGGTCGGCGCGCCGTGGGCCTTCTTGTCCTCGATGGCGGCCATCGCCCCGTTCACCCAGCCCATCAGCAGGTAGGTGAAGTCGGCCAGCGGATTGCCGAGCGTGCCCAGCT
Source organism: Caulobacteraceae bacterium (assembly GCA_036490095.1). Classification (GTDB taxonomy): domain Bacteria; phylum Pseudomonadota; class Alphaproteobacteria; order Caulobacterales; family Caulobacteraceae; genus Acaudatibacter. The sequence goes on from DASXEN010000114.1 coordinate 9,098, forward strand.
CCCAGTCGAGCACCGCGATCACCCGCGGCTCGGTGGGGTGCATCGCCATGTTGTCCAGGCGGTAGTCGCCGTGGACGATCGAGGTCTGGTCGTCGGCCGGGCACGATTTCGGCAGCCACTCGATCAGCCGCTCGATCGTGTCGATATGTTGCGTTTCGGAGGCCTTGTACTGCTTGGTCCAGCGGTCGATCTGCCGGGCCATGTAGTTGCCGGTGCGGCCGTAGTCTTCGAGGCCGATGGCCTTGTAGTCGGTGTTGTGCAGGTCGGCGAGCGTCTTCACCTGCGCCATGTAGATCGGATAGCGCTCCTCGGGCGTGTACTGCGGCAGGCTCTGGTCCCAGAGGATCCGGCCCTCGACCATGTCCATGACGTAGAACCAGGTGCCGATCACCGTATCGTCCGTACACAGACCATAGCTCTTGGCCACTGGGAAGCCGGTCGGATAGAGGGCGGTGATCACCCGGTATTCGCGGTCGACGGCGTGCGCGGAGGGCAGCAGCTTGCCGGGCGGCTTGCGGCGCATCACGTATTTCTTGCCCGGCGTCACCAGCTGGTAGGTCGGGTTCGACTGGCCGCCCTTGAACTGGCGCACGTCCAGCGGCCCCGCGTAGCCGGCGACGTTGGCCTGCATCCAGCGGTCGAGGGCCGCCTCGTCGAACTTGTGGCTCTCGGCGACCTCCTTGGTGCCGGTGTTGAGCATCTCGCGGGTGCGCTCTTCGTCGGACGCTGACGCGGTCGTCTGAGCCTCGGCCATCGGCGGTCTCCTCCCGAAATCCGTACGCCCGAAATCCGTACGTTTGTTTGAACGCGACTCTAGGACCGGGGCGCGGGCTTGCAAAGCGCCCAGCGCGCGCTCAGCGCTCGGCCAGCGCCTTCAGGCCGATGTCGGTCCGGTGGAAGCCCTCGGGCCAGTCGATGCGGGCGACGGCGCCGTAGGCCCGCTCGCGCGCCTCGGCGAGGCTGGCGCCGGTGGCGCAGACGTTCAGCACCCGCCCGCCGGCCGCCACCAGCGCCCCGTCCTCGCGCCGCTTGGCGCCGGCGTGGAACACCACCACGCCCGGGCCGAGATCCGCCTCGGCGCCGCGGATCACCGAGCCGGTCTCGGGCGCCTCCGGATAGCCCCTGGCCGCCACCACGACGCAAACGGCCGCCGCGTCGCGCCAGGTCGGCGGCGGCATCCCGGCGAGCCGCCCGGTCGCGGCGGCCAGCAGGTAGGGGACGAGGTCGCTTTGCAGGCGCAGCATCTGCACCTGGCACTCCGGGTCGCCGAAGCGGGCGTTGAACTCCACCAGCTTCGGACCCTCGGCGGTGACCATCATCTCGCAGAAGAGCACGCCGCGGTACGGCGCGCCCTCGGCGGCGATGCCGGCGAAGGCGGGCTCGATCAGCCGCGTGCGGGCCGCCTCGACCACCGCGTCGCTCAGCACCGGCGCCGGCGAATAGGTCCCCATGCCGCCGGTGTTGGGGCCCTGGTCGCCGTCGAACGCCCGCTTGGCGTCCTGCGCGCCGCCGAACAGCAGGCTGGTGGTTCCGTCGCAGAGGGCGAACTGCGAGGCGATCTCACCGACCAGGAATTCCTCGATCACCACGCGCGCCCCGGCCGCGCCGAAGCGGCCGCCCAGCACATCGTCGATCGCAGTTTCAGCGGCGGCGCGGTCGGGCGCGATCACCACGCCCTTGCCCAGCGCCAGCCCGTCCGCCTTGATCACGAACGGCGCGGTGAACCCGTCCAGGAACGCCTTGGCGGGCGCCGCCTCGTCGAACACGCCGTAGCGGCCGGTCGGCAGGCCATGGCGGTCGGCGAACGCCTTGGCGAAGGCCTTGGACGACTCCAGCCGCCCGGCGGCGGCGGTGGGACCGAAGGCCGGAATGCCGGCCTCGGCGCAGGCGTCGGCGAGGCCCGCGGCCACCGCCGCGTCGGGGCCGATCACCACCAGGTCGGCGGCGATCTCGCGGGCCAGCGCCACCTGGCCGGCGACGTCGGTGGCGGCCACGGCCCGCGTTTCGCCCAGCGTGGCCATGCCGGGGTTGCCGGGCGCGCAGACCAGCCGCGTCGTCAGCGGCGAGGCGGCGATCTTCCAGGCCAGCGCATGCTCCCGCCCGCCGGAGCCGACCACGAGGATGTTCATGTCCCGGCGCTGTGGCGCGCGCCGGTCAGCGGGTCAAGGCCGGGGACGCGTCAGCAGCCGCTGGGCAGGTAGACGCCGAAGGCCGCGCCCTCGCCCGGCGCGCTTTCCACCGTCAGCCCGCCGCGGTGGCGGTTGACGATGTGCTTGACGATGGCGAGGCCGAGGCCGGTGCCGGGCCGGTCGCCGGCCTTCTGCCCTTCCACCCGGTAGAAGCGCTCGGTGAGCCGCAGCAGGTGCTCGCGGGCGATGCCCTGGCCGGCGTCGGTGACCCGCAGCAGCACGTAGCGCTGGTCGGCGGCGTGGTCGGGGGTCAGCAGCAGCAGGTGCGCCTGGCCGGGCCGGCGCGGGGCCATCGCCGCCTCGGCGTCGACGTCGCCCTGCACCTCGATGGTCACCGCCGAGCCGGACGGGGCGTACTTCACCGCGTTCTCCACCAGGTTCTGGATCACCTGCACCATCTGGTCGCGGTCGGCGGGGCGGGCGTGGGCCGGCGCGTCGGGCAGGCAGGCGACGAGGCGGACGCGCCGCTCCTGCGCCATCGGCCCCAGCGCGTCGATCACGTCGCGCACCGTCATGGCCAGGTCGGCGCGGCCCTGCGGCGGGATGTGCTCGTTGAGCTCGATGCGGCTGAGGCTCATCAGGTCGTCGATCAGCCGCGCCATGCGCTCGGCCTGGCCGTGCATGATGCCGAGGAAGCGGTCGCGGGCGTCGGCGTCGTCGCGGGCGTGGCCGCGCAGCGTCTCGATGAAGCCGGCCAGCGACGCCAGCGGCGTGCGCAGCTCATGGCTGGCGTTGGCCAGGAAGTCGGCGCGGGTGCGCTCGGAGCGGCGCAGCGCGGTCTCGTCGCGCAGGGTCAGGAGGGCGAGCCGCTGGCCGTCCGCGGACTCCAGCGGCAGGGCGCGGGCTCGCCAGGCCCGGTCCTGCGCGCCGCCGGCGGCGTAGGCGGTCTCGCTGGCGATGCGGCCGAACAGCGCCTCGTCGACCACCTCCAGCACCTTCGGGTCGCGCACGGCGGTGACCAGCGGCGCGGCCGCGCGGCTGGTGCGGAAGAGCTCGCGGGCGGCGGCGTTGGCGTAGATCAGCCGGCGCCCGGCGAGATCGTCCGGCGCGTCGCCGCTGACCACCAGCACCGCGTCCTCCAGCGCCTCAAGCACGGCGGCGAGGTTGTCCGGCGAGGCCATGATGGCGGCGGCGACGGCCGGGTCCGAGGTCGCCGGCGCGGCGCCCGGCAAGCGCTCGCGCTGGCGCTCGCGCAGCCACAGGCTGAGGCCGACGCCCACCGCCAGCACCATCGCGCCGGCCACGCCGGCGGCGGCCGGCTCGGCCGTGCGCCCCGCCGTCAGGGCCACGAGGGCGGCCAGCGCCGTCGCGGCGACGGCGATCGGCGTCCAGGCAAAACCCGCGGCTCTGTGGCGCAGCGGGGAGGCGAAAGTCTCGGCGGCCATCGGGCTCGACTCAGCAAACGGACCAGCGTTGCATTTCAGAGCGCATGTGTGTCGTGCGCGTGACAGTGCAGGCTGCGGCTTCCTCTAGCTTGAAAGCCGCCGCATTGCAGTCGTAATAGGCGGCAAGGGTGCGAGCGACGCGGCTGTCCAGAGAGTTCCATTGATGCGCAGAGTTCTTCTGACCGCGGTCGCCGTGGCGCCCCTCCTGGCGCTCGCGAGCGTCGCGGACGCCGCCTGCCCGGCCAGCGGCGCGTCCACCGGCTCCACCGGCGGCGACATCGAGCTGGCGACGGGCTGCACCGTCACGCCGAAGACCGGCGCGGCGGGCGTGACGCTGAACAGTCACAACAACATCACCGTCGACTCGGGCGCCACCATCAGCGCCACCGACGTCAGCAACACCACCGGCATCCAGGTCACCGGCAACAACACCGGCTCGGTCGACAACGAAGGCGCGATCTCGCTGACGATGGGCTTCGTCCCGCCGGTCGACGGCAACAGCGGCATTCCCGAAGGCGCCTGGGCCACCGGCACGAACCGGATCGGCATCGACGTCTCCGGCGGCACGCTGACCGGCTCGATCACCAACGGGGCGACCGGCGCCATCACCATCGACGGCGACAACTCGGTGGGCATCCAGATCGAGCCCACCGGCGCCATCACCGGCTCGCTGATCAACGTCGGCACCATCACCATGACCGGCAACAACACGGTCGGGCTCAACATCGCCGGCGCGGTCGGCGGCAACGTCAGCATCACCGGAGCGATCACCGCGCAGGGCGTCGGCGCCTCCGCCATCACCACCTCCGGCGCGATCGCCGGCCAGCTCGACCTCGACTCCTCGATCAGCGCCACCGGCTACCGCGACGTCACCGCGCCGACCGTCTCCGTCGTGCTCAACGACCTGCGCGCCGACCAGCTGGAGCAGGGCGGCCCGGCGGTCTCGGTCGGCGGCAACGTGCTGGGCGGCGTCACCGTCAGCGGCGCGGTCACCACCGGCAGCGGCTCGTCGGCCACCACCTCCGCGGCGGCGGTGATCACCGAGTTCGGCTCGGCGCCGGCCCTGGTGATCGGCTCCAAGACCGCCGGCCAGTCGATCACCATCGGCAACAACCCGACCGACCCCTTCGGCCTGGTGATCGGCGGCACGGTGTCGGCGGCCGGCGTCTACGACAAGACCAGCTCCCCGAACCTGCCGGGGCCGGTCAGCGCCACGGCGATCGAGATCGGCCAGCCCGGCGGCGGCGCGGTGAACCTCAGCGGCGGCATCCACAACGTCGGCTCGGTCACCGCGGCGGCGCTCGACGCCACCGCGACGGCGATCAACATCGGCTCGGGCGTCACCGCCGGCTCGATCGTCAACGACGGCGCGATCCAGGCCGGCGTCAGCGCCGGCACGCCGCAGCTGGTGCAGGGCATCGTCATCGGCGCCGGCTCCCACATCGGTTCGATCGTCAATAACGGCGTGGTCGACGCCGACATCAGCGAGCAGGCGAGCACCAGCGGCCAGGCGGTGGCGATCTCCGACCTGTCGGGCAGCGTCTCGTCGATCACCAACACCGGCGTCATCGCCGCCACCCTGACGCCGACCGACGTCACCTTCTCCATCACCGGCGCCAGGACGGCGATCGACGTCTCCCACTCCACCACCGGCGTCACCATCACCCAGTCGCCCTCGACCACCTTCGGCGGCCAACCGGGCAGCAACTTCACCGGCTCGATCTCCGGCACGACGCTGACGGTGACCGCGGTGACGGCCGGCTCGGGCAACCTGACGATCGGCGAGACGCTGCACGGCGCCGGCATCGTCGCCGGCACCACCATCGTCGCCGACAACACCGGAACCGGCGGGACGGGCACCTACACCCTCAGCACCCCGCAGACCGTGGCCAGCGAGACGCTGGTCTCGGCCGGGCCGTCCCCGTCGATCATCGGCGACATCCTGCTGGGCGCCGGCCACAACGTGGTCGACGTGCAGGACGGCACGGTCGTCGGCGGGCTCACCGAGATCGCCGGCCAGCGCGACCTGACCCTCAACGTCGCCAGCGCCGCCGGCTCGACCGCCGTCGTCGCCATCACCAAGGCCGAGGGCCACCAGGTCACCTCGCTCAACGTCGGATCCGGTGGCATCCTGGAGGCCGAGGTCGACCCGAGCTTCGCGGTCGGGGCCAGCAACCAGACGCCGATCTTCGACACCACCGTGCACCCCGGCCAGTCGGGCGCGGACGGGACCGCCACCTTCGCCGACCGCTCGCAGATCGGCATCTCGCTCGACGGCGTGCAGACCGCCCAGAGCGCCAAGTACATCTTCGTGCAGACCAGCGGCGCGCCCGGCGCGCTCAACATCGGCGCCGTGAGCCAGGCGCTGCTGACCAACGCGCCCTTCCTCTACAACGCCTCGGTCTCCAGCGACGCCGCCAACCTCTATGTGACGCTGGCGCTGAAGACGACGCAGGAGCTGGGCCTCAACCAGAGCGGCGCGGCCGCCTTCAACGGCATCTTCAGCGCCCTGGAGAAGAACGCCGGCATCGCCAACGCGCTGATCAGCCCGACCACCCAGTTCAACTTCCTGCAGCTCTACAACCAGCTGATCCCCGACCAGGGCATCGGCACCTTCGAGTCGCTGGAATCGGCGACGCAGAAGATCGCCAACCTGACTGAGCAGACCCCCGACGCTGGCTCCCGCATCGCCGGCACCAGCGCCTGGCTGCAGGAGGTCAACGAGAACATCAAGCGCGAGGACGGCGAGACCCTCGGCTCGACCGACAAGATGTTCGGCCTGGTCGGCGGCTACGAGAAGATGGGCGCGGCCGGCGGCGCGGTCGGCGTCACGCTCGCCTACCTCAACATCGGCGACACCGGCACGGCCGAGCCGGTCTCCAGCAGCATGACCACCGACATCGCCGAGGTCGGCGCCTACTACCGCCGCGCCTGGGGGAATCTGCGCTTCTCGGTGCGCGCGGCCGGCGGCTACGCCCGGTTCAACCAGCGGCGCGAATTCGTCACCACCGGCATCAGCGACACCAGCCACGGCACCTGGAACGGCTTCTTCGGCGACGCCCACGCCGGCGTGCAGTGGGAGCAGCACGTCAGCCGCTTCTACCTGCGCCCCGAGCTCAGCTTCGACTACCTCGACCTCAGCGAGAACGCCCACTCGACCTCGGGCGCCGGCCCCGGCTTCGACCTGACCGTGGCCCGCCAGAACAGCAACCGGGCCACCGCCGCGGCGATGCTGGCCGTCGGCACCCAGTTCGGCCACGACACCTGGTTCCGGCCGGAGGTGTTCGGCGGCTACCGCCAGGTGATGTTCGGCAGCCTCAGCAACACCGTCGCCTCCTTCTCCGGCGGCCTGCCGTTCGTGCTGACGCCGGGCGACGTCAACGGTGGCTGGCTGGTGGCCGGCTTCTCGCTGAAGGCCGGCACCCCGCTCTCCTACGTGGCCATCGAGGGCGAGACGGACCTGCGCAACAACGAGCAGCGCTACGACCTCTACCTCTCCGGCCGGGCGATGTTCTGACGCCGACGGCCTCGATCGCCGCAGGCATGCCCCTGGAAGGCGCTGGGAAGGCCGCTGAGGGCCGTTGCGTGGGGCGGGCGCTAGGGTACTAGCGGTAACGACGCGAAAGCCGCTGGCGGGGCTCTGGAGGGGCGTAGCGGGGGTCTCGACCTATGAGGGTCTCGGCGCTCAACCTCGGATACCCGGCATCCCCTTTCTTCGGTCATGACCGGCCTTGGGGGAATAGGGGATCGACGGCGGGCTCTGACCGGTGGGGAAGCCGGGCATGCGGCGCCGGTCGACTACCAACCTACGGTCTTGGCCGACCCAGGGGGTATGGTGAAACGGATCAGCCCCCGTTAACCACGCTGCATAACCCCGCCGCAATCGCCCCGGGGTTAGGCTCTGCGAATGGGCTATCCGAACCCGCCGCAGCGCGTTCGCCTTCTTGGAGGCGAGGTCGATCTCATCACGCCGCGCGACGTGCTGCGCCGCATCGACGGCGCGGCGCATGGCGAGCGGCCGGCGGTGATCGCCAACCACAACGCCCACAGCCTGTTCCTGCTGCGCCGCTCGCCGCAGCTGCGGGCCTTCTTCGCCGGCGCGGCGGTGATCCAGATCGACTCCACGCCGATGATCCTCTGGGGCCGGCTGCTGGGACTGCCGATGACCCGGGCGATGCGCTCCACCTACCTCGACTGGCGCGGCGACTTCTGGAAGCTGGCCGAGGCGCGGCGCTGGCGGGTGTTCTACCTCGGCGGCGCGCCGGGCGTGGCCGAGACGGCGGCCCGCGAGCTGGCGCTGCGCCATCCCGGGGCGGCCATCGCCCAGCACCACGGCTACTTCGACGCCGCGCCGGGCTCGGCGGAAAACCAGGCGGTGCTCGCCAAGATCGCCGCCTTCGATCCCGACGTGCTGATGGTCGGCATGGGCATGCCGCTGCAGGAGCTGTGGGTGCTGGAGAACCATCGGGCGCTGAAGCGCGGCGCGGTGCTCACCGTCGGCGCCGCGTTCGACTACGAGGCCGGCGTGCAGGCCGCGCCGCCGCGCTGGACCGGCCGGCTCGGCGTCGAGTGGCTGGCGCGGCTGGTGAGCCAGCCGCGGCGGCTCGCCTTCCGCTACCTGGTCGAGCCCTGGGCGCTGGTGTGGCCGGCCTTGCAGGACATCGGCGCCGCGGTCGCCCGCTCCACAGCCCGCTGACGCGGACCCGCCCGCCGCGCCATACTGGGCGCGGGAGGCACGCGATTCGATGCCGGTCACCTTCGAGGGCTTTCCCCGCATCGTCGAGCGGGCGGCGCTGAAGCCGGGACGCTGGTTCGTGGCCGCCGAGGGCGCGCGGCCGCTGATCTGCTTCTCCACCGACGAGGGCGAAGGCGAGGAGCGGCTGGTGCTCACCTTCGGGACCACCCGGCCGGAGACGCTGGACTTCGCCCCGGCGCCGCTGAAGAGCCTCACCGGCCCGCTGGCGACGCTGGAGCACGAGCTGGTGTTCGCCCCCGGCCTCGCCGGCCAGTCGCCGCAGCTGACCGCGCCGCTGCGCCGGCCGTTCCGCCCCGGCGCGCTGCTGCGAATGCGCAACGGCGACCTCGGCCTCGGCTTCGCCAGCGCCGCCGGCGGGCTGATGGCCGTTTCGCTGGCGAGCGGCCTGCGCGCCGAGGGCTACGACCTGGTGTTCGACCGCTGGACCCTGTCGCTGCGCCGCGGCGAGGCCGAGCTGCTGGTGGGCGCCTTCCGCCCGCTCTGAGGCGCCTTAGCCGCCGACGTCGAGGCGCAGCGGGTGGTCGACGATGATCGCCCGCCCGTCGCTCAGCGCCCGCACCGAGTGGCGGGTGTTCGGCGGCACGATCGCCACCACGCCCGGCCGCGCCACCTGCGCCGCGCCGTCGATGGTCACCTCCAGCTCGCCCTCGATGACGTTCCACACCTCCTCCTGCTCGTGGTGGTGCTCGTGGATCGTCGAGCCGGCGTCGAACTCGTAGTGGGCGAAGGTCATGCTGGCGGAGTTGAAGATCCGCGCCCGCCACCCGGGCAGCCGCTCGATCACCTTCAGGGCGCGCGTGTCGATCAGGGCCATGCCCTTAAAGCTAGCCCGCCGGCGGCGCGCGGTCACGCACCTGACCGCAGGGACTTGAGCCGCGCGGCGACATGCGGCAGGATATGTATCTGTCAGTGATATAAAATTACGAAACGTTCATGATCGACACGCGTCTTCGATGGGCTGTCCCGGTGATCGCGATGCTGGGGCTCGCCGCCCAGGCGCCCGCGCCGGCCGCGCCGCTGGGCTTCGCCGGCGCGACGCTCGGCATGTCGCTCGCCGACTGGAAGGCGCAGCCGCCGCCGGCCGACGCGGGGCCGGGCGCTGAGGCCGTCTGCACGCCGCAGCCAGCCGCCGGGCAGGTGAGCTGCGGCTACGACTCCGAGGTCGGCCGAACGGCGCTGCCGCGCGCCCTGCGCCTCGACAAGCGCTACCTCGCTCGCGGCGTCGCCTACATGTTCAACGACGGGCGGCTGACCGAGATCCGCTTCCAGAGCTCGGTCGACGCCTACAACGACGTCATGGCCATGCTGACCAAGCGCTACGGGCCGCCCTCGCACACCGCTCGCGACAGCCTGAAGTCCTCGATCGGCCGGCTGCAGCGGGTGCACCAGGTCTGGCGCACGCCGGACGGCGTCGTCACGCTCGCCGACCCCGCCCCGACGCCGGCGGCGCTGACGGTGCGCCTGGAGGCTGCCGGCGCATCGGGCTGAGCGGCGCCGCGCCGGGGCCTTGAGACCGGCTCACGGACTTTTGCCCTCGCGAACGGCGCGCCGGCCCCTACATACACATCATTGCAGGATATGTTCTCGGACTTGGCCCGCATCCCGACGAGAAGTTCCGTTCCACTCCGGCAGCCAGCCACGCCGCCGCGGCGTTTCCGCTTGCGGCGAGGGCGGCGCCGCTTCGACAAGAGGTTTGATCAATGCCCTTCCTGAAAAACCGAGCCTTCGCTTCCGGCGCCGCCGTCGGCGCCGCGGCCATGATCGCCATCGGCGGCGGCGGCCTGCTGGCCTACGCGCAAGGCCCCGGCAGCGCCGTCAACGCGCCCGGCCAGGCCCTGCCCGGCCGCCCGGTCAGCTTCGCCGACATCGTCTCCCGCGTCGCCCCGGCGGTGGTCTCGATCAACGTGGTCGAGCGCGCCAGCGCCAACCCCGCGGCGATGGGCGGCGGCCCCGGCCAGCAACTGCCGTTCGGCTTCCGCTTCATGGTCCCGCAGATGCAGCCGCCGGGCCCGGTGAAGGCGTCCGGCTCCGGCTTCTTCATCTCGCCCGACGGCTATGTCGTCACCAACAACCACGTGGTCCAGGGGGCCGAGAAGATCACCGTGGTCACCAATGACGGCCGCGACCTGGCCGCGCGGGTGATCGGGACCGACCCGGCGACCGACCTCGCGGTGGTCAAGGTGGAAGGCGGCCCGTTCCGTTATGTCAGCTTCGAGGACAGCGCCCGTCCGCGCGTCGGCGACTGGGTGGTGGCGGTCGGCAACCCGTTCGGGCTCGGCGGCACGGCCACGGCCGGCATCGTCTCGGCGCTCGGCCGGCAGAACGTCAGCGGCTCCAGTTACGTCGACTACATGCAGATCGATGCGCCGATCAATCGCGGCAACTCCGGTGGGCCGACCTTCGACGTCGCCGGCCACGTGGTCGGCATCAACACCGCCATCTTCTCGCCCTCCGGCGGCTCGGTCGGGATCGGCTTCGACATCCCCGCCGACGTCGCCGCCCAGGTCACCCACCAGCTGATCTCCCGCGGCCAGGTCACCCGCGGCTACATCGGCGCGACGGTGCAGACCATCACCCCGGACCTCGCCTCCAGCCTCGGCCTGCACAGCGCCAAGGGCGCCCTGGTCGACCAGCTGACCGCGGGCGGTCCGGCCGAGCGGGCCGGCGTGAAGTCCGGCGACGTGGTCACGGCGGTGAACGGGCGGCCGGTCGAGAGCTCCGCCGACCTCACCCGCCAGATCGCCCTGGTGAAGCCGGGCGAGTCGGTGCAGCTGCAGGTGCTGCGCGGCGGCGCGTCGCACACCCTCACCCTGCAGGCGGGCGTGCGCCCGTCCGAGGCCTCGCTGGCGGCGAACGGCCGTTTCGACGGCGGCGCCCAGGGCCCGGGCGGCGCCGGCCCGGCGACGCTCGGCATGCAGCTGGCGCCCGACCCGCAGGGCGGGCTGGTGGTGCAGGACGTCGCGCCGAGCTCGGACGCGGCCCAGAAGGGGCTGCAACGCGGCGACGTGATCCTGCGCGCCGGCGCGCAGGCGGTGGCCTCGCCGGCCGACCTCTCGCGGGCCGTGGCCGCGGCGCGCGCCGAGGGCCGCAAGGCGGTGCCGCTGCTGGTGGCCCGCTCCGGCCAGCACTTCTACGTGCCGGTGCAGGTGGACAAGGCCGCCGGGGCCGGCTGAGCGCGCTCGTCGCCCCTGCCAAAACCACCAGGGGCCAGTGTCAACGACGCGTTCACACTCGCTCTATAGGTTTGGCCTGCCGGAACCGGGGCTGGCCATGAGTCCAATCAACGCTGACTACGGGGCGGTTGTCGTAGACCCCGATCGCTCTACAGTAGAGCTGGTTCGC
>DASXEN010000141.1:0-37431 GCA_036490095.1 Caulobacteraceae bacterium
GAGGGCGTGCGGGTGGTGATCGACGCCGGCCTCGCCCGCGTGCCGCGCTTCGATCCGGCCAGCGGCCTGACCCGGCTGGAGACCGTGCGGGTCTCGCTGGCCGCCGCCGACCAGCGCCGCGGCCGCGCCGGGCGCACCGAGCCGGGCGTCTGCTACCGCCTCTGGGACGAGCGCGAGACCCGCGGCCTCGCCCCGTTCGACCGCCCGGAGATGCTGGAGGCCGACCTCGCCCGCGTCGCCCTCGACCTCGCCCAATGGGGCTCCGGCGACCGCCTCGCCTTCCTCGACCCGCCGCCGGCCGCCGCCATGGCCGAGGCGAGGGGGCTGTTGCAGCGGCTGGGCGCGCTGGACGCGGCCGGCGCGCTGACCCCGCACGGCCGCCGCATGGCCGGCCTCGCCCTGCCGCCGCGGCTCGCCCACATGGTGCTGCGCGCCGCCGCCTCGGGCCAGGCCGAGCGCGCCGCCCGTATCGCCGCCCTGGTGGTCGAGCGCGGCCTTGGCGGCCGCGGCGCCGATCTGGAGACACGCCTCGCCGCCTTCCAGCGCGACCGCACTCCCAGGGCCCGCGACGCCGCCGCCCTCGCGCGCCGCTGGGCTGCCGAGGCCGGCCCGGCCGGCGCCGCCGCGCCGCTCAGCGACGCACTGCTGCTGGCCGAGGCCTGGCCGGAACGGATCGCCAAGGCCCGCGGCGGCCTCGGCCACTTCCAGCTCGCCAGCGGCCGCGGCGCCTGGCTCGACGAGACCGGCGCATTGGCCAAGGCGCCCTGGCTGGCGATCGCCGAGCTGGGCGGCGGCGAGGCGCGCGACCGCATCCTGCTCGCCGCCGAACTGGACCCGGCCGAGCTGAAGGCCGCCTTCGAGGGTCGCCTGACTCGCGAGGCGCGGCTGGAGCCGGACGCCGGCGGCCGGCTGAAGGCCAAGGAGGTGGTCACGCTCGGCCGCCTGACGCTGGAGGAGCGGCTGATCGAGCGGCCCGACCCGGCCCTGGTCGCCGCCGCCCTGCTGGACGAGGTGCGCCGCCGCGGCCTCGCCGCGCTGCCCTGGGGCGAGGCGTCCACGGCCCTGCGCGCCCGCGCCGCCTTCCTGCGCAGCCTCGATCCCGCCGCGCCCGACCTCTCCGAGGCGGCGCTGCTGGCCAGCCTTGACGACTGGCTGGCGCCCGCGCTGGCCGGCAAATCGGCCCTCGCCCAACTCTCCGACCACGCGCTCGAGGCGGCTCTGAGAACTCGCCTCGACTACGACGCCCAGCGCCGCCTCGACCGCGACGCGCCGGCCCGCTTCGAGGCGCCGACCGGCTCGCGCCTCGCCATCGACTACGCCGCCGAGGTCGGCCCGCGCGTCGACGTGCGAGTGCAGGAGCTCTACGGCCTCACCACCCACCCGACCGTCGCCGGCGGCCGCGTCCCGCTCACCCTGGCGCTGCTCTCGCCCGCCCACCGCCCGATCCAGCTCACCAAGGACCTGCCCGGCTTCTGGCGCGGCGCCTGGGCCGAAGTCCGCAAGGAAATGCGCGGCCGCTACCCCAAACACCCCTGGCCCGAAGACCCGGCCGCCGCGGCCCCGACGACGCGGGCGAAGCCGCGGGGGACATAGGCGGCGGGACCTCATCGCGAACTGGCGGCGATCAGCGACCCGACCTATCGTCGAACCATGCGCACGGCGCCCAACTGGCTTTACAGCGAACGCGACTTGGAACGCCGTGCGATCTCCATGATCGAGTCGGGAGGTATGAAGACGGCCGTCGACTACCGCTCCGGGGTTGGAGGATTGCACCCAGAGCGATCTAGCCAGGGCAAAGGAGCGTCTGTTGCAGCTCGACTACGTCATTGAGGTCTTCGAGGGGCTCGCAAACGCCTAGGAAGCGGGCGGCTGCACCGAGCCGCTACCCGCCGCTCGCCGCGTAGATCATGATACCGGTGACGACGGCGAGGTTGAGGCTGTCGGCGAGCGCTGTAGGTTCGGGCGCTGTCGGTTATCGCTAGGGGTTGGGGCTTCCATGTTGCGCCGTTCCGGACACGCCGTCTGGCCATCCTTAGCGCTGATGGCTGTACTCGGGTCGGCCGCCGGCGTCGCGCATCCATCGCCCGCACAACCGCCCGCTCCAATGCCGGGCGCTCACGGTGAGCCGGCGGACCTGGTGGCGGAAGGAGGTGATCATCCGGTGATCATCGTCGAGGGGGGCGCTGCCACCGGCCCCTTATGGCGCACAACGCTCACAGGTCGGCCGGTCATCGCTGCGAGATATGTCGGCATTCGAGCGGACTGCCGACCTACCAACGCCAAGGTGACGATCATCGCGCCCGCCTTCCATGGCGTCGTGAGCGTTACGCCTGGCGCGATCCCGATTGATCGTCCCGCGACCCGGGACCTCGCGCACTGCCGGGCCACAACCGCGCCGACCCAGGATGTGACCTACGCGCCCGATCCCGGCTATGTCGGACGCGACGAGTTCCAGATCGAGGTCGATGGCGACCCTCTTTTTTCGGCGCGCATCGGCGTCGGCGTAGTCGCGAAGGCCGGTGACGCGGTTCCCCAGAGGATGGAAGACACGACGCTGCCTGAAGGCATGCTCCTTGGTGTCGCGGTGGGACGCGGGGGTGCGACGTTCATCGACGTCGACCACTCGGCCGCCAGGAACGGCATTGCGAACGTTCGCACATACATGGTCTTCGACCCGCCCTTCGCGTTGAAGGGAAAAGAGGTGGTGCAACAGGTCGGTGAGCGGGTCATCGACTGCCTTCACCGGACTTACATCGAGCATCGGTCGTACGCTTTCGATGAAGCAGGCGATCTGGTGATCTGGACGTCGGGCAACTCGGTCGAACCAATCCCCGCCGACAACGCGAACGACTTCATCGCGCGGGTCATGTGCGACAACGTCCGGTTCCCGCCTCAGTCTTACGTGAAAGGGCATGTCGCGGCGCTGGCGATGGGCCGTGCAGCCATTCGCAAGGGCGAGCCTGCGGACTAGCCAGACAGGCGGGGCACGCGCTCTGCTACCGACCGTTGGGCTTCGACGCCTGACGAAGAACTCGGCCGGCCCGCCAGGCGATTGACGGCGACTCACTGGCGGCGTTGATCTGCGCGGCAGCGCGCGCCGGCCAAGGCCGGAGGCGCGCGTTGCGCAAAATGGAACGGCTGCGGTGGCCGTAAAATACGGAGAATCTACGGTCGAACGGTTTTGCCCGCGGGTGACGTCAATTGCGGGACGAAGGGCAGATTGTTGCAAATTCGCGGCCTGCAGTCTCTCCAGGCGCCGTAAAATACGGAGAATCTACGGCGCGGCGCGGAAGCGGGAGGCAGGAAATTGCGCGAAACGCCAGATTTGGAGTGGATCAAGCCGCGCCGGTCGCCGCGTAGATCATGATGCCCGTCGCCACGGCGAGGTTGAGGCTGTCGGCGCGGCCGCGCATCGGGATCTTCACCGTGACGTCGCAGGCGGCGGCCAGGTCCGGCGTCAGGCCCGCCTGCTCGTTGCCCATCAGGATCAGGGTCGGCGGCGCGTAAGGAGCGGCGCGGAAGTCGGTCGTGGCGGTCAACAGCGTGCCGACCACCGATCCCGGCCAGGCGCCGCGCCAGGCGAGGAACTCCGCCGCCGTCGCCCGCGCGATCGGCACGGCGAAGATCGAGCCCATGGTCGCCCGCACCGCCTCGACCGAGTAGGCGTCGCAGCAGTCGCCCACCAGGATCACCCCGCCGCAGCCGGCCGCATCGGCGGTGCGGATGATGGTCCCGAGGTTGCCGGGGTCGCGCACCGCCTCCAGCGCGACCCAGCAGGGCGCCGTGTGCGGCCCGAGGCTGGCCAGCGGAGCGAAGGCCTGGTCGAACACCGCCAGTACCGTCTGCGGATTGTCTCGTCTCGATATTTTCGCAAGAATCTCGTGGTTTACCTCGATAACCTCACCCTTCGCCGCCTCGGTCGCGGCGGCCGCGCGGCGCAGCAGCGGGTGGGCGGCGGCGTCGGCGCTGTGCAGCAGGATGCGCGGCGCGCGGCCGAGCTCCACCGCCTCGGTGACGATCTTCAGCCCCTCGGCAAGGAAGCGGCCGGTCTCCTCGCGGGCCTTGCGCATGTGCAGCGCCCGCGCCGCCTTCACCGTCGGGTTGGCCAGCGAGGTGACGGCCCGGCTCACGGCGAACTCCACCGGGCGAAGAAGGAGAGGCCGACGCCGCGCGCGCCGCGCTCCTCCATCAGCGCCAGCTCGCCCCAGTCGACCACGCCGCCGCGCCCGGCCAGCGCGTCGCCCATCAGGCCCGCCAGCGCCAGCCCGGAGACCCGCTCGGCGTAGGCGTTGAGCAGCAGGAAGGAGGCGTCCGGCGCCAGCAGGGCGGCGCAGCCGGCCACCAGCTCCGGCAGGTCCTCCAGCAGCCGCCAGACCTCTCCGCCGGGGCCGCGGCCATACTTGGGCGGATCGAGGATGACGCCGTCGTAGAGCGCGCCGCGCCGCGCCTCGCGCTGCACCCACTTGCGCGCATCCTCGGTCAGCCAGCGGACCGGCCGGTCGGCGAGCCCCGCCAGCTCCGCGTTCTGCTTCGCCCAGCCGACCGCCCGCTTGGAGGCGTCGACGTGCGTCACCGCGGCGCCGGCGCTCGCGCAGACCAGGCTCGCGACACCTGTGTAACCGAACAGATTCAGGATCTTCAGCGGCTTTCCTGAGCTGCGGACACGGCCATCCAGCCAGTCCCAGTTGGCCGCCTGCTCGGGAAAAAAGGCCAGGTGGCGGAACGGCGTGAACCGGCCCTGGAAGCGCACCCCGCGCCAGGCCAGTTCGAACGCCTCCAGCGGCCGGCCCTTGAACCGCCAGCGGCCGGCGTCCTCCTCGCCCTCGGGATCGAACACCGCATCGGCGCTCGCCCACTCGGCGTCCGGCAGGGCGGGCGCCCACAGGCACTGCGGCTCCGGCCGCACCACCCGGTAGGGGCCGAACCGCTCCAGCTTGCGCCCGCCGCCGCTGTCGACCAGCCCATAGTCGTCCCACGCGCCGGTCCGCATCACGGTCGGGGCCGCGGCGAGGGCAGGGCGGTCGGGCCGGCTCATGCGCCATGGCTTAGCCGCCCGCGCGCCGCGCCGTCCAGCGGCCCGCCGGTTGCGGGCAGCACTGACCAAGGGTTGCTCCGGGCCTCCGAAGCGCCTTTAGTGACGAAAATTCGACGGCGATGGGCTGACACGTGAGTCTTGTAGAGCAGAAACCGGCCAGGTCGGCGCGCAAGGCCAAGGGCGACGGGCATCTGCGCCGCATCGAGATCCTGGAGGCGGCCGAGCGCATCTTCGTCGCCGAGGGCTACGAGGGCGCCACCATCCGCAAGATCGCCGACGAGGTCGGGGTCTCGTCCACCGCCCTCTACATGCACTTCCGCGACAAGGACGAGATCCTGCACGAGATCTGCTTCGCCGCCATGAAGGCGCTGCTGGAGCAGAACAGCGAGATCGCCGCCTGGCCGGGCGACGCGGTCACCCGCGTGCGACGGATGCTGGAAGCCTACGTCCGCATGGGCCTGGAGCACCCGAACGCCTACCGGCTGGTGTTCTGCTCGACGCCGCGCGTGCAGATCGGCGGCGGGGCGGTGCAGGCCGCCACCGCCGAGATCGGCTCGGAGTGCTACGCCCGCTATGTCGGCGCGGTGCGCCAGATCGCCGCCGAGGGGCGCCTGCGCGTCGCCAACGCCGACTGCGCCGCCCAGGCGCTCTGGGCCGCCTGCCACGGCCTCGTCGCCCTGATGATCACCCGCCCCAACATCGACTGGGCCGACTCCGGAGAGATCACCGCGGTGATGCTCGACGGTCTGCTGCACGGGCTGGTGAAGTAGCGCCGGCGCCGCGCCAGCGTGTAAAGCCTCGCCGACGTCGAGCGGGGTGCCGGATCGTGGCGACAGGGCGCGAATGGATGGGCCGGCTGGGCGCGCTGGCGCTGGCTGCCGCCTTCGCCGCGCCGGCCGCTGCCGCCCCGCGCATCTTCTCCACCGACCAGTGCGCCGACCAGTACGTGCTGGCGCTGGCGCCGCGGGACGAGATCGTCGGCCTCTCCAAGCGCGCCCGCGACGCCGACTCGCAGTTGCGGGCCGAGGCCGTGGGCCTGCCGCAGCGGCGCGCGACGCTGGAATCCATCCTCGGGGCCCGCGCCACCATCGTGGTCAGCAACTGGACGCCCGATCCGCGCCTGCCGGCGGTGCTGCGCCGGCGCGGCGTCGCGGTCGTGCCGATCGACGAGGCCAGCGATTTCGACGGCGTCCGCGCCGACGTGCGCAAGGTCGCCGCCGCGCTCGGCCGGCCAGCCGCCGGCGAGGCGCTCATCGCCCACATGGACGCCGAGCTGGCTGAGAGCCGCGGCGCCTGGGGCGGCGCGCGCGCCCTCTACCTGACGCCGGGTGGCTTCACCGCTGGCAAGGGGACGCTGGTGGGGGCAATGCTGGCCGCCGCCGGCCTCGCCAGCGAGGCGGGCCCGGCCTACGCGCCGGTGTCGCTGGAGCAGCTCGTGTGGCGGCCGCCGGCCGCCCTGGTGCTCGGCTTCTTCCGCGACCTCGCCGGCGGGCGCCAGCACTGGACCATCGCCGGCAATTCCTACCTGCAGGCCCTCGCCCGGCGGCGCGCCATCGCCTCGCTGCCCGGCCGGCTGCTCGGCTGCCCGGTATGGTTCGCCGCCGACGGCTCGCTGGCGCTGGCGGAAGCCCACTGGGCGCGCGCCCGCCGGGCGGGGCCGCGCTGACGTGCGCCTGCTGCTGGTCCTGGCGCTGCTGCTGGCCGCGGCGCTCTGCCTCTCGGTCGCGTTCGGCGAGACCGGCCTGACGCTTGGCCAGTACGCCAGCGCCTTCGCCGACCCGGCCTCGCCCGCGGCCACCATCCTCTTCGCCATCCGCGCGCCGCGGGCCGCCGCCGCGGCCCTGGTTGGCGGCGCGCTGGGCGTCGCCGGGGCGGTGATGCAGGGGCTGTTGCGCAACCCGCTGGCCGAGCCGGGCGTGCTGGGCGTGTCGGCCTGGTCGGGCTGCGCGGCGGCGCTCGCCATCGCGCTGGGCCTCGGCGCGATCCCGGGCGTGATCGAGGGCTCGGCGCTGGCCGGCGCGCTGGCGGCCGGCGCGGTGGTGGCGGCCCTCGCCGCCCGCTTCCGCGAGCCGGAGATGCTGGTCCTGTTCGGCGTGGCCCTGGCGGCGCTCGGCGGGGCGATGACGGCGCTGATCTTCAACCTGTCACCCTCGCCGGTGACGCTGGCCGAGATCAACGCCTGGCTCCAAGGCTCGGTCGCCAACCGCGCCTGGGGCGACCTGGGCCTCGCCCTGATCCCGATGGCCGCCGGCGCGGCGCTGTGCGCCTACGCGGCGCGGGCCCTGCGCATGCTGACCCTGGGCGAGGAGGCGGCGCAGCTTTCCGGCCTGCCGATGGCGAGCCTGCGCGTCGCGGCACTGGCCGGCGCGGCGCTGCTCACCGGCGCGTCGGTGGCGGTCGCCGGGGTGATCGGCTTCGTGGGCCTCGCCGCCCCGCACCTGGTGCGCGGCTCGGTCTCCGACGACCCGGCCCGTACGCTGGCCCCGTCCGCCTTCGCCGGCGCCATCCTGCTGGTGCTGGCCGACCTCGTCGCCCGGGTGATCCCCACCGAGGAGGAACTGCGGCTGGGCGTCGTCACCGCCCTGTTCGGCGCGCCGCTGTTCGCCCTGGTCGCCTGGCGCGCGGCCCGGAGCTGGCGGGCGTGAGCGCGGCGCTGGAGCTGGCCGGGGCTGTCGTCCGCCGCGGCCCGCGCACCGTGCTGGCCGACGTCTCGCTCTCGGTCGAGCCGGGCGAGATGCTGGGCCTCGTCGGCCCCAACGGCGCTGGCAAGACCACGCTGCTGCGCGCCGCGCTCGGCCTGCAACCGCTGGCCGCAGGCGAGGCGCGGCTCGCCGGCCGGCCGCTGGCGGCGCTCTCCGAGCCGGCCCGCGCCGCGCTGGCCGGCTACCTGCCGCAGGAGCGCCGCGTCGCCTGGAACATGCCGGCCCGCGACATCGCCGCGCTCGGCGCGGTCGGGCTGGCGCCGCGCGAGGGCCAGAAGCTGGCCGAAGCCTGCCTCGCCGAGCTGGAGATCGGCGACCTCGCCGGCCGCGGCGTGCTCGACATGTCCGGCGGCGAGCGGGCGCGGGTGCTGCTGGCGCGGCTGCTGGCCACCCGCGCGCCGCTGCTCATCGCCGACGAGCCCGCCGCCGGCCTCGACCCGGAAGCCCAGCTGCTGATCCTGGAGCGCCTGCAGGCCCGCGCCGCGGCCGGCGCGGCGGTGGTCGTCACCTCCCACGACCTCGCCCTGGTCGCCCGCACCTGCGACCGCCTCGCGGTGCTCTGCGAGGGGCGCCTATGCGCGCTGGCCCCGCCCCGCGAGGCGCTGTCGGCGCAGATCCTGGCCGAGGTGTTCGCGCTGGACGGCGCGCTGGTGGAGACCCCGGCGGGGCTGACGCTGGCGGCGAGGCGGCTCGCCACGAACTGACGCCGCGACGTGTCCTTCTCCCCTTGCGGGAGAAGGTGGCGCGAAGCGCCGGATGAGGGATCGACGGTCGTTCGTGTTAGGCGTCGGCCAAGCAAATCAGCGACCTACGAGAGACCCCTCATCCGTCAGCTTCGCTGACACCTTCTCCCGCAAGGGGAGAAGGTGGGTCGCTTCCTACCGCGTCTCCGTGACCCGCGCCGGCGTTAGCGCCGCGGTCTGCTGGCCGCTGTAGCCGTAGGCGCCGCGCTTTAGGTCGGCCGGCAGGGTCAGGCGGGCGACGCCGCCGGCGAGGCGGGCGCGGTAGACCTGCATGCCCTCCAGCACCCGCATCACATAATCGCGCGTCTCCGAGAAGGGGATGCACTCGATGTAGTCGGCCGCGTCGGTCGACGAGGAGCGCGGGTCGCCGCAGTAGCTGGTCCATTGGCCCGGGCGGCCGGGGCCGGCGTTGTAGGCCGCCGCGGCCATCACGTAGGAGCCGCTGAACTGGCCGACCAGTTGGCCGAGGTAGGACGAGCCCAACTGCATATTGTAGTCGGCGTCCTCGAGGCTGCCGGTTCCGTAGCCGTACTTGCGGGCGAGGCTGCGGGCGGTGGCCGGCATCAGCTGCATCATCCCGGTCGCGCCGGCGCCGGAGCGGACCCGCGGGTCGAAGCCGCTCTCCTGGCGGGTGATGCCGAGCACGAAGGCGGTCTCCGGCGCGTCGACGGCGCTGGGCGGCGTGCGCAGCGGATAGCCGCGCTCGGGCAGCACCAGCCCGTGCTTGGCCGCCTCGCGGACGATCTTCATCGAGAGGTACTGCTCGTCGTAGCCGCGGGTGAGGTCGACCAGCTCGGCCGCCTCCTCGGTGTTGGGCAGCGTCGAGGCGAGGCCCAGGGTGAAGTTCCAGAAGGTCTCCTTGGCGCCGATCTCCTCCAGCATCCGCGCCGCGCGGATCGGCTCGCGGTCGTCGAAGCGCACGCGGTCGGCGGCGGTGATCACCGGGTCCTTGCCGATGTCGATCTGGGCCTGGCCGGCCTTGGCGGCGCCCAGCAGGCCATAGAAGGCGGTCGGGTAGCGCGCCGCGCCGGAGTAGAACAGCTGGGCGTTGACCGGATCGTCCATCGCCTCGGCGGCGCGGCCGCGCCAGTAGAGCGCCCGGCTGACGGTGATCGGCGAGGAGCCGATCGTCGCCAGCTTGGCGAAGTGCTGGTCGGCGAGCTTGGGATCCTTGAACCGGGTCAGCGCCAGCCAGCCGGCGTAGAACTCCGCCTCCGCCCCGTCGGCGCCGACGTCGACGCCGCTGTCGGCCGCGGCCCGATAGGCGGCGCGCGCGTCGCCGGCCTTCAGCGCGTCGATCACCAGCGTCTTGCGCAGCTTCCACATCCGCGACTGGGCTTCGAGGTCGGGCAGGGCGGTCGGCAGGCGCGGGATCAGCGCCAGCGCCTCGGTGACGTCGCCCCGGTGCTCGGCCCGCAGCGCCTGCTCGTAGCCGAGCCCGGGCGCGTCGCGCAGCGAGGCCGGCAGGGCGGCGATCAGGCTCTGGGCATTGGACGAGCCGTCGCGCACCGCCATCCGCGCCTCGGCCAGCGCCCGCTGGTCGGGGGAGAGCATCGCCAGCAGGTCGTGCGCCGCCGGCCCTTGCGCGCCATAGAGCAGCATGTCCTCGCGGGCCGCATGGTCGTCGGCGGTCAGCATCGCGCCGAAGCGGGCCAGCATCTGCTGCTGCACGGCCGCGTCGAACGGCTTGGAGCGCCAGACGCGCTGGATCACCGCCGCGGCCTTGGGCTGCTGGCCGGTGGCCTGGTAGGCGCCGGCCAGCGCCATCGCTCCCTCGGCGGTGATAGGATCGGCGCCGGCAAACCAGTCGATGGTCGCCTTGGGGCCGAGGCCGCCGCCCTCGAGCACCTTCTCGGTCGCCGACTCGCGGCCGACCGCGCCGGGCCAGCCGGCCAGGTCGCGCCGCGCGCCCTCCAGCTCGGCGTAGCTCAGCCCGGCCGGGTTCACCTCGATCAGCGCCCACAGGGCGATCTTGCGGGCCAGCGGATCGGAGAGATTGTCCATCTGCGAGCGGATGCGCGAGGTCTCGCCGCGCCGGGCCGCCTCCAGGATGCCGGTCAGCGTCTGGGCGTCCGAATCACTCAGGGACTGGCGGGTCGAATATTGGAGCGTGTGGGCGATCGGGGCGGTGTCGCTCGCCAGCGCGCCGCCGGCCGCCGCCAGGCCGCCGGCCGCCAGAGCGAAGCCGCCGCTGAGCAGGGCGCGACGCAAACTGAATTTCGCTGCCAAGGGGCCTCCTCGCGCTTGCAACATCGCCAAGGCGCAGGTTGCGGCCCCACGCCTCCCCGCCGTATCCTGGACAAGCTCCCATACAGCTGGGTTAACGCCCGGTGAATTCACGGCTTCTTGCTCAAGGCCCGCTGGCTCCACGAAATGACCCGTCCTTTGTTCCGCGGCGTCTTCACCGCCCTGGCGACGCCCTTCCGCGACGGCGCGGTCGACGAGGCCGCGTTCGTGCGGCTGGTCGAGCGGCAGATCGCGGCCGGCGTGCACGGGCTTGTACCCGTTGGCACCACCGGCGAGAGCGCGACCCTTAGCCACGAGGAGCACCGACGGGTCGTCGAGCTGTGCGTGACGACGTCGCAGGGCCGCGTGCCGGTGATCGCCGGGGCCGGCTCCAACTCCACCGCCGAGGCGATCGAGCTGACCCGCCACGCCAGGGAGGTGGGCGCCGACGCCGCCCTGGTGGTGACGCCCTACTACAACCGCCCGAGCCAGGAGGGCCTCTACCGGCACTTCGCGGCGATCGCCGACGCGGTCGACCTGCCGCTGCTGGTCTACAATGTGCCCTCGCGCACCAGCGTCGACATCGCCAACGACACGCTGGAGCGGCTGGCGAAGCTGCCGCACGTCGTCGGGATCAAGGACGCCACCGGCGACCTGCCGCGCGCCAGCCTGCAGCGGCTCACCTGCGGCGAGGGCTGGGTGATGTTCTCCGGCGACGATCCCTCGGCGCTCGGCTACGTGGCGCACGGCGGTCACGGCTGCATCTCGGTCACCTCCAACGTCGCCCCGGAGGCCTGCGTGGCCTTCTTCAACGCGCTGCTGCGGGGCGACTGGGACGCCGCGCTCAAGTGGCAGGACCGGCTGGTGCGCCTGCACAAGGGCCTCTTCCTCGACGCCTCGCCGTCGCCCACCAAGTTCGCGCTGGCCGCGCTCGGCCTCTGCTCGGAGGAGGCGCGGCTGCCGGTCGCCCCCTGCGCCGAGGCGGTGAAGCCGGCGATCCTGGCGGCGATGCGCGAGGCCGGACTCAGCCCCGACCCCCGCTCATGCCCAAGCTGATCGCCGAGAACCGGCGCGCCCGGTTCGACTACTTCCTCGACGAGAAGCTGGAAGCGGGGCTGATGCTTACCGGCACCGAGGTGAAAGCGCTGCGCGAGGGCCGCGCCAACATCGCCGAGTCCTACGTCGGCGTCGAAGGCCGCGAGCTGGCGCTGATCAACGCCCACATCCCCGAATACGGCCCCGCCAACCGCTTCAACCACGAGCCGCGCCGCCAGCGGAAGCTGCTGCTGCACCGCAAGGAGCTCGACAAGCTGATCGGCGCCGCCCAGCGCGAGGGCCGCACGCTGATCCCGACCCGGCTCTACTTCAACGACCGCGGGATGGTGAAGCTGGAGGTGGCGCTGGCCCGCGGCAAGAAGGCCCACGACAAGCGCGCCGCTGAATCCGAGCGCGACTGGAAGCGCGAGCAGGGCCGGCTGATGCGGGATCGGGGATAGGGCGACACGGAAGTGTGCTGCCGAGGCGCGATCCCCTCACCCTCCCACGATGCTGTCGCATCGCGGGCCCCTCCCTCTCCCGATGGGAGAGGTAAGGTGAGGGCCGCAGCGAATACACCTCTCCCATCGGGAGAGGGAGGGGCCCAAGCGAAGCTTGGGAGGGTGAGGGGATCGGGCGGCTCGACGCCTAACCCGCCCGTTCAGCCGCCTTCGCCGCGTCCCAGAGGGCGTCCATCTCGGCGAGGTTCGATTGGGCGGGCGAGGAGCCACGCGCCGCAAGCGCCGCCTCTATATACCTGAATCTTCGCATGAACTTGGCATTCGTCTGACGCAGAGCCGCTTCCGGATCGACGTCCAGCTCGCGGGCCAGATTGGCGCAGACGAAGAGCACGTCCCCCAGCTCCTCGCGGGCCTTTTCCACGTCGCCGGCCGCCACCTCCGCCTCCAGCTCCGCCACCTCCTCGTGCAGCTTGGCCAGCACCTCGCGGGCCGAGGGCCAGACGAAGCCGACGCGGGCGGCGCGCTTGGAGAGCTTCACGGCGCGGGTGAGGGCGGGGAGGGCGACGGGCACCTCGTCGAGCAGGCTGGCGGGCGCGCCGCCGGCCTTGGCCGCCCGCTCGCCGGCCTTGATCGCCTCCCAGGCCTCCGACTGCTCGGCGACGTCGCGATGGCGCACCTCGCCGAACACGTGCGGGTGGCGGCGGACCATCTTGGCGTTGATGGCGCGCGCCACGTCGGCGAAGTCGAAGGCCCCGTCCTCCTCGGCCATGCGGGCGTGGAACACCACTTGCAGCAAGAGGTCGCCGAGCTCGTCGCGCAGGTCGGTGAGGTCGCCGCGCTCGATGGCGTCGGCCACCTCGTAGGCCTCCTCGATCGTGTAGGGGGCGATGGTGGCGTAGGTCTGCTCCAGGTCCCACGGGCAGCCGCCCTCGGGGCTGCGCAGCCGGGCCATGATCTCGATGAGGGCGAAGATCGGGTGGCGCGGGTCGTCGGCGGGAGGCGGCTGGGCGGGCATCGGTGAGGAATCGCTGGGCGAGGGGGCGTCGCGCCTCTATCGCACCTTTCCCCACCCCCTTGCAGCCGCCCGCGATGTCCCATCCACGGCTTTTCCACTTCAGCGAAGACCCGGCGATCGAGGTGTTCGAGCCGCGGCCGGTGCGCGTTCCGTCGGCGCGGCCGGGCGGCCGCGACTGGCTGAACGGGCCGCTGGTCTGGGCGATCGAGGAAGCGCGGGCGGCGATGTACCTCTTCCCGCGCGACGGCCCGCGCATCGTGCTCTGGCGCACGCCGGACACGACCGCCGAAGACCTCGCCCGCTGGTGGGGCGGGCGCGACTGCCAGGCCATCGCCCATATCGAGTGGCGCTGGTTCGAACGGGTGACGGCGGCGTCGATCCACCGATACGAATTCGCCCCCGGTGGCTTCGAGAGCCTCGAGGACGCCGGCATGTGGGTGTCGCAGACGGCCGAGCGGCCGATCGCCGTGGAGACGCTCGCCGGCCTGCCCGCGGCGATGGCGGCGGCCGGCGTCGAGCTGCGGATCATGGACAACCTGACGCCGCTCAGGGACGTCTGGTCGACCTCGCTGCACGCCAGCGGCGTTCGCCTTCGCAACGCCACCGGCTGGGACGGCCCGACGCCCGGGCCGGTCAGGCCGTGATCGGGGGCCGCCCGGCCGCCTCGTAGATCGAGTCGATGGCCGTCATGTTGGCGACCGCGTCGGCGCCGCCGGTGAGCGGGGCCGTTTTGCCGGCCAGCACTTCGGCCAGGTGCGCGAGCTGCGCCTCGTAGGTGCTTGGCCCGTCGGTGGCTTGCGTCTCGGTCCTGCCGTCGACGGTCGCCGTGAAGCGGCAGCCCAGCTGCGGGGCGAGGTAGTTGATGATCTCCAGCGAGCCGCGCTCGCCCTCGATCGTCAGCGGCGCGGTGAAGCCGGGCGCGGTCATGGCGCAGGCCATCTCGGCCTCCACGCCGCCGGGAAAGACGAAGCTCGCCGCCATCTCGACGTCGACTCCGTCCTCGAAGCGGCCGGTGGCGCGCGTCACCTGCGGCTCCGCGCCGATCAGGGTGCGCAGCGCGTGGATGGGGTAGCAGCCGAGATCCATCAATCCGCCGCCGCCCAGCTCGGCGCGCCAGCGCAGCTCGTCGGGCGAGCGCGGGATCGTGCCCTTGAACTCGGCCCTGGCCCGCGTCAGCCGCCCCAGCGCGCCGTCCCGGATCAGCTGCTCGGCCCGGCGGATCACCGGATGGAAGCGGTAGTGGAAGGCTTCGACCAGCAGCCGGCCGGTGCGCTCCGCCGCCTCGGTCATCCGCCGCGCCTGGGCGGCGTTCATGGCGAACGGCTTCTCGCACAGCACCGCCTTGCCGGCCTCCAGCGCGGCGATGGTCCATGCCTCGTGTCCGGCGGGGGGCAGGGCGTTGTAGACCACGTCGATGTCGTCCCGGCTCACCAGCTCGGCGTAGGAGCCGGCGACGTGGGCGATGCCGTGCTCGTCGGCGTAGGCGCGGGCGCGGCCCGCATCGCGGGCGCCGACCGCCACCACCTCGAAGTCGGGGCTGTTGCGGGCCGGGGCGATCACCGCCGGCGGGGCGATCTTCGAGGCCCCGAGCAGGCCGATCCGGTACATCTAGCCGAGCCTGCGGCGATAGAGGGCGAAGAGCCGCTCCCAGTGCCGCTCGGCCGCCGCCTTGTCGTAGGCGGCGCGCTGCGGGAAGGCGAAGCCGTGCTCGACGCCCGGATAGAGCTCCACCTCGATCCGCGCGCCTTCGCCCTTCACCGCCGCCTTCAGCGCCTCCACCGTCTCCAGCGGCGCCCAGCGGTCGGTCTCGGCGCAGCCGAAGTAGAGCTCGGCCTTGGTCTTCTGCGCCATCAGGTGCGGGCTGTCGGCTTTGTCGGTGACCAGGAAGGTGCCGTAGAGCGAAGCCGCCGCCACCACTCGGGTGGGGTAGGCGGCTGCGGCGTTGATGGCGAACTGGCCGCTCATGCAGTAGCCGAGCGTGCCGACGCCGCCGGGCCGCGCGGCCGGATCGGCGTCGACGAAGTCGATCAGCGCCTTGGCGTCGCGCATCACCATCTCGATCGAGAGCCCGTTCATCAGCGCGAACATCCGCTCGCGCATGCCGGCGTCGGCGAGCGAGCCCAGCTCCATCACGCCCTCGCGATAGTAGAGGTTGGCCAGGGCGACGTAGTAGCCGGCCGTCCCCAGCCGCCGGGCCATGTCGCGCAGCTCCTCGCGGATCGCCGGGGCATCCATGAAGAACAGGATCGGCGGGTGCGGCCCGCCGCGCTCCGGATGGCAGATGAAGGTGGTGGTCGCCCCGTCGGGCGTCGGCACGTCGATCTGGCGCTCGATCATCGAGGCTCCTTCCGCGGATGGTCGGGCGCCACTATGCCCGCCCGCGCCGGCTGGACAAAGGCCGGGCGCACAGCCCATGTGGCGCATCGTGGCATCGGGACGATTCATCACCCTGGAAGGCGGGGAGGGGGCCGGAAAGTCGACGCAGGCGCGCCGGCTCGCCGATCGCCTCGCCGCCCGCGGCCACCGCGCCGTGGTCACCCGCGAGCCGGGCGGATCGCCGGGCGCCGAGAGCATCCGCGCGCTGCTGGTGACCGGCGAGGCCGACCGCTGGTCGCCGATCACCGAGACGCTCTTGATGTACGCCGCCCGTCGCGACCACATCGAGCGCACCATCGCCCCGGCGCTGGCGGCCGGCGACTGGGTGGTCAGCGACCGCTTCGCCGACTCCACCCGCGCCTACCAGGGCGCCGGCGGCGGCGCGCCGGGCTCGCTGATCCAGTCGCTGGAGCGCTACGTGCTGGGGGAGACGCGGCCGGACCTGACTCTGATCCTCGACCTGCCGGTGGAGGCCGGCCTCGCCCGCGCCGCCACCCGCGACCACGCCGAGACGCGCTTCGAGGCCAAGGGCGAGGCCTTCCACCGCCGCCTGCGCGAGGGCTTCCTGGCCATCGCCCGCGTTGAGTCCGATCGCTGCGCGGTGATCGACGCCGGCCAGGACGTGGGCGCGGTGGAGGCGGCGATCTGGGCCGCGGTCGAGCAGCGGCTGGCGCCCTAGGCATGGCCGAGCTGACCCATCCGCGCGACGCCGTGCGCCTCGAAGGCTGCGAGGCGGCCGAGCGCGCCTTCCTGGACGCGCTGGAGCGCGGGCGGCTGCACCACGCCTGGCTGCTGGTCGGCCCCGAGGGCGTCGGCAAGGCCAGCTTCGCCTACCGCGCGGCGCGGCGGCTGCTGGGCGCGCGGCCGGAGCCGGCGAACGGGGTGCTGGGCGCCGATCCGGACGATCCGGTGTTCCGCCAGGTCGCCGGCCGCGCCCACCCGGACCTGATGGTGCTGGAGCGCGACGACCCCGACGCCAAGACGCGCCGGTCGATCCCGGTGGAGGAGGCGAGGGCGCTGCCGGAGTTCTTCTCCAAGTCGCCGGGGCGCGCCGCCTACCGCGTCGCCATCATCGACAGCGCCGACGACCTGGGCGCCAGCGCCGCCAACGCGGTGCTGAAGACGCTGGAGGAGCCGCCGCCGCGCGGGGTGCTGTTCCTGGTCTCGCACCGGCCGGGCTCGCTCCTGCCCACCATCCGCTCGCGCTGCCGGCGCCTGGCGTTTGCCGCGCCCCCGGCCGACGAGGCGGCGCGCTGGCTGATGGCGGCCGCGGACCTCTCGGCCGAGGCCGCCCACGGCTACCTGAAGATGGCCCGCGGCGCGCCCGGCCGGGCGCTGCGGCTGGCCGGCGCCGGCGCGCTGGAGATCGACGAGACCGCCCGCGCGCTGGTGGCGCGGCTGCCGGCCATCGACGCCTCCGCCGCCCAGCACCTGGCCGACAGCTTCCGCGGGCCGGAGGGCGCGCAGCGTTTCGCGCTGGCCATGGACCGGATCGGCGCGGCGCTGCACGACCACGCGGCCGCCGCGGCGTTCGACGGCCGCGGCGCCATCGACCGCTGGGCCGAGGCCTGGAGCCTGGTCACCGACCTGCCCGGCGAGGCCGACGCCATCAACCTCGACCGCGCCGACGCCTTCTTCACCGCCCTCGGCCGGCTGGCGGCGCTCGCCTGATCGCCAGATGCTGATCGCCAGATGCTGATCGACAGCCACGTCAACCTGCACTCGCCGAAGTTCGATGCCGACCGCGAGGCGGTGATCGGGCGGGCGAGGGCGGCCGGCGTCGGGCTGATGGTGACCATCTGCGACCGGGTGGCCAACGAGCCTGCCGTGCGCGCCATCTCCGAGGCCAATGCCGACATCTGGCACACGGTCGGCACGCATCCGCACGAGGCCAGGGACGACGCGGATCTGACCGCCGAGCGGCTGGCCGAACTGGCGGCGCATCCGCGCACGGTCGGCATTGGCGAGACCGGGCTCGATTTCCACTACGACTTCTCGCCGCGCGACGTGCAGGCGGCCGTCTTCCGCGCCCACATCGGCGCGGCGCGAAGCACCGGCCTGCCGCTGGTGGTCCACGCCCGCGAAGCGGACGAGGCGATGGCGGATATCCTCGAGGCGGAACACGCCGCCGGCCCGTTCAGGCTCTTGATGCACTGCTACACCTCCGGCCCGGAGCTGCTGGCGCGCACGGCGGCGCTCGGCGCCTGGTTCTCGGTCTCCGGCATCGCCACCTTCAAGAACGCCGAGGAGGTGCGCGAACGGGTGAGGGCGATGCCGGCGCAGCGCATCATCGTCGAGACCGACTGCCCCTACCTCGCGCCGATCCCGCACCGCGGCCAGCGCAACGAGCCGGCCTACGTCGGCCTGGTGCTGGACAAGCTGGCGGAGATCCGCGGCTGGGAGCGCGCCGCGGCCGAGGCGATGACCGAGGCCGCCTTCTTCGACCTGTTCGACCGGATCCCGCGCCCTTGAAACTGGAAGTGACCATCCTCGGCTGCGGCTCCTCCGGCGGCGTGCCGCGCGCCGACGGCAACTGGGGCGCCTGCGACCCGGCCGACCCGCGCAATCGCCGCGACCGCTGCTCGATGATGATCCGCCGGCTGTCGCAGGAGGGTCCCGAGCGCTGGACCACCATCGTGGTCGACGCCTCGCCGGAGTTCCGGCTGCAGACCGCCGCGGCCGGAGCGAAGCGCCTCGACGCGCTGCTGCTGACCCACGACCACGCCGACCAGGCGCACGGCATCGACGACATCCGCGCCTTCGCCATGCGCCAGCGCGCCCGCATCCCCTGCCACGTCGACCCTGTGACCCGCGCCACCATGGAGCGGCGCTTCGGCTACATATTCACCGGCGAGAAGGGCTATCCGGCGATCGCCGACCTCGTCGACATCCCGCCGCACGGCGAGCCCTGGCGCGTCGACGGGCCTTCCGGCGCCATCCCGGTCGCCACCTTCGACCAGGACCACGGCGAGATCCGGAGCGTCGGCTACCGCTTTGGCCCGGTGGCCTATTCGTCCGACGTGCTGGCGCTGGACGACGCGGCGTTCGCGGCCATGGCCGGCGTGGAGCTGTGGATCGTCGACGCGCTGCGCTACACGCCGCACCCGACCCACGCGCACGTCGAGCGGACGCTGGGCTGGATCGAGCGGCTGCGGCCGCGGCGGGCGATCCTCACCAACCTGCATATCGACCTCGACTACGCCGAGTTGTCGGGCCGCCTGCCGCCGGGCGTCGAGCCAGCCGTCGACGGGCAGCGGGTCGTGATCGAAGTCGGCGACGATTTATCGTGATAAATCCGCCGATTAAGCTTGGTTTCCTCGCGTCGAACAACGGCGCCAGCATGCGCGCCATCGTGCTGGCGATCGAGGCCGGCGCGCTCGCCGCCGAGGCGCGGGTGGTGGTCAGCAACAAGCCCGAGGCGCCGGCGCTGGCGTTCGCCCGGGCGCACGGCGTGCCGACCGAGGTGATCGCCACCGCCAAGGACCCGGTGGCGGCCGACGCGCGGCTGGCGGCGACGCTGCAGGGGGCCGGCGTCCAGCTGGTGGTGCTGTCCGGCTACCTGCGCAAGCTCGGGCCGCGGACGCTGACGGCTTACGCCGGCCGGGTGCTCAACATCCATCCGGGACCGCTGCCGCGCTTCGGCGGGCAGGGCATGTATGGCCGGCGCGTGCACGAGGCGGTGGCGGCGGCCGGCGTTTTGATGACGGCGGTGACCGTGCACGTGGTCGACGAGGAATACGACCATGGCCCGACCGTGCTGGCGCTCGACGTGCCGCTGGCGCCGGGCGACGACGCCGCCGCCATCGAGGCCAAGGTCACCGCGGCGGAGGCCGGGGTCTTCGTCGACGTCGTGCGCCGCATCGCCGAGGGAACGCTGGCGCTGCCTTAGAGGGCGCAGGAAACCCGCGCCGCGGGCCTGGCGGCCGGGACGATCTCAAACTCCATCTGCACTTACGCTGGCGGGGGCCGAGTCAAAGCACTGGAAACAGATGGCTCTAATTTCCGATAATCTTCCTTAGGCGCGATTATGATGTGGCCGCCATCTAGTAATGTCACCGGCGTGCATCGGCCAGAGGGTTGAGGTCGTGGACTTCCCCGATGGACGATTAGAGGTCCGCTACAAGGGCCGAAGCATGCCCTATCGGACGTTCGACAGGCTGCGGCGTGTCACCGAGACGGCGGTGCTCGAGAACAAGCGGCTCGGCGGCCTGCTCACCCTGATCCGTCAAGGGCAGCAGTCCGATCCGCCGGGCACGCGCACCAGCAAGGGCCCGAAGCGGCGTGATCAGACCAATCACATGTTCAGCGTGGGGTGATCGGCACTATCTGCCCGAAGCGAAGGGGCCGCCGGGCTTAGTTTCGTCTACGATCCGCGACGATCACGGAGTTTGTTGTTTCGCTGACCTTCTGGGGAACATAGTTTCTGTCTACTTCGATTCGCCACCTATTTCCGCCAGCGATGAATAGCCAACACTGGTTCCCTGGAGCAGCGGGGATGCGATCGCAGTCACCGATCCATTCTAAGCTGCTCAGCGGAAGTTGGCTAAACGTACGCTTGCAATCCGTATTTGAGAGGTCAGAGCAATCGAAGGGAAATACAGGGTAGCTGCTAGTCACCTCGGCTTGAACAGTTCTGAGTGTCCAGGCCGCGCGTACCGCCGCGCGCTCATCCGGGGCGATAAAGAACCTATCTTGCGAGTCGGGATTAAGCTTAGCACACGCAATATTCGCTTTTTCATCCCTGTGGTCGGGCGGAATTGGATCGAGCGAAGTCGGCGGCTGCATGAACCGATAAACGATCCTAGTGCCGAATCCAGAAATCGACTGTGGATCGTTGAGTCGCTCAAGATCTACTTCGACCTGACGGGAGATGCAGAGGCCTGGCTCCCAGCTAGATTGCGGTCGACTCCAATAAAATACTGCCCCAGCCGCCCCGACCTGCCTATTATGTACGGATGAGGTGGCCTCCGTAAGAGTGTCCTCGATTTGGTCGAAAAGCTGATGTTTAAGTGCGTCCGGCGACGCCACTTTGAACTCTGCGATACTGTCTGGATTGGATTGCGCCAAACTTTCGGTAGTACCAGCAATACAGATAAGGGCCAAAGCTCCAGCGTTCATCAGTCGGATCAAAGCTGGCAATTCCATCAGCCGCTTCCTGTCCAGTTTTAGACCGCTTGGCTAAGGTCGATCATCCTTTGCGGCTCATCCTACGTCAACCACACGTCCAGCAAGTGCGCCTCCAACCTGCTCGTGGAGTCCTACGTGCCTCGCGCGCTAACGCGCATTCGGAAAACCAAGACGAAGCCGCCCTGCCCGCGCCTCGGCCGGCGGCCGGGCTCTGCGGGACGTGAAGGCTCCGCGCCCGCCCGCCGACCGACCCCAAGCGCTGGGGTGACATTTCTATCTGGCCCAGCGCGACATCTCTAACCGGCGTAGACATAGGATGTAGATCACCGATAGAGATGTCACCGGCCTCACCGATTGAGATGGCACAACCGTCCCTTTTGGGTTTGGCGTTGAACCCAGTTTGGCCGCGCCTTGCACGAGCTCAACATCGATATCCTTTGCGCCAACGCCTCAGGCCAAGGGACGGGTCGAGCGAGACCACAAGACGCTGCCGGACCGACTGGTGAAGGAGCTGCGCCTGGCCGGCGCCAACGACATCCAGGCCGGCAACGCCCTGCTCCCAGCCTTCATGGCCGACTACAACCGCCGCTTCGCCAAGCCCGCCCGTAACGACAAGGATCTGCATCGGCCGTTCGCGTCGCAGGACGATCTGGACGGCAGCTTCGCTTGGCGAGTCGAGCGCACGGTCACTCAGTCGCTGACGGTCCCTACCGCACCTTCGACCGGATCAGCCGCGTCGATCAAGGCGCCATCGTCGAGAACAAGCGGCTAAGCGAGGCGCTGGAGATGTGTCGGGCGATGCAGGCCGAGTTACCGCCGAAGCTCCGGAGCCGGAAAGCGCCAGCGAGGACCGCTCAGGCAGAGCACATGTTCGGCGTCAGCTAGACGGTTCCCGGTTGTGTTTTTTGCGGTGCTGGCCAATCTGAAGCCATGCATCTCTTTTCCTCGCCCGATTTGCTGCAATTCCTTGTCGGCGAGGAACTCGGCCAAGTCTGCCTAGACCCATTTTCACTTCAGTTTCATTTCGATAGCCGCCGGCACATCACGGTCGAAGGGCGGATTGAGCACGTCGATGAAGCCGGCGTCGTTCACTCTCACGACTGTCAAGTTCGTGATGGCACGCCTGTATATCTGCATCAGCTCCTACAACATAAGGTCGTGTCGATTGACGTGCAGCCGCTTTGCCTTTCGTTGATTTTCGATAGTGGAGCGATACTTCGTATTTTTACCGATGAAGGTCAGTATGAATGCGGTCAGATATATCAAGCTGCCATGAAGGACGGCCTGATCATCTTTTGAAGAAGGCGGCTCAGTGCCCTCGCACGCCTGACGGCGCACTCGGAAAACAAAGAACGAAGCTGATCGATCATTGCGCCGGCGCGGCGTTCGGGCTCTGCGCGATGGCAGGGCTCCGCGCCCGCCCGCCGCCCCGACCCCGGGCGTCTGTGCCATCTCTAACGGTGACAGAAAGTGTCTTCTCTAACCGGCGTAGACATATGATGTGGCTCTCGATAAAGACCCCTCACCGATCAGGATGTTGATCGGTGCTGCCGGGAGGCGCGAACCGCCTTGGGTCGAGCGCGATGAATTCATAGGTCTTCAGGGTCTGGCTCGTCCGGTGGGGGCCTTCGACCTGGTGGTTCTTGAAGGCGACCACGGCGCCGTCCACGACCCGGTCGTTCCAGAGGTCGATGGCGCCGGACTCCTTGCCTTCGGTGATCGCCACATGCCGCAGGTGGTGGGTGCGCCGGTCGAGCCAGAGCTCGGCGGACCCTCCCGTTTCCGGCCGGACTTCGACGACATCCAGGATCTGCGCCTTGTAGGTCTTGCGTCCCAGGTATCTGAACGTCGCGGGAAACGCCTCCGGCCGGTTCACGGCGTCGAGAGTGAGGGCGGCGTTGGCCTTCACCTGGGCGATGGCCTTGGGATCGGTGGTGGTCGTGACCTTGCCGTCTGGACCCAGGCGCCAGACCACACGCCCGTCGAACCCGCCGCCGCCCGGCGTCCCCGCAATGACGTGGGTCGCGGCGTAGCGCAGGGAATGCAGGTCGGTGTAGACCTCGTAGGTCCCGGCCTTTCCGTCGCGCAGCACCGTGCCGGCTTCATGGAAGGCCGCGTGTCTGGCCAGCAAGCCGCCGCCGCTGAGGGCGCGGAGCTGGGCCATGAGTTGCAGCGCCTTCGGGTCGGAGCCGTCCGCGGCGCGCGCCGGCGCCGCCGCTGTCACGGCCAGGGCGATTGTCAGGAGCGCCGGACGAAACCTCATGCGGCCCTCCCCGCGCCGGTCTGCGCCGCCCGCCTCAGGCTGAGGCCAATGTAGGGCGCCAGAGTCAGGGCCAGGTTGAGCGCGACGCGTTCAGCAAAGCCAGCCAGGCCCGGCAGCGACGCAAGGGTTGGCGCGAGGTCGATCTCCCCATGCGCGGCGGCTGACGGAAGGCTCACCTCGACCTGCAGCGCCGCGCCGGCCGCCGCCAGGACGACCAGTCCGGCGATCGGCCAGACCGGGGCCGACCGCTGGCGCACCGCCAGGGCCACGAGCGCCCAGCCCAGCCCGACCGGCAGCACGGCGTTGCTGAACATCACCACGCCATCGGCGCTGCCGATCCACGTCGACGCCGCCACCACGCCGGCCATGGCCAGGGCCGCGCCGCCGGCCAGGGCCAGCGACGGGGCGACCAGCCAGGCCGCAACCGGGGCGCTGGCGCTCCAGGCCTTCAGCTCTCGCCGCGCGATCATGGCGCCGGCCAGCGCCTCGGCGCTCCCCAACCGCGCCAGGGCGCGGGCCTCCAAGCCGCCCGCGCCGCCGCCGGCTTCGCGCTCCTCGGCGATGAGGTCGTCAAGGTGGTCCCGCAACTCGGCCACATAGCGCCGTGCGTGCCGCCGCCCGACGCCGCCGCGCAGGAGCTGTTCGCTGAGGCCGTCAAACAGGCTCTGCATCGCCCTCTCCGACCAGGACCTGTTGCACCGCGCCGGTGATCCGCGACCAGAGGCTGGTCAGTTCGGATAGCCGCGACACGCCGGCCGGCGCCAGGGCGTAGTAGATGCGGCTGCGCCCACCGACCGCGCGCCGCCGGGACGTGATCGCCCCGCTCTTCTCCAGCGCGTGCAGGACGGGATAGACCACGCCCTCGCCCAGGCTGACGACCTCGCCGGTCTCATCGCGGATCGCCTGGACGAGCTGGTAGCCGTACATCTCGCCGTTGCGCAGCAGCCGCAGAACCAGCAGCTCCGGCACCCCGTTCATGAAGCTCGGATTGGTCGCCGCCACGGCGCTGCGCCTCCATACCTATAACTGCTAGGCTTTATACCTATCAGTTCAAGGTATGGCAACCGGGATCTTCGCCTTCGGTTTCAGCCCATCCTACTCGGCCGGCGGCTCCCACAGCTCCACCGGATTGCCCTCCGGATCGTGGATGCGGGCGAAGCGGCCGGTCTCCGGCGTGTCCCACTCAGGGTTGGTGGTGACCGCGATCCCGGCGCCGCGAAGCGCCGAGAGTAGCGCGTCCAGCTC
This sequence comes from Caulobacteraceae bacterium, assembly GCA_036490095.1. Lineage (GTDB taxonomy): Bacteria > Pseudomonadota > Alphaproteobacteria > Caulobacterales > Caulobacteraceae > Acaudatibacter. The sequence goes on from DASXEN010000141.1 coordinate 24,229, forward strand.
CGCGACCCGGAAGTTGATCATCCATTGCCTGTCCGCGGGGAAATAGTCCGTGTCCCTGGGAAACGGCATGAACACGGTCGGGCCGGCCTGCTGCATCCATTGATATGAGTCGTCGGCGACCACGCCCAGGTGGTCTCGATACCAGGCCTGCAGGGCCTCGGGGTCGCTCGCCCGGAAGAAGACGCCGCCGATGCCGACCGCAGCCATGAAGACCTCCCGCTTTGCCTCGAAGCGTAGCCGCTGCAGACGGCGCGGCCAAGCGTCCTCCCCCGACAGCGCCCTCGCCCACCGCTCAGCTTCGCAAAGCCCGCAGCGAGCGCGCCAGGTTCTCGCGGGCTTTGGCCTCGAACCGCTGGTGGCCCCAGCCGGACATGTAGAGCCGCTCGCGGCCGAGGAAACGTTCGAGCACGGCCGCCCGGCCCTGGCGGAACGCCGCGTCCGGCACATGCCGGTATTCGTGGCGCACGCCCGCTTCGTAGCCGTCGAACGCCTCGGGATCGGCGCCGAGGATCGACAGGTCCATGTCGAGGAACACGCGGCAGTCCGCGGCCTCGTCCGCCGGCATGCCCGCCGGAACCTCATGGCGCGCCGTCGCCTCGATCAGGCTGACGGCCCGCTCCAGCGTCGCGTCCGGGACCACGCCCGCCAGCAGGTCGCGGGCCAGCACTGCGCTCTTCGCCTCGTTGTCGGCGCGGGTCGGATCGTAGACCGCGTCGTGCAGCAGGATCGCGCATTCGACGGCCAGCGGGTCGGCGAGCTGGCCGCGAACCTCCGCCAGCAGCCCCAGCAACGCCTGCGGATGGCTCCAGGCATGGTAGGCCCGCTCCGGACCACCGTGGAGCTTGCGAATCTGCTCGATGAGCGCGGCGGGCAGCATCAACCCTGTCTAGGTCCGCCGTGCGGTCCCGGGAAGCCGGTTCCGCCGCGGGGCTTCCACCGCCTCGCGTGGCTCAGGGCTGCAGCTGGATCAGCTGGTCCATCGGCATCATGTTGTGCTGCAGGCTGTTCATGATCCAGACCGAGCCGGCGACGATCAGGAACACCACCAGGATGCCGAACGCGAGCGCCAGGACGTTGTTGGTGTTGTCCGGGCCGGTGGTGACGTGGAGGAAGAACACCAGATGCACGCCCATCTGGGCGATGGCCAGCACGATCAGCGCCACCGGTATGGCGGGGCCGTAGATCAGGTGGGTCTGGGCCAGCACGAAGGCCGCGATCGTCAGCACCATGGAGAAGCCGAGGCCCAGGTTGGAGTTGCGCACCCAGTGGCCGGCGCTCTCGCGCGGCTCGTCGCCAGGCGCCAGGTCGCCGCGCTGGTCCAGCTCGCCGGTGTAGGCGTCAGGGTCGAACTCGAGGCCGCTCATGCGAGACCTCCCATCAGGTAGACGATGGTGAAGATGCCGATCCAGACGATGTCGAGCGCGTGCCAGAACAGGTTGAAGCAGATCAGCCGGTGGATGATCTCAGGGCGGAAGCCCTTCACCTGCACCTGGGCCATCATCGTCAGCAGCCACAGCCCCGCCAGGGTGACGTGCAGGCCGTGGCAGCCCACGAGGCCGAAGAAGGCGGTCAGGAAGCCGCTGCGCTGGGGCGTGATCCCGCGCGCCGCCAGGCTGACGAACTCCTGCAGCTCCAGGCCGACGAAGGCGAGGCCGAGCAGGCCGGTGATCAGCAGGAACACCTGCGTCCAGAGCACGCTCTTGGCGTTGGTGGCCGCGAACGACAGGCCGCAGGTGTAGCTCGACAGCAGCAGCACTCCGGTCTCCAGCGCGACCCGCGGCAGCTCGACGACGTCGTGCGGCCCCGGCCCGCCCGCCGTTGCGTGCCGCTGCACCGCGAAGGTGGCGAAGAAGCAGGAGAAGAGGACGATGTCGCTGAGCAGGAACAGCCAGAAGCCGTAGCCGACGATGATGCGCTTGCTGGCCGGGCCGGTCACGCCATGGCCGACGCCCTGGGCCGGCGCCGAGCGGTCGTGCGCCCCGTGGCCCAGCCGGTGCGGGTCCTCGCGGAGGCGGCGCAGCGTCTCGACGGTGGCGGGCAGATCGGCGTGGCTCACGGCGCGGCTCCCTCCTGCTGCGCCAGCCGCTGCATCAGCGCCTCGCGGGCGGCGCGGCGGGCGCGGTCGACGCGGGCCACCTCGTCGGCCGGTACGTGCAGCTCGTGCACGTCGCGCCAGGCGAAGACGACGAAGCCGGCGTAGGCCCCGACCAGGGCGACGGCGGCCAGCCACCAGATCTGCCAGATCAGCGCAAAGCCGGTGACGCTGGCGAACCCGGCCGTGTAGAAGCCGACCGCGCTCTTCACCGGCATCTCGATCGGCTCGTAATGGGGCTCCGGCGACATCTGCTGGGTCTCGATGGCCCGCAGCTTGATCCCCCAGTAGGCCTCCTCCCCCTCCACGTTGGGCAGCACCGCGTAGTTGAAGAACGGCGGCGGCGAGGGCGTGGCCCATTCCAGCGAGCGGCCGTCCCAGGGGTCGCCGGTGACGTCGCGCAGCTCGTCGCGCCTGATGATGCTCACCACCAGCATGATTACCTGGCAGGCCGCGCCGACGATGAGGATGCCGACGCCCGCCAGCGAGATGTCGAGCAGCGGCGCCCACTCGGGCATGTCGATGTGCTGCAGCCGCCGCGTCATGCCCTGCAGGCCCAGCATGTAGAGCGGCGCGAAGGTGACCCAGAAGCCGACGAAGGCGAACCAGAACGCCGCCTTGCCCCAGCCCTCGTGCAGCCGGAAGCCGAACGCCTTGGGGAACCAGTAGTCGAACCCGGCGAAGATGCCGAAGACCACGCCGCCGATGATGACGTTGTGGAAGTGGGCGACCAGGAACATCGAGTTGTGGACCAGGAAGTCCGCCGGCGGCACCGCCAGCAGCACCCCGGTCATGCCGCCGATGACGAAGGTGAAGATGAAGCCCAGCGACCACAGCATCGGCACGGTCAGCCGCACCCGCCCGCCGTACATGGTGAAGATCCAGTTGTAGATCTTCACGCCGGTCCCCACGGCGATGATGCTGGTCGCGATGCCGAAGGCGGTGTTCACCGCCGGCCCCGAGCCCATGGTGAAGAAGTGATGCAGCCATACCATCATGGAGACGATGCAGATGAACAAGGTGGCGGCGACCATCGAGCGGTAGCCGAACAGCGGCTTGCCGGAGAAGGTGGAGAAGACTTCCGAGAAGATGCCGAAGGCCGGCAGCACCAGGATGTAGACCTCGGGGTGGCCCCAGGCCCAGATCAGGTTCATGAACATCATCGGGTTGCCGCCCGCGGTGTTCGTGAAGTAGTGCCAGCCGAAAAAGCGGTCGAGGCTCAGCATCGCCAGCGTGGCGGTGAGGACCGGGAACACCGCGACGATCAGCAGGCTGGCCGCCAGCGTGGTCCAGCAGAACATCGGCATGCGCAGGTAGCTCATGCCGGGGCAGCGCATCTTCAGCACCGTGGTGACGAAGTTTATCCCGGTCATCAGCGTGCCGACGCCGGCGATCTGCACCGCCCAGAGGTAGTAGTCGACGCCGACGCCCGGCGAATAGGCGGTCTCGCTCAGCGGCGGATACGGCAGCCAGCCGGTGCGGGCGAACTCGCCGACGAACAGCGAGACGTTGACCAGCAGTGCGCCCGACGCGGTGAGCCAGAAGCTGACGTTGTTGAGGGTCGGGAAGGCCACGTCGCGCACGCCCAGCTGCAGCGGCGTGACGAAGTTCATCAAGCCGATCACCAGCGGCATGGCCGCGAAGAAGATCATGATCGTGCCGTGGGCCGAGAAGATCTGGTCATAGTGCTCGGGCTGCAGGTAGCCGCCGGCGTTGATCGCCACCGCCTGCTGGCTGCGCATCATGATCGCGTCGGCGAAGCCGCGGATCAGCATCACCGAGCCCAGCAGGCAGTACATGACGCCGATGCGCTTGTGGTCGACCGAGGTGATCCACTCGCGCCAGAGGTAGGGCCACCAGCCCTTCGCCGTCACCAGCCCGAGCACGGTCAGGATGACGAGGATCAGCACCACGGAGGTGACTAGCGGGATCGGCTGGTCGAACGGGATGGCGGACCAGCTCAGCTTGCCGAACATCAGCGCCCTCCCCCGGTGGCGATCTCGCGCCCCGCGTGCGCCGGGCTCTCCGGCTGCGGCCCCGGCGCGGGCGCGATCCTTTGGGTGGCGATGTCGTGGAACAGCTGGGGATCGATGCCGCGGTAGGTGATCGGCGCCACATGCTGGCTCTGCCGGGCGAGGCCGGCGTAGGCGGTGCGATCCAGCAAAGGGCCGGCGCTGCGCGCGCCCTGGACCCAGGCGGCGAAGTCCACGGGCGCCACGCTCTTCACCTGGAACCGCATGTCCGAGAAGCCATCGCCGCTGAAGTGCGACGACTGGCCGAACAGCACCGCGGGGCGGTCGGCCTGCAGGTTGAGCTGCGAGACCATGCCGGGCATGGCGTAGACCATCGAGCCCAGGCGCGGGACGAAGAAGACGTTGAAGACGCTGGCCGAGGTGATCGAGAAATGCACCGGCGCGCCGGCCGGGACGACCAGCTGGTTGACCGCGGCGACGCCCTGCTGCGGGTAGAGGAACAGCCACTTCCAGTCGAGCGCGACCACCTGCACCTGCAGCGGCGGGGTCTTCGACGGCAGCGGCCGGAACGGATCGAGCCGGTAGGAGCCGATCCAGATGACGCCGCCGAGGAACATGATGGTGAGGATCGGGATCGCCCAGACGACCGCTTCGATGCGCCCCGAGTAGGACCAGTGCGGCAGGTACTGCGCCTTGGTGTTCGAGGCCCGGTAGCGCCAGGCCATCCAGAAGGCGAGCAGGATGGTCGGGACGACGATCGCCAGCATGATCGCTAGCGCGTCGATCAGGATCTGGCTGTCCTGCGCGCCGACCGGGCCGACCGCGTCGAGCACGCTGCGCTTGCAGCCGCCGAGGCCGAGCGCGGCGGTGCCCGCGCCGGCCAGGCGGATTGCGCCGGCCCCGGCTAAGCGGCGCGGAACGTCCGATTGGGCGCTGAGCCCCGTCGTCGTCATTTGCGGCGGACGTCCCTCAAAAGACAGCCGCGGCCAGACCGCTCGCCGGGGCGAGGATAGGCCTGGCCGGTCAGATGACCAACCAAGCGGAACGGCCTTCGGTTGCCGCCTCGGCGCGTGGCGTCCACGCCGAGTTCCAGTCACGATCCCAGGAAGTCGAGCATGGCGCTATTGAACTCGTCCGGCGCCTGCAGCGGCGCGAAATGGCCGGCATGGGGCAGCCAGATCAGCTCCGCGCCGGGGATGGTCCGCGCCAGGTAGCGGGTGTGGCGATGCGAGATGATCTCGTCGTGGTCGCCGTCGGCAATGGCGATCTGCGGACCATGGATCGCGGCCAGTTCGGCCGACGTGTAGTTCGGCTGCGTGAGCTGCATGCGGATCACGGCGGCCGAGAGCGCGCGAAAGCCGCGCGCCGAGCCGGTGTCGCGGACATACTCGGCCCGCAGCAGCGCCTCGGACGGCCCTGCCATCGGCGAGAAGATGGCCAGCGGGTTGAGGCCGCCGACGTCCATGTTGGCGCCGAAGGCGAACACCCGGGTCACGCGGTCCGGGTCCTGCATCGCCATGATCAGGCCGATGATCGCCCCGTCGCTCCAGCCGACCACCGACGCCTGCTCCAGGTCGAGGAAGTCCATCACCGCGACGACGTCGGTCTCCATGCGCGCATAGCTCAGGGGCCGGCGGTCGCGGGTGCTGCGGCCATGGCCGCGGCTGTCGATCGCCACCACCCGGTAGCCGGCCGCCAGCAGCGCCGGGAGCTGGCCGCCCCAGATGTCGCTGGAGGCGAGGCCGCCGTGCAGCAGGATCACCGGCGGCCCCTGCCCGAACGTCGCGAACCAGATCTGCGCGCCGTCGTGGGCCACCCGCCCCTCGACGTCGGCCGGCGGCAGCGGCGGCGGGGCCGGCAGGGTCGCCGCTTGCGCCGCGCCGGGCGCGGCCACGGCAAGCCCGAGCGCTCCGGCCAGCGCGGCGCGTCGGGTGAGCGGCGAGGGACCGGGCTTGCGGACCATGGCGGCCCGCCCTACCCCCTCAGGCGTCCTCCAGGAAGGTCACGCCGGGCGCGGTCTTCAGCGCGCCGCGAGCCGCCGCGTCGAGCACGTAGCGGCCGGGCAGCTTCAGCTCCGCCTCGCGGCCGCCCGGGAAGCCCGCCACCAGCATCACCTCGCCGCCGCCGCCCGTCGACGGCCGCAGCCGCTGGCGCAGCGCCGAGGCGTCCGCGGCGCCCGGCGTCAGGTGGATGCGCAGCGAGGCGACCGCCGACTCGATCGCCCGGTCGAGCGGCTCGGCGTCGTCGCCGAAGAAGCGCACGTCGCCGTCCGAGGCCTTGGCGCGCACCTTGATCATGATGTGGGCGCCCGGCTCCAGCACGTCGCGGCGCCGGCGCAGCGCCTCGGGCGGGAACAGCACCTCGTACTCGCCGGTCGGGTCGGAGAGGGTGACGAAGGCGAACTTCTCGCCGCTGCCGGACGCCGCCCGCTCCTGGCGGCGGCGCACAACGCCGGCCATGCGGAACGCCTCCGCGCCGGCGGCCGCCTGGATCAGCGCGTCGGCCACCAGCGTGGCGCGCTTGCGGCGCAGCACCTCGACGACATCGTCGAGCGGATGGCCGCTGAGGTAGAAGCCGACGGCGGCCAACTCCTCGTCGAGCTGAGCGGTGGGCGTCAGCGGCTGGGTCTTCGGCAGGCGCGGACGGCCGGCGTCGGCGTGCTCGGCGCCGAACAGGCTCGCCTGCCCGCTCATCCGCTCCGAGGCGATCGCCTGGGCGTAGGCGATCAGGTCGTCGGCGGCGGCCAGGATCTGCGCGCGGTTCGGATGGATGGCGTCGAAGGCGCCGGCGCGGGCCAGGTTCTCCAGCGTCCGCTTGCCGACCTGCCGCGGGTCGATCCGCTCGACGAAGTCGAACAGGTCGCGGAACGGCCCGCCCTCCTCACGCACCGCCACCAGGTGCTGCATCGCCGCCAGGCCGACGTTGCGCACCGCGCCCAGCGCATAGAGCACCTCGCCGCCCGCCACCTCGAAGTCGGCGCCGGAACGGTTGATGTCCGGCGGGCGGATGGTCACGGCGCCGCGCCGCGCATCCTGGTAGAACAGGGCCAGCTTGTCGGTGTTGGAGATGTCGAGGCTCATCGAGCCGGCGAAGAATTCCACCGGCGCGTTCGCCTTCAGCCAGGCCGTCTGGTAGGAGATCAGGGCGTAGGGCATGGCGTGGCTCTTGTTGAAGCCGTAGCCCGCGAACTTCTCCATCCGGTCGAACAGCAGCGTGGCGGCGCCATCGTCGACCCCGCGCTCGGACGCGCCGGCGAGGAACCGGGCGCGCTGCTGGTCCATTTCCGACTTCTTCTTCTTGCCCATCGCCCGGCGCAGCAGATCAGCCTCGCCCAGGCTGTAGCCGGCCAGGATCTGGGCGATCTTCATCACCTGCTCCTGGTAGACGATCACCCCGAACGTCGGCCCCAGCACCTCCTCGGTCAGGGGGTGCACGACGTCGATCGGCTTGCGGCCCCACTTGCACTCCACATACTCGGGAATGGAGTCCATCGGGCCCGGCCGATAGAGGGAGATAAGGTCGGACACCTCCTCCAGGTTCTGCGGGCGCAACTGGCGAAGGATGTCGCGCATCCCCTGCCCTTCCATCTGGAACACCCCGAGCGTCTGGCCGGCGGTCATCAGCTCGTAGGCTCGCTGGTCGTCGAGCGGCAGCTGCTCCAGCGGGAAGTCGGCGCCGCGGCGGCGCAGGTAGCCCATGGCCCGGTCGATCACGGTGAGCGTCTTCAGGCCCAGGAAGTCGAACTTCACCGGCCCGGCGCTCTCGATCCACTTCATGTTGAACTGGGTCGCCGGCATCTCCGATCGCGGGTCGCGGTAGAGCGGCGCCAGCTCGGTCAGCGGCCGGTCGCCGATGACGATGCCGGCCGCGTGGGTCGAGGCGTTGCGGTAGAGGCCCTCCAGCTGCAGGGCGACGTCCAGCAATTCGGCGACGCCGTCCTCGTGCTGGCGCGCATACTGCAGCCGCGGCTCCATCTCGATCGCCTTGGCGAGCGTCACCGGATTGGCGGGATTGTTCGGCACCATCTTGGCGAGCCGGTCGACCAGCCCCAGCGGCAGCTGCAGCACCCGGCCGACATCGCGCAGCACCGCGCGGGCCTGCAGGGTGCCGAAGGTGATGATCTGGGCGACCCGGTCGCGGCCGTACTTGGCCTGCACGTAAGCGATCGTCTCCTCGCGCCGCTCCTGGCAGAAGTCGATGTCGAAGTCGGGCATCGACACGCGCTCAGGATTGAGGAAGCGCTCGAAGATCAGGTTGTAGCGCAGCGGGTCGACGCCGGTGATCATCAGCGACCAGGCCACCAAGGAGCCGGCGCCCGAGCCGCGCCCCGGCCCTACCGGGATGCCGTGCGCCACCGACCACTTCATGAAGTCCGAGACGATCAGGAAGTAGCCGGAGAAGCCCATCGACTGGATGACCTCGATCTCGGTCTCCAGCCGCTGCCAGTAGGCAGGCGTCTCGGGATCGACGCCGGTGGCGACCAGGCGCGCGCGCAGGCCTTCGCGGGCCTGAGCGGCCAGCTCCTCGGCCTCGCTGCGGCCTGCGGCGGTGGGGAAGCGCGGCAGCACCGGGTCGCGCTTCTCGACCATGAAGGCGCAGCGCCGGGCGATGTCGAGGCTGTTGTCGCAGGCCTCGGGCAGGTCGGCGAACAGGCGCCGCATCTCCTCGGCGCCCTTGAACCAGTGCTCGGGCGTGACGCGGCGGCGCTCGTCCTGGCCGAGGAAGGCGCCGTCGGCGATGCAGAGCAGCGCCTCGTGGGCGCGATAGGTGGCCGCGGCCGCGAAGTTGACGTCGTTGGTCGCCACCAGCGGCGCGTCGTTCTCGTAGGCGTAGGCGACCAGCCCCGGCTCGGCGGCGGCCTCGCTGGCGAGGCCATGGCGCTGCAGCTCGACGTAGAAGCGGTCGCCGAAGACCCGGTGCATCTCCTCCAGCGCCCTGATCGCCTCGCCCGGGCGCCCGGCCGCGAACAGCGGGTCGACCGGCCCGTCCGGCCCGCCGGAGAGCAGGATCAGCCCTTCGGCGTGGTGGACGACGCGCGCCCACGGCACGTGCGCCTCGTCGGTCGGCCCGATGTCGAGGTAGGCGGCGGACGAAAGCTCGGTGAGGTTGCGCCAGCCGGCCTCGTTCTGCGCCAGCAGCACGACGGTCGGGATCTTGGCCCAGCGCTCGGCCATCCCCTCGCCGATCCCGGTGACCGGCAGGGCGCAGCCGATGATCGGCTGCACGCCGGCGTCCTTGGTGGCGACCGAGAACTCCAGCGCGCCGAACAGGTTGGCGCGGTCGGTGAGCGCCACCGCCGGCATCCCAGCCGACGCCGCCAGGACGCCGAGCTTGTCGGCCTTGATCGCGCCTTCCAGCAGTGAATAGGCCGACCGGGTGCGAAGATGGACGAAGCCGTCTTCGATCCGCGCCATCACGCCTCCATACTGTCAGAACCGCCGCGACTCAGGCCGCGAGCATGGCCACCTGACAGACCATCCAGACGAAGCCGACGACCGAGGCAAGAGCCAGACCCTCATAGGCGAGACGAAACATGGGGACATCCTCGTACTTGCTTTGTTCTTCGCCTGTCTTTTCTCGTTTTGTTCCCCCGCTGTCAAGCCGAAACCTGGCCGTCGGACCAGCATTTTCCAGTTGCGTTCGCCCCGGCGCGAAACATTTCGAACTGTGCGGGAGCACGGCTGTCTACTGACCACGCACAGGGGAAGCCGCCCCGTTCTGGCGATGGTAGAAAGCCGCGTTCTTATCACCGTTGGAGCGGCGGTATGGTCGCGCGCAAAGTGACGCTTGAAGTAGACGAGATGGAGATCGGTCAGTCACCGCCGGCCGTTTTCGAACTCGGGACGAGCTCTTCGGGGACGGAGCGATTGTTGCTGGATGTCCCCGATCAGTTCGGCGACCTCTTTGGTCGGATATGTAAGCTGCTGCCCCCGCCCTACTACGTGATGTATGTCCTCCATACACCGAGGGGAGAGGGCGACACCGGCCGATACCAGAGCACCGAACTATCTCTCGAGCAGCTTGGAGCATTCCTCGAGCGATACGAGCGCTATCTTGCTGGCGACGCCCGTCACGACATCTGGACTTATTCGATTACGTCTCGCCAGACGGCGGTGTGGGACCGGCACAACCGGCTGTATGTCGAAAGAGGGCCGCTGGGCGATGTCGCCGACTCCCTGGTTCGTCAGGGTTTCATCGAGGGCAAGGTGCAGCCGATCGGAAACCACTACCACCACTATCGGCCCGAGTTCGACGACGACGCGGCCGCGATTCTTGCGGAGTTCGATTGGCATCGAACGCCGCTTCGTCCTGAGGACGAGCAACGGCCTCCTATTCCTGCAAACCCTCTCCAGTAGCGAGCGCATGCCTGAGCGTGTGTGGGGCTGAGCCCCCCATCGCGCCAACAGACGGTCGGCGCCAGCTTGGCGTGCAGTCAGCCCGCCTGCGGCTCCAGCCGTCCGTCCCGCAGCGCCAGCACCCGGTCCATGTAGCTGGTGAGCTCCAGGTTGTGGGTGGCGACCAGGGCGGCGACGCCGCGCTGGCGGGCAAGGTCGTGCAGGCTCTGGAAGACGGCGCGCGAGGTGACCGGATCGAGGTTGCCGGTCGGCTCGTCGCAGAGCAGCAGCCGTGGGCTGTTGGCCAGCGCGCGGCCGACCGCGACCCGCTGCTGCTCGCCGCCGGAGAGCCGGGCCGGCTGGTGGGTGAGGCGTTCGGCGAGGCCGAGGTCGGTGAGCAGGGTCCGGGCGCGCGCCTCCGCCTCGCGCCGCGGCTTGCCGGCGATCATCAGCGGCAGCGCCACGTTGTCGAGCGCCGACAGCTCCGGCAGCAGGTGGTGGAACTGGTAGACGAAGCCGATCTCGGCCAGCCGGATGCGGGTGCGGGCGCGGTCGGAAAGCTGCGAGCAGTCCTCGCCGTCGATGATGATGTTCCCGCCGGTCGGGTGCTCCAGCAGGCCCGCGGCGTGCAGCAGCGACGACTTGCCGGAGCCCGACGGGCCGACCAGCCCCACCAGCTCGCCCGGCCGCACCTCCAAGTCGGCACCCTTCAGCACCTCCAGGGTCCGCTCGCCGGTGACGTAGGTGCGCCGCAGGTCCCTGATGACGAGGACCGGGTCACTCATACCGAAGCGCCTCCACCGGATCGAGGCGCGAGGCCCGCCAGGCGGGATAGAGCGTCGCGGCGAACGAGCAGATCAACGAGAAGACGGTGATCAGCACCACCTCCATCGGGTCGATCCGCTCGGGCAAGTGCGAGAGGAAGTAGATTTTCGAAGAGAACACCTGGGTGTGCAGCACCCACTCCACGAAGTGCTGGATCGAGACGATGTTGGCGCAGAAGAGCACCCCCACCAGCACGCCGGTGAAGGTGCCGAGCGCGCCGACGATGGCCCCGCAGAGGAAGAAGATGCGCAGGATCGAGCTTTGCCGCGCGCCGATGGTGCGCAGGATGGCGATGTCGCGGCCCTTGTTCTTCACCAGCATCACCAGGGCCGAGATGATGTTCAGCGAGGCGATCAGCACCAGCAGCGCCAGGATCAGCGCCATCACGTTGTGCTCGACCTGCAGGGCGTTGAAGTAGTCGGCGTTGTCCTCGGTCCAGTCCTTCACCACCGCCCCGTCGCCGGCGGCGTTGTAGATGGCGGCGCGGGCGGCGGGCGCCTGGTCCGGGTCGTGGAAGACGAGGCCGATGAAGTCGGCCGGCTGGTCGCGGCCGAACAGGGCCTGGGCCTGGCGCAGCGGCATGATCACCACGCTGGTGTCGAACTCGCTCATGCCGACCTCGAAGACGCCGACCACGCGATACGACTTCTGCACCGGCACCGAGCCCATCACCGTCTCCTCCGCCGACGGCGCGGTGAGCGTGATCGTGTCGCCTGGCCCGATGCCGAGCCGCGCGGCCATCTTCGCGCCGACCAGCACCTGGCTCCCGCCGTCGGCGCCGGCGCCGAACTGGGCGAGCGAGCCCTGGGTGATGTTGTGGGCGATGAGGGCGTTGTTCTTCAGGTCCCCGGGCGTCAGGCCGCGCACCAGGGCGCCGTCGGCGGCCCGGTCGCTCTGCACCAGCGCCTCGGACTCGATCGAGGGATAGACCTCCAGCACCCCCGGGATGCCGCGCAGCCGCTGCACCGCCTGCGGCAGCCGGGCGTCGGCGACGGCGCCGCCGTAGACGCGCGCGTGCGGCTCGAAGCTGAGCATGATGTGGCTGAGGTCGGCGCGGAAGCCGTTCATCACCGAGATGACGATGATCAGCACCGAGACCGCCAGCGCGATGCCGACGAAGGAGATGATCGAGATCAGCGCGACACCGCCCTCGTCGCGGCGGGCGCGCAGGTAGCGCAGCGCGATCTCGCGCTCCCAGGCGCTGAAGGGCGGCGCGGTTGCGTCGCTCATCGGCCAAGGCTCACTGTGTAGGTCCGCCTCAGGCGAGGCCTCTCAGCATGCCGAGCGAGATCCAGTGGAAATACGTCGCGACCCACACCGGCGCGAACAGCAGCGCCGAGACCCAGGTGGTGGTGATGAACTTCTTCTTCAGCTGCGGATTGACCGGCGAGCCCGGATCGCCGCCGGCCGGCGGCTGGATGCCGGCTTCGGCATGGCTGACGACGCCCACCGGCAGCACGCTGAACAGCACCACCCACCAGAAGATCATGTAGACGGCGACCGACGTCTCGATGTTCATGCGTGCGCCTCCGCCGGCTCGGCCATCAGCTCCACCAGCACCCCGCCCATGTCCTTCGGGTGTACGAAGATCACCGGCACGCCGTGGGCGCCGATGCGCGGCTCGCCGTTGCCCAGCACCGTCGCGCCCTTGGCCCGCATCTCGTCGCGCGCCGCCAGGATGTCCGGCACCTCGAAGCAGACGTGGTGCTGGCCGCCGCGCGGGTTCTTCTCCAGGAAGGCGGCGATCGGCGAGGCCTCGCCATAGGGCTCGATCAGCTCGATCTGGGCGTTCGGCAGGTTGACGAAGCTGACCCAGACGCCCTGCTCCGGCAGCGCCCGCTTGTCGGTGACGGAAGTGGCGCCGAGCACATCGCGATAGAGCTTCCAGCTGTCCTCGATCGAGGGCGTGGCGATGCCGACGTGATTGAGTTTGCCGATCATGCGGCGGGTCTAGCACCAAATTGACGGTCGAATGAAG
>DASXEN010000171.1:0-27610 GCA_036490095.1 Caulobacteraceae bacterium
CCCTCCATCAACAGCACCGAAACCACGCCAACGACCACACAACCGCCTCGCCCGCGGCGACCGCACACGCCTCAACATCAAAGACCATACGCCTCAGGCCCCAAACCGTACAAACGCGACCCGCGTGAGAAATCCGGGTTAAGCCGCCGCGCGCGCCAGTTCGTCCGGCGTCGGGACCAGCACCGAGGGGCGGACCGGCTCGCCGGTGGCGGCGGCGATCAGCTCCTGCGAGCGGGTCTCGATGGCGGCTTCCAGCCGGGCCAGGAACTCGCCGCGGTCCAATCCCGGCGGGATGAGGTCGAGGAACTCGACGGTGGCGCGGCCCGGGCGCTTGCGGAACTCCTCCTGCGGCCAGAACACCCCGAGGTTGGTGGCCACCGGCACGACCGCCACGCCGAAGTCGCGGTACATGTGGAAGACGCCGGTGCGGTAGCGGAAATGCTCGCCGGCCTTGGCCAGGTTGCCTTCAGGGTAGATGAGGATGCGCCGGCCCTCGGCGTTGGCTCTGGCGGCGCTCTCGGTGAGCGCGCGCCGGGCTTCCGGGCCGCCGCAGTTGTCGACCACGATGGCGCCGAACTTTCTGAGGATGCCCTTCAGCAGCGGCATCCGCTCCAGCCCGTTGTTGGTGACGAAGGCGAGGTTGGGCACGTGGGCGAACATCACGAAGCCGTCGCCCCAGGAGTGGTGCTTGGCGGCGACGATGAAGGCGCCTTCCGGCAGCCGCGCCTTGCCCTCCACGTCGACCTTGATCCCGCCGATCCAGTGCAGCGCCCAGAGCATGCGGCGGGTGTAGAGGCGCAGCACGAAGGTCAGCGGCCCGCGGCCGGGGACCAGAGCGGCGATGGCGCCGGCGACGGCGTAGACCACGCAGAGGATCCAGTAGGCGACGGCGAAGGCGAAGCTGCGCATGGCGGGTGTCCTTTGGACTAGCGGGCGTAGAGCACGGCCTGCACGGCCGCGCTCATCAGCGGCGCATGGGCGCTCATGGGGGCGTTGAAGCGGCCGTAGGCCTTGTTCTGGGCGGTCTGGACGATCACCCCGATGGCCATGGCGGCGAGGATGCGCGGGTCGGCCGGCGGCAGCTCGGCGTCCATCATCGCGCGCTTCACCAGCGCCTCGACCACCGAGACCGGATCGCGCCCGTCCTCCTGGTAGAAGCGCAGGAAGCGGTGCATCGACAGCATGTGGAAGGTGAACAGCGGCCAGTCTTCGTCGGCCGCCTGGCAGTAGGCGCGGACGATGGCGTCGGCCTTGGCCCGCAGGTCGTGCTCGCCGGCGGCGGCCGCCTCCACCAGGCCCGAAAGCCGCCGGTGCGCGCCCATGAACAGGGTCAGCGCCAGCTCGTCCTTGCTGGCGTAGTGCCGATAGATCGCCCCCTCCGACACGGCGGCGGCCTTGGCGATCAGCTTCGTGGTCGCCGCATCCACCCCCATGTGCACGAACAGCTCGATGGCGGCGGCGTCGATGCGCGCTTTGACGGACATGGCTGGGCTCTCCATGGCCGGCTGTATGGCACAGGTTGAGGATCGACGCGAGTGAGCGCTCACTCACATGTGTGTGAGCGCTCACTCGCTGGCAGGAGGCCGCCTAGCCCGATCGAACCCTTCCGCCTTGGGGGAAGGGTCGCCGAGCCCACATTGCTTCAACGCGCTCTAGTTTCCCAGCAGCGCCCGGGTCGCCGCGGCCACGTCCGGCTGGCGCATCAGGCTTTCGCCGACCAGCATGGCGCGGGCGCCGGCGCGGGACAGGCGCCCGACGTCGGCGGGGGTGGCGATGCCGCTCTCGGTGACCAGCAGGCGGTCGTCCGGGATGCGGGCGGCGAGGCGCTCGGTCACCGCCAGGTCGGTGACGAAGCTGCGCAGGTCGCGGTTGTTGACGCCGATCAGCGCCGCGCCCAGCGCCACCGCGCGGTCGACCTCGGCCGCGTCGTGCGCCTCGACCAGCGTGTCCATCCCCAGCCGCGCGGCCTCGGCCAGCAGCTCGCCAGCCAGTGCGTCGTCGCTGATGGCGAGGATCACCAGCACGGCGTCGGCGCCCAGCGCGCGGGACTGGGCCACCTGCCAGGGATCGACCAGGAACTCCTTGCGCAGCGCCGGCAGCGTCGTCGCCGCGCGCGCCGCGGTCAGATAGGCGTCGGCGCCCTGGAAGCTCGGCGCGTCGGTGAGCACGGAGAGGCAGGCGGCGCCGGCCGCCTCATAGGCTTTGGCGAGCGCCGGCGGGTCGAAGTCGGCGCGGATCAGGCCCTTGGACGGCGAGGCCTTCTTCACCTCGGCGATCAGCGCCAGGCGGGACGGGGAGACGGCGCGCTCCAGCGCGGCGACGAAGCCGCGAGGCGCATCGGCCGCCTTGGCGCGCGCCTCGACGGCGCCCTGGCTCTCGGCGCGGCGCAGCGCCGCCACCTCGCCGCGCTTGTAGGCGGCGATCTCTTCGAGGATGTCGCTCACGGCCGGTTGGTGGCCTCGACCAGCCGCTCCAGGGCCAGCGCGGCGTGGCCGTCGTCGATCGCGGCGGCGGCCATGGCGACGCCCTCGCGCAGCGACTCGACTTTGTCGCCTACCAGCAGCGCCGCGGCGGCGTTCAGCAGCACGATGTCGCGGTAGGGGCCGGGCGCGCCGGCCAGCAGCTCGCGGATCGCCGTGGCGTTGGCGGCCGGATCGCCGCCGGAGAGATCGGCGAGGCTGGCGCGCGGCAGGCCGACCGCCTCGGGGGTGACGTTGAAGAGCCGCACGGCGCCGTCGCGCCACTCGGCCACCTCGGTGACGCCCGTGGTGGTCATCTCGTCGAGGCCTTCGCCGTGCACCACCCAGGCCCGCTCGATGCCGAGCCCGCCCAGCACCCGCGCCAGGGGCTCGACCCAGCGGGCCGAGAAGGCGCCCAGCACCTGCCGCTGCGCGCCGGCCGGATTGGAAAGCGCGCCCAGGGTGTTGAAGATGGTGCGGAAGCCCAGCTCCTGGCGGATCGGCAGCACGTGGCGCATGGCGCCGTGGTGGGCGGGCGCGAACAGGAAGCAGACGCCGGCCCGGTCCAGGGCCGCGCGCTGCTGGGCTAGGTTGGCGGAGATGTTGACCCCCAGCGCCCCCAGCACGTCGGCGCTGCCGGAGCGGCGGGTCATGGTGCGGTTGCCGTGCTTGGCCACCTTCAGCCCCGCGCCGGCCGCCACGAAGGCGACGGCGGTGGAGATGTTGAAGGTGGAGACGCCGGTGCCGCCGGTGCCGCAGACGTCGATCACCTGGTGCGGGTGGACGAGGGCGAGGGCGGCGCGCCGCATCACCCGGGCGCAGGCGGTGATCTCGCCGACGGTCTCGCCGCGCAGCCGCATGGCGGTGACGGCGGCGGCCACCTGAGCCGGCGTCGGCTCGCCGCGCAGGGCGGCGCCGAAGAAATACTCCGCGTCCTCCTCGGTAAGCGAGGCGCCGTCGGCGAGCTTGGACAGCAGCGGCTTGAAGGCGTCCGACATCAGGCCTCTGCGAGCCGCTTGACGCCGGCCAGCTCCAGGAAGTTGGCCAGCAGCTGGTGGCCGCCCTCGGTGGCGATGCTCTCGGGGTGGAACTGCACGCCGTGCAGCGGCCGGCTGCGGTGCGAGAAGCCCATGATCTCGCCGTCGTCGGTCCAGGCGGTGATCTCCAGCTCGGCCGGCAGGCTTTCGCGGCGGATCGAGAGGCTGTGGTAGCGGGTGGCGGTGAAGGGGTTGGGCATTCCGGCGAAGACGCCCGTGCCGGTGTGGCGGATCGGGCTGGTCTTGCCGTGCATCAGGCTCCTGGCCCGGATCACCTCGCCGCCCATGGCCTGGCCGATCGACTGGTGGCCGAGGCACACGCCGAGGATCGGCAGGTCGTCGGGCGCGCCGCCGATCAGGGCCAGGCAGATGCCGGCCTCGTTCGGCGTGCAGGGACCGGGCGACAGCACCACCGCCTCGGGCCGCAGCGCCAGCGCGTCCTGGGCGGTCAGCGCGTCGTTGCGACGCACGAGCGTCTCGGCCCCCAGCTCGTTCAGATAGTGGACGAGGTTGTAGGTGAAGCTGTCGTAGTTATCGATGACCAGGATCATGGCGCGCCTCTCGGCGGGCGTTCTAGGCTGGCGGCGGATCGTCGCCAAGCGCCGGGCGTGATTTGCCGCCGCGGCGGGCGCGCGGCAGGATGGTCGCGATGGCTGGCAGCGATTCGATCTTCGACCCCCGGCGCCTCAGCGAAGCGCGCGCCCTGCTGGCTCCACGGCCGGTCACGCAGGGGATGGGCGGCCTGACCGCCGCGGCGGCCTTCTTCGCCGTCAGCGCCCTGGCGCTGGCCGTCGCCGTGGTGACGATGCCGACGCCCTGGCCGCGGTAGGGCGATCGAGGTCAGCGGATCTCGCCACCATAGGTTGAGGTGGCAGCGCGTTCAGGTTGAGACCCTCAGGAAGGCGCTGCGGGGCGCTGTACAGCCCCGAGTGCCGATACTGGTAGTACCCTAGCCGGAGGGTCGCGCGAGGCCCCTCAGCGGCCTTCCTGCGGCCGTTACGGGGCATGCCTGCGGCGTGACCTCAGGCGAACCGCCAGGCCTCGGCCGCGGCCTCCCGCAGCGCGCGGGCCTTGTGGGCGGTCTCCTCGTATTCGGCGACCGGGTCGGAGTCGGCGACGACGCCGCCGCCGGCCTGCACGTACATGGTCCCGTCCTTCACCAGCGCGGTCCTGAGCACGATGCAGGTGTCGACCGAGCCGTCGGCGCCGAAGTAGCCGACCG
Source organism: Caulobacteraceae bacterium (assembly GCA_036490095.1). Lineage (GTDB taxonomy): Bacteria > Pseudomonadota > Alphaproteobacteria > Caulobacterales > Caulobacteraceae > Acaudatibacter. Next base: position 4,719 of record DASXEN010000171.1, read on the forward strand.
CGCCGGCGTAGCCGACGCCGCGCTTCTCGGTCTCCAGCTCGTCGATGATCTGCATCGCCCGCACCTTCGGCGCGCCGGAGAGGGTGCCGGCGGGCAGGGCGGCCATCAGCACGTCGACCGGGTCGAGGCCTTCCGGCGCGTCGCCTTCGACGTTGGACACCAGGTGCATGACGTGGCTGTAGCGCTCGACGAAAAAGCTGGCGGTGACCCGCACGTGCGGCCCCTTGCGGGCGGCGGGCGGCGCGTTGCGGCCGGCCTGGTTCAGCATCGCCACGCGGCCGACGTCGTTGCGGCCGAGGTCGAGCAGCATCAGGTGCTCGGCGTGCTCCTTGGGGTCGGCGATCAGCTCGGCCTCCAGCGCTGCGTCCTCGGCCGGCGTCTTGCCGCGCGGCCGGGTGCCGGCGAGCGGGCGGATGGTGATCTTGCCGTCGCGTAAGCGCACCAGGATCTCCGGCGAGGAGCCGACCAGCTGGAAGTCCGGGTAGTTGAGGAAGAACAGGAACGGCGAGGGGTTGGTGCGGCGCAGCGACCGGTAGAGGGCGAACGGATCGTGCGGGAACGGCGCGCGGAAGCGGTGGCTGGGCACCACCTGGAAGACGTCGCCGGCGCGGATGTAGTCCTTGGCGGTCTCGACGATCCGGCCGTAGGCCTCGCAGCTGACCGGCGAGGCGAACCGGTCGGGCTGCGGCGCCGGATGCGGGGCGGGCTCAGGCAGCGGCTGTCTCAGCGCTTCGGTGACGAGCGCCAGCCGCGCCTTGGCGGCGGCGTAGGCGGTCTCGGCCGTGGCGGCCGCCGGGCGCACCGTGGTGACGAGGATGATCTCCTGCGCCAGGCCGTCGAAGATGGCGACGATCGAGGGGCGGATCAGCACCGAGTCGGGCAGGCCGAGCGGGTCGGGATTGACGTCCGGCAGCGTCTCCACGAGCCGGATCATGTCGTAGCCGAGCACGCCGAACACGCCCGCGGCCATCGGCGGCAGGCCGGCCGGCAGCTCCAGCCGCGAGCGGGCGACGAGGTCGCGCAGGGATTCCAGCGCCCCGTCGCCGTCCGGGTGGAAGCGGCCGGCGGCGATGTCGCCCGCCTCGGCGAGCTCGGCCTTGCCGGCCTGGCAGCGCCAGACGAGGTCCGGGGCCATCACCAGCGCCGAGTAGCGGCCGCGCCAGGCGCCGCCCTCCACCGACTCGAACAGGAAGCTGTAGGGCTGGCCGTGCGCCACCTTCAGGTAGGCCGAGACCGGCGTCTCCAGGTCGTCGATCAGCCGCTCGACCACCACCTGCACGCGGCCGGCCGCGTAGGCGTCCGCGAACGGCTCGAACGCCGGCTCGGTGGTCACTTGGCCTTGCCCGCCGGCGCCTTGGTGACGCGGGCCAGCATCTCAGCGTCGACGCCCATCGCCGTGCGGGCCAGGGCGAGGTCGGTGGTCGGCTTGACCATGGCGAGCGCGGCCCGGTGCACGGCCTGCTGCAGGCCGTCGAGGTAGCCCTGGCCGGTGCGCTGGCGCACCTGGTCGATGATGGCCGCGACCTCCTTCGGGTCGGGGATGTGCAGCGCGTCGACCTTGCCCACGACGATGCCGCTCAGCTTGTCCGAGCCGATCGCGAACACCACCCCCGGCTTGGAGCCGAACGCGGCCTCCAGGAAGGCCTGGCCCAGCGTCTGCTCCAGCTGCTGGGAGGTGGCTTCCTGCATGCCGACCTGATGGGCCACCTGGGCCTTGTAGGTGGCGGCGACGGCCTCGAAGGTCTGGCCCTTGTTCAGCGCGTCCTGGGCGGCCTTGCCCTCTTTCTGCAGCGCCGCCAGCACGGTCTGCTGCTTGTAGACGTTGGTGAGGAAGTCGCGGACCCCGGGTTCGGCCAGGCCCGGCAGGCTCGGCGGGATCACCTGGTCGACGTGGACGGCGTAGTACTCGCCCTTGTCGGCGTCCTGCTCGACGTCGCTGTCGCCGCCCTGCGGCAGCTGGAAGGCGTTCTGCAGCAGCTTCTGGCTCACCACCGGGTTGGGCTGGCCGCTGACCAGCTCCTTGCCGTCGGCGGTGATCGGCCCGACGGCGACGGCGGTCAGGCCCAGCTTGGCGGCGGCGGCGGCGAGGGTGGCGCCGCCCTGGCGCAGATCCTCGAACTTCTGGCTGAGGTCGTAGACCTTGTCGACCGCCAGCGATTGGCGCAGGTCGGCCTCGATCTGGGTGCGCGCCGCGGCGAGGTCCGGCGCCTGGGCGGGCGTCACCTTGGTGACCTTCAGGATCACCGTCTTGAAGTCGCCCTGCACCGGCCCGGAGACCTGGCCTTCCTTCATGGCGAAGGCGGCCGCGCCGGCCTTGGCGTCGGTGACCGCCGACTGCGGCTGGTCGGCGTAGCTGACCGCGTCGACGCCGACCGACTTGGCGACCGCCTGCGGATCCTCGCCCCTGGCCAGCGCGGCCTGCACCGCGCCCGCCTTGGACGGATCGTTGAGCGGAATCTCCACCAGCGAGCGCAGCTCCGGCTTGGCGTACTTGGCCTTCTGCGCCTCGAACTGCTGCTGCACCATCGCCGGGTCGACGGTCAGCGTCGGCGCGACCGCCTTGGCGCTGAAGCGCACCACGGTGATCTTGCGCCGCTCCGGCAGCATCAGCCGGTCCTTGTACTGCTGGATCAGCGCCGTCAGCTGCGCGTCGGTCGGCTGCGGCGGCACGGGCACGCTGTTGGTCGGGATGACAAAGTAGGTGAGGTCGCGCGACTCCAGCGCCAGCGTCGCCTCGATCGCCCCGGCAATGCGCGGCGGCTGGAAGCTGCCGCCGATGGCCGAGCCGAAGTCGTTGTCGGCGATCTCGTCGGCCAGGTCGCGCTGGAAGCGGTCCATGCTGATGCCGTTGTTCTGCAACAGCAGCTGCAGGCCCTCTGGCTTGAACCTGCCGGTGACCGCGTCGAAGATCTGGGCGATCGCCGGGCTCTTGCCCGACTCCGCCTGCTGCTTCAGCTCGGCCGCGACCACGGCGTCGGACGGGCGGATGCCCGAGCGCGCCAGCATCTCCAGGTAGGCGTTGTGGTCGGCCAGCTGCTGCACCAGCTGCTTGTCCGCGCCCTGCTTGACCGCCTCCTCGAGCGGGTAGGCTTGCCCGGTGCGCTGCAGGTAGGCCTCTTCCTGATGCTGGAAGAGCTTGGAGAACTCGTTGTCGGAGACGCTGTGGCCGCCGGCCTGGACCACGGCGTTGCCGACCCGGCCGCCGAACAGGCTGCGCACGCTGCCCGAGCCCAGGAAGCCGAGCGCGATCAGGAGCAGGCCCATGATCGCCGGGCCGATCCAGGATTTGGTGAGGGCGCGGAAGAAGCGAAGCATCGGCGCCGTATAAAGGCCCGCCCCGGCGCCCGTCCAGCGCGCGGCTCAGGTCCGGCCCTGCCGCGAGGCGCGCGTTGTCGAACCGGGCGGGCGCGGCTATGCCGGAGGCGGGGCGGCGCCAGGGCCGCGAACGGGGCGCAAACGTCGATGGGGCCGCGGCGGCTGATCGCTGGAAACTGGAAGATGCACGGGCTGGAGGCCGCGCTCGACGAGGCGCGGCAGGTGGCGGCGGCGGTCGACGCGCAGGCGCCGGCGGCGCGGGTGGCGATCTGCCCGCCGGCGACGCTGCTGCAGCGGATGGCCGAAACCCTGGCCGGCTCGGGCGTCGAGGTCGGCGGCCAGGATTGCCGCGCCGAGGCGTCGGGCGCCTTCACCGGCGACATCGCCGCGGAGATGCTCGCCGACGCAGGCGCGCGGCTGGTGATCCTCGGCCACTCCGAGCGGCGCAAATTCCACCACGAGGCCGGGCCCGAGATCTGCGCCAAGGTCGGCGCGGCGCTGCGGGCGGGCCTGGAGCCGATCGTCTGCGTCGGCGAGTCGGCCGAGGAGCGCGAGGTCGGCCGGGCGCTGAAGGTGGTGCTGGGCCAGCTCATCGACTGCCTGCCCGAAGTGCTGGCCGAGCGCGCCTTCTCCGTCGCCTACGAGCCGATCTGGGCGATCGGGTCGGGGCGCACGCCCACGGTGGCGGAGATCGGGGAGGTGCACGGCGCGATCCGCGGGGCGCTGCGGCAGCGCTTCGGCGCCGGCGGCGGCGCGGCCCCGATCCTCTACGGCGGCTCGGTCAACGAGGGCAACGCCGCGCAGATCCTCGCCGTCGCCGAGGTGGGCGGGGCGCTGGTGGGCGGCGCGTCGCTGACGGCGATGCAGTTCCTGCCGATCGTGCGGGCGGCCTAGTCGCAGGTCCGCCTCGCGCCCCGGGCCGCCGTCACCAATTCAGATTCAGGGCTTTGCAGGTGGGACAGACACTCTCGCCCGCGCCGACGATGGTCTTGCAGCGGACGCATACATCACCGGCTCGGCTGATGTGCAAGCCAAGCGACTTCGCGTCGCCCAGCGGCAATCCGAGTTCATCGCACACTCGCCGGATCGCCCGCGGCCTGTTTTCACGGGCCACCCTGGCCAGCTCCGCCTTGCCGCCGTCATCGAGACCGGCGGGCCAGCGCAGGTTCGCGCCACAGTGCGGACAGAAGATGCTGGTGGCTTCAGGTCCCATCATATTTCCTCGGCAAACTTGGCCGCGCGGCCGATACCCGAATTAGCGCTGCGCCAGCGTCACGAAGCCGTAGCGGCGGAAGATCGCCGCCGCCTTCGGGCTTTGCAGGAAGGCGAGGTAGGCGGCGGCGTCGGGGCTCTTCGAGGCGGCGACCGCCGCGGCCGGATAGACGATCCGCGGGTGGCTGGCGTCCGGGAACAGGCCGACGATGCGCACCTTCGGCTCGGTCATGGCGTCGGTGTCGTAGACGATGCCGAGCGGCGCCTCGCCCTGGGCCACGAAGGCCAGCGCCCCGCGCACGTTCTCGGCCGGCGCCAGGTGGTCCTTGACGGCGTCCCAGACGCCCAGCGCCTGCAGCGAGGCGCGGCCGTACTTGCCGGCCGGCACGTCGAGGCCGGCGATCGCCAGCCGGCCGCCGCCCAGCGCCTGCGCCAGCGGGAAGCCGGGGCGGATGGCGAGCCTGGTCGGCGCGCCGGCGGCGGCGATCAGGGCCAGGTGGTTGGTCAGCAGGTCGCGGCGGCTGGCGGGCGCGATCAGCTTGCGCTGGGCGGCGTAGTCCATCCAGTCGGCGTCGGCGGAGATGAAGACGTCGGCCGGCGCGCCCTGCTCGATCTGGCGGGCCAGCGCCGAGGACGCGGCGTAGGAGGCGCGCACGGGCGTCTGGCGGGCGGCGGTGAAGGCGGCGTCGACCTCATCGAGGGCGTTCTTCAGCGAGGCGGCGGCGAACACCGTCAGCGGCGCGGCCTGCGCCAGCGTCGGCGCGGCCGCCGCGAGGGTCAGGATGACCAGGGCGCCGAACGCGCGGCGCAGCGATGCGAGGGCGGTCGCCAGCTTCATGCGGCTCTACTACAAGGCGGCCCCATGAGACGTCCATCGGAGCGTCCATCTGGACGCCCATCGGCGGAGGGGACCATGGCGAGGCGGATCTGGATTGCAGCGGCCGCGCTCGGGTTGGCGGCCGGCTCCGCGCAGGCCCAAGGTCCGGCCGCGGGCGTCGCGGTGACGGGCCTCGGCGGCCAGAAGCTCGAGCTTTCCGCCGCCGACATCGCCGCCCTGCCGCACCAGCCGGTGACGCTGCAGCTGGAGGGCGGCAAGTCGGAGGCGTGCGAGGGCGTGGCGCTGAGCGTCGTTCTCGCCAAGGTCGGCGCGCCGCAGGGCAAGGCGCTGCGCGGACCGGAGATGGCCGACGTGGTCGAGGTCGCCGCCGCCGACGGCTACCACGTGGCGCTGGCGCTGGCCGAGACCGACCCGCTGATGCGCGGCGACAAGGTGTTCCTCGCCGACCGCTGCAACGGCGCCCCGATGGCCGCGCCCGAGGGACCGTTCCGGCTGATCGTGCTCGGCGACGGCCGACCCGCGCGCTCGGCCCGCCAGGTGATGTCGATCTCAGTGCTGCGGCTGCCGGGTGGCTGAGGGGGCCTCCGGCCGTTCAGCGCACCTTCAGCACCAGGATGATCAGCAGGGCCGAGAGGCCCAGGTGCAGCAGCATGAAGCGCACCAGCACCTGGGTGTTCGACCAGCCGAGCTCCTTGCGGCAGTGGTCGTGCAGCGGGAAGCGGATCGAGCCCAGCACCTTCAGGCCGAAGAAGCGCATCAGCGCCACCTTCACCAGGCCGGTCGCGCCGTTCATCACGATGACCGAGCCGACCAGCAGCAGGAACAGCGGGTTGCCGGTGGCCACCACCAGCATGCCGATCAGGAGGCCGAGCGGGCGCGAGCCGGCGTCGCCCATCAGCACGGCGCTGGGGTTGGCGTTCCACCAGAGATAGCCGCAGATCGAGCCCACCATCAGGAAGGCGATGATCGCCCAGTCGGCGCCCTCGGGATTGGTCGGGATGCCGAGGTGGCCGGCGACGACCTGGTTGCCGATCACCACGTAGAGCAGGCCGCCGAGGATGGCGATCGCGGTGGCGGTGAGGCTGCCGGAGAGGCCGTCGACGCCGTCGGTGCAGTTGGTGGCGTTGATGGAGAGCCAGATCACCGCGGTCCAAAGCGGCAGGCTGAGCCAGGGCGCGAGCATGATCTGCGGCTTCCATCCGGGCAGCCAGATGGCTGCCGGCGCGAGGCCGAGGATCGCCCAGGACGCGCCCAGCGCGATGACGAGGTCCATCGCCGCCAGCTGGTATTCGGAAAAGCCGCCACGGCGGTCGTCGAAGTAGCCGACCAGGGTGGCCGCGGCCATGAACGGCAGGGTGCGGATCGGCGGCGCGCCGGCCGGGACGAAGACCAGCGCCGCCAGGCAGAAGATGGCCACGAAGACGAGACCGGCGCTGAGCGGCTTGCCGACGCTGGCCTCGGCGCCGACGGCGAAGGCGCGGCCGCGGTCGCGCGGCAGGTAGCTCCAGAGTCGCGGCAGCAGCCACCAGGTGGCCACCGCGGTGATGGCGAAGCCGACGCCGGTCAGGAAGAAGAACGAATCCAGCAGCCGTAGCGGCCCGAAGTAGCGGCCGAAGGTCGCATCCAGCCAGCTCAGCATGGTCGGGCCCGGCTCAGAGCAGCAGCCCGAAGATCTTGCAGTCGCGCCGCTCGCCGGCGCGCTGGATGTGGCCGCGCAGGTAGCCCTCCTCCTGGAAGCCGAGCCTGGCGAGCAGCCGCTCCGAGCGCTCGTTGCCGGCGTGGGCGCGGGCCCAGAGGCGCTTGAGGCCGAGGCCGGCCGCGTGGTCGACCACCGCCCGCATCGCCTCCAGCCCGTAGCCCTGGCCCCAGGCCGCGCCCGCCAGCACGAAGCCGACTTCGCCGCGGCGGTGGCGCCAGTCGATATCCGAGAGGTCGCAGGCGCCCAGGAAGGCGCGCTCGCCGGCCCGCTCGATCGCCCAGTAGCAGCCGCGGCCCACCGCCATGTCGGCGACCTCGGCGACGATCATCTGCTCGATCACGTCGGGATCCTCGACCTCGACGCTGTCCCAGTGGGCCATCACCACCGGATCGCTCATGATCGGATAGAGGGCGCGCCAGTCGTCCGGCTCAATCGGACGAAGCACTAGGCGTTCGGTTTCGAGAATCAAGGGACTTGGACCGGGGAGGGAGCCTTCCTAGCTATGGCGCGGACCGGCGGCCGATGCTAGAGCCCCGGCCGCTCTGCCGCACCCCGCGCCAACGATTCAAGACAGGCGATGCTTTCCGGTCTTCTGATCACTCTCGACATCCTGGTCTGCATCGCGCTGATCGCCATCGTGCTGATGCAACGCTCCGAGGGCGGCGCCTTCGGCATGGGCGGCGGACCGACCGGGCTGATCACCGCCCGCGGCGCCGGCGACCTGCTGACGCGGACCACCTGGGTGCTGTTCACCCTGTTCCTGGTGCTGAGCCTGAGCCTGACGCTGCTGGGCGCGCACGACCGCGCCACCTCGTCGGTGATCAACCAGCTGAAGCTGCAGAAGATCAACCCGAACGCCGTGCAGCAGCAGCCCGCCGCCCCGCCGCCGCAGCCGACGGCGCCGCTGACCTCCGCCCCGTCGCCCACCGCGCCGCTGTTCGGTCCCGCCGCCCAGGCGCCGCTGACGCTGCCGGGCGCCCAGCCGGCCGCGCCGCCGGCCAGCGTCCGGCCGGCAAACGTCCCGCCGGCGGCCAGCCCCGCCGCCAAAACCCCGGCGAAGCACGCGCACGCCGCCAAGCCGGCCGCCGCGCCCACGGCCTCGCAGAGCGCTCAGCCCGCGCCGCCGGTGCTCGAGCCGCCGGCGCCCAAGCCCGCGCCGACGCAGCCCTAGGCGCGCCGCTTGCGGGCCGCTTTGGCGCGAGAGCGCGTCCAGCCTGATTCGCGGCGCGACTCACCCGACGAATCGGCGCTAAGCTGAACGTCCATGGCCCGGTATATTTTCATCACCGGCGGCGTGGTCTCCTCCTTGGGAAAGGGCTTGGCGTCTGCGGCGCTGGGCGCCCTTTTGCAAGCGCGCGGCTACAAGGTCCGCCTGCGCAAGCTCGACCCCTATCTCAACGTCGATCCGGGGACGATGAGCCCCTACCAGCACGGCGAGGTGTTCGTCACCGACGACGGGGCCGAGACCGACCTCGACCTCGGCCACTACGAGCGCTTCACCGGCGTGTCGGCCACCAAGGGCGACAACATCACCACCGGGCAGATCTACAAGACCATCCTGGAGAAGGAGCGGCGAGGGGACTACCTTGGCGCCACCGTGCAGGTGATCCCGCACGTCACCGACGAGATCAAACGCTTCGTGCTGGCCGACCCCGGCGAGGGCGTCGACTTCGTGCTGGTGGAGATCGGCGGCACGGTCGGCGACATCGAGGGGCTGCCGTTCTTCGAGGCGATCCGCCAGCTCGGCCAGGAGCTGCCGCGCGGCCACGCCTGCTTCATGCACCTGACGCTGCTGCCGTTCATCAAGACCGCCGGCGAGATGAAGACCAAGCCGACCCAGCACTCGGTCAAGGAACTGCGCTCGATCGGCATCCAGCCGGACGTGCTGCTGTGCCGCTGCGAGCAGCCGATTCCGCCGGAGGAGAAGCGCAAGATCGGCCTGTTCTGCAACGTGCGCCCGTCGGCGGTGATCCAGGCGATGGACGCGCCCAACATCTACGCCGTGCCGCTCGACTACCACGCCCAGGGGCTCGACGCCGAAGTGCTGGACGTGTTCGGCATCCGCGACGCGCCCGACCCGGACCTGACCCGCTGGCGGGAGATCTCCGACCGCCTGGTGCACCCGGACGGCGAGGTCACCATCGCCGTGGTCGGCAAGTACACGGTGCTGAAGGACGCCTACAAATCGCTGATCGAGGCGCTGACCCACGGCGGCGTCGCCAACCGCGTGCGGGTCAACCTCGACTGGGTCGAGAGCGAGACCTTCGAGGGCGACGAGACGGCGGCGGCGACCCGGCTGGAGGGCGTGCACGGTATCCTGGTCCCGGGCGGCTTCGGCGAGCGCGGCTCGGAGGGCAAGATCCGCGCGGCCAAGTTCGCCCGCGAGCGGGCCGTGCCCTACTTCGTGGTCTGCTTCGGCATGCAGATGGCGGTGATCGAGGCGCTGCGGAACGTCGGCGGCGTGCCTTGCGCGTCCTCCACCGAGTTCGGCCCCACCAAGCACCCGGTGGTCGGCCTGATGACCGAATGGACCCGTGGCAACGAGCGCGAGATGCGCGGCGAGGGCGACGACCTCGGCGGCACCATGCGGCTGGGCGCCTACGACGCGGTGCTGACCCCCGGCTCGCGCATCGCCGCCATCTACGGCGAAACCGCGATCAGCGAGCGCCACCGCCACCGCTACGAGGTCAACATCGGCTACCGCGAGGCCTTCGAGGGCGCCGGGCTGAAGATGACCGGCGTCTCTCCGGATGGCGTACTGCCGGAGATCGTCGAGCGCACGGACCACCCGTGGTTCATCGGCGTGCAGTTCCATCCGGAGCTGAAGAGTCGCCCCTTCGCCCCGCACCCCCTCTTCGCCAGCTTCATCGCCGCGGCGCTGGAGCAGAGCCGGCTGATGTGATCCGCGGGCGGTTGTGGTAGGCTGCCGGCATGGTCGTGACCCTCTCCGCCGAGCTCGAAGACCTAATCCGCGAGAAAGTCGCGACGGGGCGATATCGCAGCGAGGCCGATGTCGTCGCCGTGGCGCTGAAGCTTCTGGAAGAACGGGATCGCTGCGTAGCCCTGGCGGCGGCGATCGAGGAAGGCGAAGCCGATCTTCGCGAAGGAAGGTTCGTCGACGTGGCTAATGTCGACGAACTCAAGGCGCTGTTCTCCGACTTGTTGTGAGGCTGCTGCGTCTGTCGTCCCGCGCCCGAGCGGACATCGCCGAAGCCGCGCGCTGGTCAGAGGCGAATTGGGGGCGCCGGCAACGCGTGCGCTACGTTACAGACCTGCTGGAGCGTTTGGCGAAGCTTCCCGCGCGGCCCCGCGTTGGAGCCCTCTACAGTCCCGAGCATCCAGGCGTGCGGCGACTGAGGATCGGCGCTCATCTGGCGTTCTACCGTTTTGATGACGAGCGAGTGCTCGTGATCTGCGTCCTCGACCAGCGGATGGACCTGGCGGCCCAACTCCGCCGGGCGCTCGGCGATGACTGAGACCGACATCCGCCGCCTCGCCCTGGCGCTGCCGGAAGCCGCCGAGGCGGATCATCACGGCATGCCGTCGTTTCGGGTGCGCGGGAAGATCTTCTGCACGCTGCACCAGGATCGGCCGCGGATGATGGTCAAGCTCGACGCGGAGGATCAGCACAACCTCGCCGAGGCGCATCCGGGCGTGGTCGAGGCCGTGCCGGGTTACTGGGGCCGCAAGGGCTCGACGTTCGTCTGGTACGAGCGGGCGGACGCGGCGCTGATCGAGACGCTGCTGCGGATGGCGTGGACCAACGTCGCGCCTGCGAGGCTCAAGAGCGTCCAATAACGCCGCCGCCTTGCCGGCGTGCGGGAACGAGACGCGGGACCGGCCGTTGAGCGGGTGAAGCTTTGTTTCCCGCGGGGGTCAGACATCATGGAAAAACTGTTCGAAACTTCGGCTAACCACATCGCGGTGGCGATGGGACGGCCGCTCACCTTCCTCGCCTGCTGTCTTCTGGTAATCGTCTGGGCGGCGACCGGCCCGATCTTCCACTTCTCCGACACCTGGCAACTGGTGATCAACACCGGGACCACCATCGTCACCTTCCTGATGGTGTTCCTGATCCAGAACACCCAGAATCGCGAGGGCCAGGCGCTGCAGGTCAAGCTCGACGAGCTGATCCGGGCGCTGGAGACGGCCGAGAACCGCTACATCGGCCTCGAGCGCCGCTCTGAGAAGGAGATCGAGGAGATGCGCGACGAATGCGAGGCGGTGGTCGAGGACGTCGCGGAAGACAAGGGCCTGGAGGCCACGCGCGGCGAGGCGCGGACGCGCGTCGCCGCCGCCTAGACCCGCCGCCCTGAACGCGCCCGGACACGCTTGTAATCGCCCGTCGCTTGCGGCATAGACCCGCGCTCCTTTTTCGAGCCCGAACCTTCCAAAGTCCCATGGCCGTCCCGAAGCGAAAAACCTCCCCGTCGCGCCGCAACATGCGCCGCGCGCACCACGCCCTGAAGCCCAACGCCTACGTGGAAGACACGGACACCGGCGAGCTGAAGCGGCCGCACCACATCGACCTGAAGACCGGCGCCTACCGCGGCCGCCAGGTGCTGGTGAAGAAGGAAGACTGACGGCGCTGCGGCCGGTTGCCCGCGGCCGGCCCGCCCGCTAAGCCTCGCGCCTTCCAAAGCATCAGCGGGGCCCCATGACCGAGATCGTCGACATCCTGGCGCGCGAGATCCTCGATTCGCGGGGCAACCCCACCGTCGAGGTGGACGTGGTGCTGGAGGACGGCACGCTGGGCCGCGCCGCCGTGCCCTCCGGCGCCTCGACCGGCGCGCACGAGGCGGTGGAGCGCCGCGACGGCGATCCGGACCGGTTCGGCGGCAAGGGCGTGCGCGGCGCGGTGGGTGCGGTGATGGGCGAGATCTTCGACGCCCTCTCCGGCGCCGAGGTCGAGGACCAGCGCCGCCTCGACCGCATCCTGATCGAGCTCGACGGGACGGCCAACAAGAGCCGGCTGGGCGCCAACGCCATCCTCGGCGTCTCGCTGGCGGCGGCCAAGGCGGCGGCCAAGACCCGCGACCTGCCGCTCTACAAGTACGTCGGCGGCGTCTCGGCCCGCATCCTGCCGGTGCCGCAGATGAACATCATCAACGGCGGCGCCCACGCAGACAATCCGCTCGACTTCCAGGAGTTCATGGTCCTGCCCACCGGCGCGCCGACCTTCGCCGAGGCGCTGCGCATGGGCTCGGAGATCTTCCAGTCGCTGAAGCAGGCGCTGCACGGCGCCGGCCATTCCACCAACGTCGGCGACGAGGGCGGCTTCGCGCCCAGCTTCGCCAATGCCGACGAGGCGCTCTCCTTCATCCTGAAGGCCGGCGAGGCGGCCGGCTACCGCGCCGGCGAGGACTTCAACCTCGGCTGCGACGCCGCGGCGAGCGAGTTCTTCAAGGACGGCCGCTACCGGATGACCGGCGAGGGCAAGACGCTCGACGCCGCCGGCATGGTCGACTTCCTGGCCGATCTCGTCGCCCGTTATCCGCTGGTCACCATCGAGGATGGCTGCGCCGAGGACGACTTCGACGGCTGGAAGCTGCTCACCCAGCGCCTGGGCGCCAAGGTGCAGCTCACCGGCGACGACGTCTTCGTCACCAATCCGGAGCGGCTGAAGCTCGGCATCGAGCAGGGCTTCGCCAACTCGATCCTGATCAAGGTCAACCAGATCGGCACCCTTTCGGAGACGCTGGACGCCGTCGAGATGGCCCACAAGGCGGCTTACACCGCGGTGATGAGCCACCGCTCGGGCGAGACCGAGGACACCACCATCGCCGACCTGGCGGTGGCCACCGGCTGCGGCCAGCTGAAGGCCGGCTCGCTCTCGCGCTCGGACCGGCTGGCCAAGTGGAACCAGCTGCTGCGGATCGAGGAAGAGCTGGACGACCAGGCGCTCTACGCCGGCGCCGCCGCGCTCAAACGTCGCTGAAGGCGCGCCGCGAAGTCGTTGGAAAGGCTCCATTAAGCATGCAGGCGCAGATATCCGCCTCGTGCTCGCGCGCCTCACCACCTTCATCCCGACGGCGATCCTCGCGGCGCTGATCTGCTATTTCGGCTTCAACGCGCTCACCGGCGACCGCGGCATCCTCACCACCCGCGAGCGCCAGGCGACGCTGGCCGACGACGAGACGCAGCTGAAGACGCTGCGGACCGAGCGCGTCGAACTGCAGCAGCGCGCGCGCCTCTTAAGCGACGCCAGCCTCTCGCGCGACCTGCTGGAGGAAAGGGCGCACGTGGTTCTAGGCTTCGCCGATCCAAGGGACTATGTGATCCGCACGCCTGATCCCGCACACTGAAACGATGCGACGGCCGGCGCGTTCGGACTGAAGCTCGACGGAGTGCGCGATGGCGAGGGCTGCGAAGCCGAAAGACAAGCCCGCCGCCAGCAAGGACGAACTGCTCGGCCTCTACCGCAGCATGCTGCTCATCCGCCGCTTCGAGGAGCGCGCCGGGCAGCTCTACGGCATGGGGCTGATCGGCGGCTTCTGCCACCTCTACATCGGCCAGGAGGCGGTCGCCGTCGGCGTGCAGTCGGTCAAGCAGGCCGACGACCAGATCATCACCGGCTACCGCGACCACGGCCACATGCTGGCCGCCGGCATCGACCCCAAGGTGGTCATGGCCGAGCTGACCGGCCGCGCCGCCGGCGCCTCCAAGGGCAAGGGCGGCTCGATGCACATGTTCTCGCTCGATCACCAGTTCTACGGCGGCCACGGCATCGTCGGCGCCTGGGTCAGCCTCGGCACCGGCCTTGGCCTCGCCAACCGCTATCGCGACAACAAGGCCTGCGCCTTCGTCTACTTCGGCGACGGCGCGGCCAACCAGGGCCAGGTCTACGAGAGCTTCAACATGGCCGAGCTCTGGCGCCTGCCGATCGTCTACATCATCGAGAACAACCAGTACGCCATGGGCACCTCGATCGAGCGCGCCTCGTCGGAGACCCACCTCTATCGCCGCGGGGCCAGCTTCAACATCCACGGCAAGGAGGTCGACGGCATGGACGTGCTGGCGGTGCGCGACGCCGCCGCCGAGGCCGCCGAGCACGCCCGTTCGGGCGAGGGGCCGTTCATCCTGGAGATGAAGACCTACCGCTACCGCGGTCACTCGATGAGCGACCCGGGCAAGTACCGCACCCGCGAGGAAATCGACGAGGTGCGCAAGCACCGCGACCCGATCGACCACGTCGAGGAGCTGCTGCGCTCGCAGAAGATGGCCGACGATGCGGCGCTGAAGGCCATCGACGCGGAGGTCCGCCGCACGGTCGCCGACGCCGCCGAGTTCGCCCGCACCGCGCCCGAGCCCGACCCGTCGGAGCTGTACACCGACGTCTACTCGGAGACGGCGGCGTGACCGATGTGCTGATGCCGGCGCTGTCGCCCACCATGGAGGAGGGCACGCTCGCCAAGTGGCATGTGAAGGTGGGCGACGAGGTGCGCTCCGGCGACGTGATCGCCGAGATCGAGACCGACAAGGCGACTATGGAGGTCGAGGCGGTCGACGAGGGCGTGGTCGAGGAGCTGCTGGTTCCGGAAGGGACCGAGGAGGTGAAGGTCAACACCCCGATCGCCCGGCTGAAGGGCGAGGGCAACGGCGCGGATTCAGCGCCCCCTCAGTCGTCTGCTGCGCAGCCGACAGCTCCCCCTCAGGGGGAGCAGAAACAGGATGAGATCTCCTCCTCCGCAGGGGGAGGGGGACCACGAAGTGGTGGTGGGGGCCCCGACCAGCGCAAAGGCGAAGGCGAAGCCTCCGCCGGCGATCCCGAGAAGCAGCCGCCCGAGACCGCCAGGCCAAAGCCGGAAGGCGAGGGCGCCGCGCCCGCGCCTCCGCAGCAGGGCGACACCGACTTCCCGGCCGACGCCAAGCTGGTGCGCATCACCGTACGCGACGCCCTGCGCGACGCCATGGCCGAGGAGATGCGGCGCGACGACGCCGTGTTCCTGATGGGCGAGGAGGTGGCCCAGTACCAGGGCGCCTACAAGGTCAGCCGCGACCTGGTGCAGGAGTTCGGCGAGAAGCGGGTGATCGACACCCCGATCACCGAGCATGGCTTCACCGGCCTCGGAGTCGGCGCGGCGATGGCGGGCTTAAAGCCCATCGTCGAGTTCATGACCTTCAACTTCGCCATGCAGGCGATCGACCAGATCATCAATTCCGCCGCCAAGACCCTCTACATGTCCGGCGGCCAGGTGCATTGCCCGGTGGTGTTCCGCGGGCCCAACGGCGCGGCCGCCCGCGTCGCCGCCCAGCACAGCCAGGACTACGCCAGCTGGTACGCCCACGTGCCGGGCCTGAAGGTGGTCGCCCCCTACGACGCGGCCGACGCCAAGGGCCTGCTGAAGGCCGCCATCCGCGACCCCAACCCGGTGGTCTTCCTGGAGCACGAGATGCTCTACGGCCAGGAGTTCGAGATCCCCGAGGTAGACGACTGGATCGTGCCGATCGGCAAGGCCAAGGTGCGCCGCCAGGGCCAGGACGTGACCATCTGCGCCCACTCGCGCATGGTCGGCTTCGCCCTGCAGGCGGCCGACGAGCTGGCCAAGGACGGCATCGAGGCCGAGGTCGTCGACCTGCGCACCTTGCGCCCGCTCGACCACGGCACGGTGGTGGAGAGCGTCAAGAAGACCAACCGGCTGGTCACCGTCGAGGAAGGCTGGGGCCCGATGGGCGTCGGCGCCGAGGTGGCCGCGCGGGTGGTCGAGGAGGCGTTCGACTGGCTCGACGCGCCGCCGGCGCGCGTGCACCAGGAAGACGTGCCGATGCCCTACGCCGCCAACCTGGAGGCGCTGTCGCTGCCGTCGGTCGAGAAGATCGTCAAGGCGGCCAAGGCGGTTTGCTACCGATGAGCGGGGCCGGGCTCGCGTGGCGCGCAGGCGGCTGCCATTGCGGAGCCGTGCGGTTCGAGGCGCTGTTGGCGGACGAAGTGGAGGCTCAGACCTGCACCTGCTCGATGTGCGAGAAGGTTGGCTTCGTGCATGTGATCGTGCCGGAGAGCCGGTTCCGGCTGCTGCAGGGGACGGACCGGATCACCACCTACAGGTTCAACACCGGCGTCGCCCAGCACACCTTCTGCCGCGTCTGCGGCGTGAAGAGCTTCTACCGTCCGCGCTCCAACCCGGATGGCTGGTCGGTGAACGCCCGCTGCCTCGACGAGGCGACCAAGCCAGCCCTGCGGCTCGGCGAGTTCGACGGCCGCAACTGGGAAGCCCATGCCGCCGACCTGGCGCACCTGTCCAAGGAGCCTGCGGCGTGACGGACGTGCTGATGCCGGCGCTGTCGCCCACCATGGAGGAGGGCACGCTCGCCAAGTGGCATGTGAAGGTGGGCGACGAGGTGCGCTCGGGCGACGTGATCGCCGAGATCGAGACCGACAAGGCGACCATGGAGGTCGAGGCGGTCGACGAGGGCGTGGTCGAAGAGCTGCTGGTTCCGGAAGGGACCGAGGAGGTGAAGGTCAACACGCCGATCGCCCGGCTGAAGGGCGAGGGCGAGGAGGCCGCGCCGGCGCCGCCGAAGACAGAGGCCAAGGCGCCGGAAAAAACGCCCCCCTCCCCCCCGAGGGGCGGGGCTGGGGGTGGGGGGGACTCTCCGCCACCACCCCAGCCGCAGGCCCAGCGCCAGGCGCCGCAGCACGTCGAGAGCCCCCCACCCCCAACCCCCGCCCCTCGCGGGGGCGAGGGCTCGGAGCGTATCCTCGCCAGCCCGCTGGCGCGGCGCCTCGCCAAGGACGCCGGCGTCGACCTGGCGCAGGTGAAGGGCTCCGGACCGCACGGCCGGGTCATCCGCCGCGACGTCGAGGGGCTGAAGGGCGCGCCGGCCACGGCCGCGCTGAAGCCCGCGCCCGCCGAAGCCCGGCCCGCAGCGGCGGCCCCGCCGCCGGCCGCGGCGCCGCAGGTGAAGTCGCTCGAGCAGATGGGCATCGCGCCCGGGTCGTATGACCTGAAGCCGCTCGACGGCATGAAGAAGACCATCGCCCGGCGGATGGCCGACTCGTTCCGCGACGTGCCGCACTTCCCGCTGACCCTCGACATCGAGCTCGACGCGCTGCTGGCCGCCCGCGGCAAGGTCAACGCCCTCCTGGAGAAGGAGGGGGTGAAGGTCAGCGTCAACGACATGGCGATCAAGGCGGCGGCCATCGCCCTGAAGCGCGTGCCGGACGCCAACGCCAGCTACACGCCCGAGGGCTTCGCCTACCATCACCACGCCGACATCGCGGTGGCCGTGGCCATCGACGGCGGCCTGATCACGCCGATCGTCCGCGCCGCCGAGACCAAGGGGCTCGCCGAGATCGCCCGTGAGATGAAGGACCTGGCCGAGCGCGCCCGCACCCGCAAGCTGAAGCCGGAGGAGTTCCAGGGCGGCACCTTCTCGGTCTCCAACCTCGGCATGTTCGGGATCAAGAGCTTCGCCTCGATCATCAACGAGCCGCACGGCGCCATCCTCTCCATCGGCGCAGGCGAGAAGCGGCCGGTGGTGAAGGAGGGTCAGCTGGCCATCGCTACGGTGATGAGCGTCACCCTCACCTGCGACCACCGGGTGGTGGACGGGGCGATCGGCGCGCGCTGGCTGGTGGCCTTCAAGGCGCTGATCGAAGACCCGATCACCATGATCGTCTGAGGGGAGGGCGCCTTTCGTGGACGTCTACGACTTCGAGGCCGAGACGCTGGACGGCAAGCCGACCCAGCTCGCCGACTGGCGCGGCCAGGTGCTGCTGATCGTCAACACCGCCAGCAAATGCGGGTTCACCCCCCAATACGCCGGGCTGGAGCATCTCTATAGGACGTACAAGGACCGTGGTTTTTCCGTGCTCGGATTTCCCTGCAACCAGTTCGGCGCCCAGGAACCGGGGAACGCGGCGGAGATCGCCAGCTTCTGCTCGCTGACCTACGACGTCAGCTTCCCGATGATGTCGAAGATCGACGTGAACGGACCGGCCACGCATCTGCTCTACGCCTACCTGAAGAAGGCGCAGAAGGGCGTGCTGGGCAGCGAGGGGATCAAGTGGAACTTCACCAAGTTCCTCATTGACCGCCAAGGCGACGTGGTCCGCCGCTTCGCGCCGCTGGACAAGCCCGAGGCGCTGGCGTCCGCGATCGAGTCCGTCCTCTGATGGCCGACGCGTTCGACCTGGTGGTGATCGGCGCCGGGCCGGGCGGCTATGTGGCGGCGATCCGCGCCAGCCAGCTGGGCCTCTCCACCGCCATCGTCGAGCGCGAGAACCTCGGCGGCGTCTGCCTCAACTGGGGCTGCATCCCCACCAAGGCGCTGCTGAAGACTGGCGAAGTCTACGAGCAGCTCGGCCACCTCGACGCCTACGGACTTTCGGTGAAGGACCGCGCCTACGACTTCGCCAAGGTGATCGCCCGCTCGCGCGCCGTGGCCAAGCAGCTTTCCGGCGGCGTCGCCTTCCTGATGAAGAAGCACAAGATCACCGTGGTCGACGGGACTGCGCGGCTGGAAAAGGGCGAGGCGGCGCCGAAGGTGGTGGTGGCGCTGAAGGACGGCGGCGAGCGGACGCTGACCGCCAGGTCGGTCATTCTGGCCACCGGCGCCCGCGCGCGCACCTTCCCGGACGTGGGCCTGGAGGCCGATGGCCAGCGGGTCTGGACCTACCGCGAGGCGATGGTCCCGCCGGACTGCCCGAAGACGCTGCTGGTGGTCGGCTCCGGGGCGATCGGCATCGAGTTAGCCAGCTTCTACCGGGCGCTGGGCGCCGAGGTGACGGTGGTCGAGGCGCTGCCGCGCATCCTGCCGGTGGAGGACGCCGAGGTGTCCGCCGCGGCGCAGAAGGCGTTCGAGAAGCGCGGCATCAAGTTTCGCATCGGCGCCAAAGTCACGCGCCTGGCCAAGACCTCGGGCGGCGTCGCGCTGGAGCTGGAGGCCGGCGGCAAGGCCGAGCGGCTGGAGGCCGAGCGGGCCATCGTCGCGGTCGGCATCGCCGCCAACGTCGAGAACATCGGCCTCGAAGCCCTGGGCGTGAAGCTGGAGCGCGGCCATGTGGTCGCGGGCGGCCACGGCGCGACCAACGTGAAGGGGCTCTACGCCATCGGTGACGTCGCCGGCGCGCCGTGGCTGGCGCACAAGGCGATGCACGAGGGCGTTCACTGCGCCGAGGCGATCGCCGGCTTCGCCTCGTCGAAGCTGAGGGCGCCGATCCCCGGCTGCACCTATTCGACGCCGCAGATCGCCTCGGTGGGCCTCACAGAGGCGCAGGCCAAGGAGGGCGGGCGCGAGGTGAAGGTCGGCCGTTTCCCGTTCCGCGCCAACGGCAAGGCCATCGCGGCGGGCGAGGTCGACGGCTTCGTCAAGACCGTGTTCGACGCCAGGACCGGGGCGCTGCTGGGCGCGCACCTGATCGGCGGCGAGGTGACCGAGATGGTGCAGGGCTTCGCCATCGCCATCACCATGGAGGCGACCGAGGAAGACCTCTTCGCCACCGTCTTCCCGCACCCGACCAT
The DNA here is from genome assembly GCA_036490095.1 of Caulobacteraceae bacterium. GTDB lineage: Bacteria > Pseudomonadota > Alphaproteobacteria > Caulobacterales > Caulobacteraceae > Acaudatibacter. Next base: position 24,247 of record DASXEN010000171.1, read on the forward strand.
GAGCGAGGCCATGCACGAAGCCTCGCTGGACGCTTACGGGCGGGTGCTGCACATCTGAAACGCGGCCGACCGCTCGGCCGGTCGCTCGGCGAGGCCCGATCCCCTCACCCTCCCATTGCTGCGCAATGGGCCCCTCCCTCTCCCTACGGGAGAGGTGAAGAGGGACACCTCTCCCGTAGGGAGAGGGAGGGGCCCGCGCCCGTCAGGGCGTGGGAGGGGGAGGGGATCGGACTTCGCGGGGTCCCGCCGCCCTCAGACCAGCGCCGGCGCCTTCTGCGAAACCGGCTTGCCCTGCGCGTCGACCGGATCGTGCGCGACGTCGTCGGGGCGGAAGGCGCGGGTCAGGCAGGCCAGCTCCATGTGGATGCCGTTCGGGTCGCGGAAGTACATCGAGCGGATCCACACCCCGTCGTGCATCTCCGCGGCGCCGCCGGCCGGCGAGTCGTCGTGGTTGATCACATAGAGCTTCACGCCCTTGGCCTTCAGCCGCGCCACATAGGCATCGAACTTCTCGACCGGGATGCTGATCGCCAAATGGTTCATCGAGGCGATGGCGGTCATCGAGCCTTTGTTGCGGACGTCCTCGTGCATCGAGGCGATCCCGGGCGCAGCCTGCGGCGCGTCGGGGAACCAGAAGAAGGCGATCAGCCCGCCGCCGCCGCAGTCGAAGAAGAAGTGTTGGCCGCGGCCGTTGGCGAACTCGACCGTCTTCACCAGCGGCATCTCGAGCACGGTCTCGTAGAAGTCGACGGTCTCGGCCATGTCCCTGGCGACGAGGGCGACGTGGTTCACGCCCAGATACTGCATGCGCTCTTCGGCCATCTGGTCCTCCATCGGCGCGAGGCTTTGGCCGGAGGCTAGCCCACCTTCCGCGCCGGCGCCCAAGCAACAATGCGTGCGGGCGCGGCGCCGTAGACTACGGAGAATCTACGGTGTCGGCCGCCGCCAGCTCGCCGCAGACGAAGGCCGTCTCGCCGGCGTTGAGGAGCGCGGCCAGCACCGCCTCGGCGTCGCGGGGCGAGGCGATCAGCAGGAAGCCGAGGCCGCAGTTGAAGGTGCGGCGCATCTCCGCGTCGGCGACGCCGCCGGCCTGCGCCAGCCAGGCGAACACCGGCGGCGGCGTCCACGCGGACCAGTCGAAGCGCGCGGCCAGGCCCGGCGCGATCGCCCGCGGCGGGTTCTCGACCAGGCCGCCGCCGGTGATGTGGGCGCAGCCCGAGAGGACGCCGGCCCTGGCGAGCGGCAGCACCGTCTCGACGTAAATGCGGGTCGGCGCGAGCAGCGCCTCGGCCAGCGTCTGGCCGTCGGCGAACGGCGCGGCTGCGTCCCAGGCCAGGCCCGAGAGCTCGACCACCTTGCGGATCAGCGAGTAGCCGTTCGAGTGCGGCCCGGAGGAGCCGAGGCCGATCAGCAGGTCGCCGCGGCGCTGGCGATCCAGCTTCGGCAACACGCCGGCGCGGTCCACCGCGCCGACGCAGAAGCCGGCCAGGTCGAAGTCGGCGCCGGCGTACATGCCCGGCATCTCCGCCGTCTCGCCGCCCACCAGCGCCGCGCCGGCCTGGCGGCAGCCCTCGGCGATGCCGGCGACGACGCGCGCAGCGGCGGCCACGTCGAGCTTGCCGGTGGCGTAGTAGTCGAGGAACAGCAGCGGCTCGGCGCCCTGGGCCAGGAGGTCGTTGACGCACATGGCGACGAGGTCGATCCCGACGCCGTCCACGTGGCCGGTCTCGATGGCGATCTTCAGCTTGGTGCCGACGCCGTCGGTGGTGGTGACCAGCAGCGGATCGTCGTAGCCGGCGGCCTTCAGGTCGAATAGCGCGCCGAAGCCGCCCAGCGCCGCGTCCGCGCCCGGCCGCCGCGTCGCCCGCGCCAGCGGCTTGATCGCCTCCACCAGCGCGGCGCCGGCGTCGATGTCCACGCCAGCCTCGGCGTAGGTCAGGCCGTTTCGGCGCTCAGTCATCGGCGGGGGACGCTCCAGGCACGCTTCGGGGACTTCAGGAAATATGGGCCGGCGGCAAGCTCGCACTTGCAGACTCGACCACCCGCGGGGCTATAGCTAACCGATGACGCCGATCACCTCCACCGCCGACCTCGCGGACTTTTGCGCGCGGTTGGAGGGCCAGGCCTTCGTCGCCGTGGACACCGAGTTCATGCGCGAGACCACCTACTGGCCCAAGCTTTGCCTGATCCAGGCCGCCGCGCCCGACGGGATCGAGGCCATCATCGACCCGCTCGCCGAGGGCCTCGACCTGACGCCCTTCCTGGCGGTGATGCGCGACGCGAAGGTGCTGAAGGTGTTCCACGCCGCCCGCCAGGACGTGGAGATCTTCCACAATCTCGGCGCGATCCCGCAGCCGCTGTTCGACACCCAGATCGCCGGCATGGCCGCCGGCTTCGGCGAGCAGGTCGCCTACGACGCCCTGGTGCGCAAGATCCTCAAGGTCGAGCTCGACAAGAGCAGCCGCTTCACCGACTGGGCGCGCCGGCCGCTGACCCAGGCGCAGCTCACCTACGCGCTGGCCGACGTCACCCACCTCGCCGAGCTCTACCCGATCCTCAGGACCCGGCTGGAGAAGGCCGCACGTCTCTCCTGGGTGACCGAGGAGATGGCCGCGATGTGCGATCCGGGGCTCTACGACGTCGAGCCGGAGAACGCCTGGCGGCGGCTGAAGCCGCGGCGGCATGCGGCGAAGTACCTGGCGGTGTTCCGCGCCGTCGCCGCCTGGCGCGAGCGCACCGCCCAGCAGCGCGACCAGCCGCGCGGGCGCATCCTCAAGGACGAGGCCATCGACGAGTTGGCCGCCCAGGGGCCGACCGACGCCGACGCGCTGAACCGGCTGCGCTCGGTGCCGAAGGGCTTCGCTGGCTCCCGCTACGGACCGGAGCTGATCGAGGCGATCCGCGAGGCGCTGAAGGACCCGGAGGGCTACGCCCCGAAGATCGAGCGCGACACGACGCCGGTCTCGCCGGCCGCCGGGGCGGTGGTGGAACTGCTGAAGGTGCTGCTGAAGGCCCGCGCCGAGGACGCCGGCGTCGCCTCCAAGCTGATCGCCACCGTCGCCGACCTGGAGAAGATCGCCAGCGACGACCACGCCGACGCGCCGGCCCTGCACGGCTGGCGCCGCGAGGCCTTCGGCGAGGACGCACTGCGGCTCAAGCGCGGCGAGCTGGCGCTGGTGCTGGACGGGACAAGGGTGCGCGTGGTGCCCGTGCGCCGGGCGGCGAAGGCGCCGGGTTAGCCCGTATTTCTCACGCGGCTAGGTGCATCGGGGCTCTGAATCTGGGAAAATACTTCTGCGACAAAGACTTGCCCTCCGCAGAGGTGTTCCCCGATGCAGACAGAGTGTAGCGCGGACCTGTTCGG
>DASXEN010000174.1:0-17088 GCA_036490095.1 Caulobacteraceae bacterium
ATCGGCGCGGCGGCGGGCTCGGACGCGAGACTGCCGCACACCGCGACCGTCCGTCCGCGGCGCGCGGCGCCGCTGGCCGCCTCGCCGATCAGGCGCAGCACCGCCGGATGCATCGCGTCCACCTGCGCGGCGAGCTGCGGGCTCGTGCGGTCCATTGCCAGCGCATACTGGGCAAGGTCGTTGGAGCCGATCGAGATGAAGTCGGCCTCCGCCGCCAGCAGGTCGGCGGTGATCGCGGCGGCCGGCGTCTCAACCATCACGCCCAGCGGCGGGACCGCGACGCCCAGGTCCACGGCGAGTTCGGCGGCCACGGCGCGCACCGCGCGCACTTCGGCGAGGCTCGCCACCATCGGCAGCATCACCAGGACCTGACCGGCCGGCCGCACACGCAGGATCGCCCGCAGCTGGGCGCGGAGCAGCTCCGGCCAGGCAAGGCCGACCCGCACCCCGCGCACGCCCAGCGCCGGGTTCGCCTGCGGCGGCAGCGGCAGGTAGGCCACCGGCTTGTCGGCGCCGGCGTCCAGCGTGCGGATGATCAGCGGCCGGCCCGCCAGCGCGTCGGCGATGGCCTGGTAGGCGGAGAACTGCTCGTCCTCGCTGGGCGCGTCGGGGCGGTCCATGAACAGGAACTCGGTGCGCAGCAAGCCGCAGCCCTCGGCGCCGGCGGCGACCGCGGTGGCGGCTTCGGCGGCCGAAGCCAGGTTGGCGAACACCTCGATGCGGGTCCCGTCGGCCATGCGGCAGGGCGACTGCGCGGCGGCCTGGGCGCGGGCGCGGCTCTGGCGGCGCTCGAAGAGCCGGGTCTGGGCCGCGGCTATCTCCGCCGACTTCGGCGCCACCTGCAGGCGCCCCTCGTCGCCGTCGAGGATGACGAGGGCGCCGTCCTCGATCGACAGCACCCGCGGCCCCAGCGCCACCACGGCGGGGATGTTCATCGCCGCCGCCAGGATCGCCACGTGCGAGGTGGGGCCGCCGCGGCTGATGGCGAGGCCGGCGACGCGGGCGCCATCCAGCTCCATCAGCTGCGAGGGCAGCAGGTCGTCGGCGAGGATGACGGCGTTGTCGGGCAGCGCCAGCGGCGCGCTGGCCTCGCCGGAGAGCGCCAGCAACACCTGCCGCTTCAGGTCGTTGAGGTCGGCGGCGCGCTCCATCATCCGCGCGTCGCCGGCGGCGCGCAGCAGCTCGACGTAGCCGCCGATCGCGTTGCTCCAGGCCGCGCCGGCGCTGGCGCCCGCGTCGATGGCGCCCGTGGCGGCGCGCGACAGCTCGGGGTCCTGGAGGAAGGCCAGGTGCGCCTCGACGATCTCGCGGCCCTGGGCGCTCTCGCCGCCGAGCCGCAGGATCAGCGCCGTCTTCACCGCCTCCAGCGCGGCGCCCAGCGCCGCCAGCTCCTCGGCCGGCGCGCCCGCCGTCTCCTGGACGAGCACTTCGGCCTCGACGAAGCGCACCGCGGCGCCGATGGCGAGGCCCGGCGCGGCCGGCACCCCGCCGAGCGCGGTCAACGGCGAGCTGGCCGGGGCGGCGGGCTGGGGCGGCTGCGGGGCGGCGGCGGCCGTCACGGACGCGGCCGCGTCACGCGCTTCGCCGATGGCCGCCGCGAGGGCGATCAGCGCCTCGGCGGCGTCCGCGCCCCGGGCGACCAGCTCGATCTCGTCGCCGGAACGCACCGCCAGCGCCATGATCGAGACCGGGCTGCGGGCGTTGGCGCGCCGATCGCCGATCTCGACCGCCAGTTCGGCGGCGAACTTGCCCGCCTCGTGCGCCACCAGCGCCGCCGGCCGCGCGTGCAGTCCGTGCGTCAGCGCCACCCGTACCCGCCGCCGCAGCGTCTCGCCGTCGCCTTCAGCCGCCGTTTCGGCCGCCGCCACCGGCCGCAGCGTCAGGATCGGTTCGCCGAACCCCACTTCGCGGCCGGTGACCGCCGAGACGATGGCGAAGCGCTCGCCGTTGGTCACCACCACCGGCGACACCAGGCTGGCGGCGCGCCGCGCCAGCAGCTCCAGGTCGAAGCTGACCAGCAGGTCGCCGGCCCGCACCGCATCGCCGACCGCCACCTTGGGCTCGAATCCCTCGCCGCCGCAGCGCACCGTCTCCAGCCCCACGTGCAGCAGCACCTCGGCGCCGTTCGCGGCGCGCAGGGTGAGGGCGTGCGAGCAGGCGTGCAGGCCGATGACGTCGCCGTCGCAGGGGGCGCGCAGCTCGCCGACCACCGGGTCGATGGCGACGCCGTCGCCCAGCATCTTCTGGGCGAACACCGGGTCCGGCGTCTCGGAGACCGCCGAGACCCACCCCGCCAGCGGCGCGGCCAGAATGAGATCGCTCATCGCCCCGCCTCCGCCCAGCCCACCACCCACATCGGGTCCACGCTGCGGCGCGTGAAGCTGAGGCACAGGTCGTGGCGGCCGGGCAGCGCCGGCAGCTCGCCGGTCAGCACCGTGACGCCCTGGCTGCGCGCCGCCGCCGCCAGCGGCAGGCTCAGCGCCGGCGCGCCGGCGCAGCCGTCGACGCGGATCTCCAGCTCGCCGGCCGGCGAGCGCGGCGCCGGCAGCGGGATCTTCGCCACGTCGGCGCCGATCTGGAAGTTGAACGGCAGGCGCGTCACCGCCACCTCGATCCGCCGCGCCGCGCCCAGGTCCGCCTGCGGGTAGATCCAGCAGGGGTTCATGATGTCGACGAGGTAAGGCCCGCCCTGCCTCGCCAGCGGCGCGGCGAGGTTGAGCGTCAGCCCGGCGGCGCAGCTGCTCAGCTGCTGGCTGGCGAGGCGGCCCGGATGCTGCAGCAGCGCCGCGGCGTCCTCGGCCGCCCGCGCCGCTTCGTCGTCAGCGGGGAGGCCCAGCGCCTTGTCGCGCGCCAGCTCGGCGGTCTCGCGACGGGCGAAGTCGTCCCAATCCTTGCGCTTCGGCGCGGTCCAGCCGATCTCGGCCAACGCGTCGGCGCGGGGGAAGGCCATCAGCGCCACGTCGCGCTCGGTCGGCATGTGCTCGGTCCAGAGGTTGGCCTCGACGCCGATGATATGCCCGCGTTCGGCCGCCGGCATGTCCGGCGGCGTCGGCTCGTAGCGGTAGACGTCGGCCAGCGACACCACCGGACCGCGCCCGGGCGGCTCGCTGGCGAAGGCGCCCTGGCGGTGGTCGAGGTAGAAGGTCGGGTCGGTGGCGATCACCGCGTCGTGGCCGGCCGCCGCCGCCTCGGCCGCGCCGCCCAGGTGCCAGGACACCACCGCCGCGTCGGCCGGCAGGTCGCCGCCGCCCTTGAGGATGTCGTCCCAGCCGATTAGCTTGCGCCCGTGCGCCGCCAGGAAGCGGCCGATGCGGGCGGTAAACCAGCCCTGCAGCGCCTCCTCGTCCTTCAGGCCGAGCCGCTTGATCTGCGCCTGGATCTGCGGCGAGGCGCGCCACTCGTCCTTCACCGCCTCGTCGCCGCCGACGTTGATCCACGGGCCTGGGAAGAGCGCCATCACCTCGGTGAGGACGCCGGTCATGAACCGGTAGGTCCCATCGCTGGGATCGAGGATCGAGGGGAAGATTCCCCAGTCGCCCTGCGTCTTCGCGTCGGCGGGCGCGGCGCCCAGCTCGGGGTAGGCGAGGATGGCCGAGAGCGAATGCCCCGGCATCTCGATCTCCGGCACGATGGTCACGTGCCGCGCCGCCGCGTAGGCGACGATCCGCCGGATCTGGCTCTGCGTGTAGAAGCCGCCGTAGCGGAGCCGGCGGCCGGTGGCCGGATCGACGCCCGCGCGCCAGCCGCCGACGCCGGTCAGGCGCGGATAGCGCCTGATCTCGATCCGCCAGCCCTGGTCGTCGGTCAGGTGCCAGTGCAGCACGTTCAGCTTGTCGCGCGCCATCCGGTCGATCAGCCGCTCGACGAAGGCCGGCGACTGGAAATGCCGCGCCGAGTCGAGCAGCAGGCCGCGCCAGGCGAAGCGCGGCTTGTCGTCGATGACCGCCGGCGCCAGCGTCGCCGCGCCGCGCCCGCCGTCCGCGGTGATCAGCCGCCACAGAGTCACCGCGCCGTAGAAGAGGCCGGCGTCGGTGGAGGCGGTGACCGTCGCATGGCCGCCGCCGGTCTGCAGGCGGTAGCCCTCTGCGCCGAAATCGCCGCCGCGCCTGAGCAGGATCGCCGCGTGCGCCGCCGGGCCGACGGAGAGCGCCAGCCCGCGCGAGCGCCGCGCCATGTCGCGCAGGTAGGCGGCCGTCCAGCGCGCCGAGGCGTCGGCGCCGGGCGCGGCGATCGTCGCGCCGCCCCGCAGCACCAGCGCCGCGCCGGCCTCCTGCCGCACCGAGAGCGGCGCCGGGGTCACGCCTGCGCTCTGCGCCTGCGCCGCCGCGCCGAGCGACCTCAGCGTCAGCGCCAGGGCGAGCGCGCCAGCCAGCGCCAGGGCGCGCGCCCTAGCCATGCGCCGCCGCGCGGCCGGCGGGCGCCTGGGCCGAGGCGCGGCCGTGGATCCAGGTCTCCAGCACCGAGAGGTCGTCGTCGAGCAGCACCAGGTCGGCGAAGCAGCCGCGGGCGATGCGGCCCAGCTCGTGGTCGAGGCCGAGGAACTCGGCCGGGTTGCGGCTGGCCATCCGCGAGGCGTCGGCGAGGTCGAGGCCGAGCAGCCGCACCGCGTTGCGCACCGCGCTCGCCATGTCCAGCGCCGAGCCGGCCAGGGTGCCCCCGTCGTCGAAGCAGGCGCCGTCGCGCACGGTGATGGTCTTGCCCTGTAGCACGAACGAGCCCTGGTCCGAGCCGACGCAGGGCATGGCGTCGGTGATCAGGTTGAAGCGGGCGTGCGGACGCAGCTTCATCGCCAGCTTCAGCACCACCGGATCGACATGCACGCCGTCGACGATGATCCCGCACCAGGCGCCCTGGTCCTCGAGCGCCGCGCCGACCGCGCCGGGCTCGCGGCTGGCCAGCGGCGACATGGCGTTGAACAGGTGGGTGAAGCCGGTGAGGCCGTGCTCCAGCGCCGCGCGCACGGTGGCGTAGGGGGCGTTGGTGTGGCCGGCCGAGACCACCACGCCGGCCTTCGCCAGCCGCCCGATGGTTTCCGGACTGGTGGCCTCGGGCGCCAGCGTCACCAGCGTGCGGCCGACGCCGAGCGAGGTCAGCAGCGCCACCGAGCCGGCGTCGGTGCGGCGCAGCTTGCTGGCCTCGTGGATGCCGCGGCGGGCGACGTTGAGGAACGGGCCCTCGATGTGCAGCCCCAGCACCCCCGGCGCGCCGGCCTCGATGGCCGCCCGCGTCGCCTCGATGGCGGCGCGCACGGTGGCGAGGTCGTCGCTGATCAGCGTCGGCAGGAAGCCCGTGGTGCCGAAACGGCGGTGGGCGGCGCCGATGCGGGCGATGGTCTGCGGCGTCGGCGCGTCGTTGAACAGCACCCCGTCGCCGCCGTTCACCTGCGTGTCGATGAAGCCCGGCAGCAGCAGCGCGCCCTGCAGGTCGCGCAGCTCGGCGCCGGCCGTCGTCTCGCCACCCGGCGGCCCCAGCGCGGCGATCCGCTCGCCGCTGATCCGCACCGCCAGCCCTTCGGCGAGGCCGCGGTCGGTCATCACCCGGCCGTTGACCAGCGCGACGTCCATCAGAGCGTCTCGGTGATCTTGGAGAGGCCGGGCGGGCGGTCCGGGTCGTGGCCGCGGGCCACCGCCAGCGACGCCACCAGCCGGTAGAAGCTGAGGCCATAGGCGATCGGCTCCAGGATCGGGCAGGCCGCCTCGCTCGGCAGCAGCGACACGCCTCCCTGCGCCGCGCCGCCGGCCTTGAGCACCGGCGCGCCTTGCGCCGCCGCCGCCGCGCAGGCCGCCTCGACACCCTCGCGGGTCTCGTCGCCTTGCGCGAACGCCAGCACCGGGAAGCCCGGCCCGACCAGCGCCATCGGCCCGTGCCGCACCTCGGCGGCGCTGAAGGCCTCCGCGTGCAGGCCCGAGGTCTCCTTCAGCTTCAGCGCCGCCTCCTCGGCGACGCCGAAGCCGACGCCGCGGCCCAGCACGTAGAGGCTCTGCGCGTCGGCGAGCGGCGCCAGCGCCGCCGACCAGTCGAGCGCCCAGGCCCGCTCCAGCAGCTCCGGCAGCGCGGCCAGGGCCGCGGCCAGCTTCGCATCGCCGCTCCAGGCGGCGGCCAGCTGCACTATGGCGCTCAGCGAGGCGATGTAGGACTTGGTCGCCGCCACGCTCAGCTCCGGCCCGGCCAGCAGCGGGGCGGTGACCTCGGCGACGCCGGCCAGCGGCGAGGCCGCGTCGTTGACCAGCGCCACCACCAGCGCGCCGGCGGCCCGCGCGGCCTCCGCGGCGGCCAGGATATCGGGGCTGCGGCCGGACTGGGAGATCACCAGGCACAGCGTGCCCTGCATGTCGGGCTGGGCGTCGTAGACCGAGCTCACCGACGGCGCGTAGGAGCCGGCCATCACGCACAGCCGCGTCTCGATCAGGTAGCGGGCGAAGGTGGCGGCGTGGTCGGAGCTGCCGCGGCCCAGGGTCACCATCGCCCGCGGCGGGGCGCGCCGCAGGCGGGCGGCGAGGTCGGCCATCAGCGGGGCGTTGGCGGCCAGCTGGGCGCGCACCACCGCCGGCGCCTCCGCCGCCTCGCGGGCCAGGCGGGTGCGGCCGGCCCGCTGCTCAAGCTGTTCGCGCTCGCTCAACGCAACTCTCCGAACCGTTCAGGAGGCGGACGTGTTCAGCTCGGCGACGAAATCGTAGGCGTCGCCGCGGTAGTAGCTCTGGGTGAGCTCCACCACCCGCCCGTCGCGCAGGAATCCGCGCCGCTCGATCAAGAGGCCCGGCGAGCCGTCGGGCACCGTGAGCAGGCGCGCCCGCTCGGCGGTGAAGAGCACGGCCCTGAGGCGCTGCAGCGCCCGCGCCGGCCGCGCGCCATGCTTGTCCAGGGCCTCGTAGAGCGACTCGGCCACCGCCGTCTCCGAGGGCAGGCAGAAGCCGGGCACGGTGGAATACTCCAGCGCCATCGGCGAGCCGTCGGCGTAGCGGATGCGGTGGAAGCGGTAGACCAGCGCGCCGGGGCTGAGGCCCAGCGTCAGCGATTCCTCCGGCGTCACCGCGCCGGACGAGCGGCTCAGCCACACGCTCTCCGGGCGCCGGCCGCGCGAGATCATGTCCTCGGTGAACGACGAGAGCTTGGAGAAGCTCTTCTCCACCCGCGCGGCGACGAAGGTGCCCGCCCCCTGGCGGCGGGTCAGCAGCCCCTCCCCGACCAGCGCGTCGAGCGCCTTGCGCACGGTGATCCGCGAGACGCCGAACTCCTCGGCGAGGTCGCGCTCGGGCGGCAGCGCGTCGTCGGCGGCCAGCCGATTCTCGGTGATCGCGTCGCGCAGCGCCCGCTGCAGCTGCTGGTAAAGCGGCGCGCGGCCCTGCTGGTCGAGGCTGCCTATCAGGTCGGCGAATGACGCCAAGGCGCCCATCCTTCCCTCGTTGCTGCGGTCCGCCCCGTGCGCCCCGCCATCCCCTGAGCCGTATCTGCCACAGAACCAGACCATTTGCATACCAATAAATGATTGGTCCGCAATTGGTGTGATTTTGGGCTTGCATTCGTTATCGAATTGGTGACAGCTTCGCCACATTCGGGGCGATTGGTCTCATCCAAACGGCCAACGAACCCGAATTGGTATGGAAATGGACTTAGGGGCAGGCCGCCCGTCTCAGCGGCCCAAGCGGGGAGAAAACCCATGACCTTCCGCAAGCGTTTCCTGGTCGGCTCGGTGAGCCTGGCCGCGCTCGCAGCCGCCGCACCGGCGCTGGCCGCCACCGACACCGCGAGCGACACGTCGTCCGCGAACACCGTCGGCGAAGTGGTGGTGACGGGCATCAAGGAATCCCTTCAGCGCGCCATCGTCATCAAGAAAGCCAACGAGGACCAGGTCGAGGCGGTCTCGGCCGTCGACGTCGGCAAGCTGCCGGACAAGAACATCGCCGACGTGCTGCAGCGCGTCCCGGGTCTCAACACCGAGTCGGCGGCCAGCGGCGAGGGCGGGTTCGACGAGAACGACCGGGTCAGCATTCGCGGGACGTCTCCAAGCCTGACGCAGGTGACGGTGGACGGGCACGCCGTGGCCACCGGCGACTGGTTCATCCTCGACCAGTTCTCCACCGTGGGCCGCAGTGTCAGCTTTACGCTGCTTCCGGCCGAATTGATCGGGTCGACCGTCGTCTACAAGTCTCAGGACGCGGCGCTGCTCGAAGGCGGGGTCGCCGGTGTCGTCGATCTGATCACGCCCAACGCCATCGACCTGGGCAAGGGCAAGCCCTTCCTGTTCGAGGGCCTGGTCGAGGGCGCCTACAACAGCCTGACCGGCCAATGGAAGCCGCAGCTCAACGGCACCCTCGCCTGGGCCAACCAGGACGCCACCTTCGGCGTCTCGGTGCAGGGCTTCTACGAGGACCGCACCGTGCGCCGTTACGGCCAGGAGACGCTCGGCTACGAGAGCATCACCTCGGCCATGCCGATCGGCGCGGCCAATCCCAGCCTGATCGGCGTGCAGGCGCCGACCCTGATCGGCTCGACCCTGTTCGAGCAGGAGCGCACCCGCGAGGGCGGCCACTTCGACGTCGCCTGGCGGCCCGACCCCAAGGTCGAGCTCAGCCTCGACGGCTACTTCGCCTGGCTGAAGGCCGCCAACGTCAACGACAACTACATGTACTGGGGCTCCAACGAGCTGGGCAACAACCTGCCGACCAGCTTCAAGGTCGCCAACAACACCCTGATCGCGGCCAGCTGGCCGACCATCGCGCCCAACTCGCCGTTCGTGGCGGCCGCCCAGCGGGGCAATCCGGTCGACGGCATCATCGTCGACAACATCTTCCGGCCCGGCTCGCGCGCCTACACCAGCTACATCAACCTCGACGGCAAGTTCCAGGTCACCGACGCCCTCACGGTCAAGGCCAAGGTCGGGTACACGCAGGGCCAGGGCGCGACCGACTCGTCGCCCTTCTTCGAGGCCGACGCGGCGACCGGCGTGAACTACATGCCCTCCGGCAACGGCTGGCAGGTCACGCCCACGGCGATCAATCCGTCGAGCCCGGCCGGCCTCAACAACGACTTCGCCATCAACGAGACCTTCGACGCGCTCGACAAGGAGATCTACGGCCAGGTCGACGCCGACTACGCGCTCAACATGAGCGTGCTGAAGGACGTCGCCTTCGGGATCCGCGGCGCCCAGCACAGCCGGGTCGTCGAGGGGTGGGACCGTGGCTGCACCCTGGGCGCGCACGGGGCCTGCACGGCCGACGGCGACACCGGCCTCTTCCCGTTCGCCAAGACCGATCCCACGCCCTACCCGGGCGGCTTCAACGCCGGCGCGCTGGGCATCCCGGGCCTGCTGATCCCGATCGCCGGCAACACCGGGGCCATCCAGCAGATCATCGACGCGATCCCCGGCGGCGTCCGCGGGCCGATCTCGGCGATCAAGCAGCCGCTGAACTTCTACTGGCCGGGCGCCTTCAAGGTGCAGGAAAACGACATCGCCGGCTACGTGATGGCCCACCTGGAGGGCGACAACTGGCGCGGCAACCTCGGCGTCCGCGTCGTCGAGACCCAGGAGAATGCGTTCACCAACGTCTCCGACCCGTCCGGCGCCAACCCCGCCGACATCAAGAGCTCGGCGTTCGGCCCGTTCTTCGTCAACCACGTCCAGCACAACTATCTCGACCCGCTGCCGAGCCTGAACTTCACCTACGACCTGCAGAAGAACCTGCTGTTCCGCTTCTCCGCCGCCGAGACGATCTCGCGGCCGGACTACAGCGCGCTCGGCGGCACCGTCACCCTCAACGACCTGACCCTGACCGGCAACGGCGGCAACGCCGACCTGAAGCCGATCAAGGCCGCCGTCGTCGATGGCGCCCTCGAATGGTACTATGGCCCAACGGCGGTGGCGGCCGTCAGCCTGTTCTACGACGACCTGCAGTCGTACGTGACCTTCGGCACCCACACCGCGACGTTCCAGAACCAGTTCCTGTCCAAGAACGGCCCGGTGTTCACCCCGTACGTGATCAGCTCGCCGACCAACATCGCCGGCCACGTGGAAGGCATCGAGCTGCAGGACCAGCAGCCGCTGCCCTGGAACTTCGGCTTCCAGGCCAACTTCACCTACATCAACGGCTCCGACGCCCAGGGCAACCCGCTCGTCGGCACCTCGAACGTCACCTACAACGTCGTCGGCTACTACGAGGTGAAGCAGTTCAACGTGCGGCTGGCCTACACCTACCGCTCGCACTACTTCGTCGGCCTGGACCGGTCGGCGCAGGAGAACCAGGCGGGCTTCGGCCAGCTGGACGCCTCGCTGAACATCAACATCACGCCGAACGTCACCTTCACGGTCGACGGCCTCAACCTGACCAACACGCTGCTGAAGTACTACGCCGCCAACCCCACCCAGGTGCGCGCGGTCTACGACAACGGCACCCAGGTCTACGCCGGCGTCCACGTGAAGTTCTAAGCGTACGCATTACGACCTCCCCTCGACTTGGGCGGAGCGGGCCAGTCCCCTCCGCCCATTTTCTTTGGGCCCGGGGTCGGCGAAAGTCGGCGGGTGAGGACGCATCGCCGTGCCCGTTGACCCGCCTGCCGACGATCCGCGCGCCGCGCTGGCCGAGGCGGCGCGCCTGCTGGCCGCGGGCCGCAGCCGCGAGGCCGCGCCGCGGCTGGAGAAGGCGCTGGCGGCCGATCCCGCCAGCGGCGCGGCCTGGCGGATGCTGGGCGACATCCGCCTGGTCGCCGGCGACGTCGCCGGCGCCGAGCGCGCCTACGACCGGATGCTCTGGGCCGTGGTCCCCGAAGCGCAGCTGCGGGCGGCGGCGCTGGACCTCGCCGAGGGCCGGCTGGCGGCCGCCCGCGACGCGCTGCGCGCCGTCCTGCAGCGCCAGCCCGCCAATCTCGCCGCCGCCCACCTGATGGGCGAGGTGCTGGCGCGCGAGGGCGACCTCGCGGCCGCCGAACCGCTGCTGGCGCAGGTGGTGGCCGCCGCGCCCAGCCTGCACCTGGCCCGCCTAGCCCACGCCCTGGCGCTGCAGCGCCTCGGCAAGCCGAGCGAGGCGCTGGCGGCGCTGGCGCCGCTGCTGGCCCGCGAGCCGCGCCACCAGCGCGCCCGCCTGCTGCAGGCTGCGCTCGCCACCGAGCTTGGCGACTACGCCGCCGCGGCCGAGGCCACCGCCGCGGTGCTGGCCGACATCCCCGACCAGCCGCACGGCTGGCTGACGCACGGCCACGGGCTTCGCACCCTCGGCCGCACCGGCGAGGCGGTCGCCGCCTGGCGCCGGGCGCTGGCGCTGGACCCGGCCTGCGCCGAGGCCTGGTGGTCGCTGGCCAACCTGAAGGCCTGGCGCTTCTCCGAGGCCGACCTCGCGGCCATGGAGGCGCTCGCGGCCGCCCCGGAGCTGCCGCCCGAGCGCCGCAGCCTGGTCGACTTCGCCCGCGCCAAGGCCCACGAGGACGCGGGCCGCCCCGCCGACGCCTTCGCCGCCTACGCCCGCGCCAACGCCGCCCAGCGGGCCTTACGCGCCTACGATGCGGACCGCACCACGGCCCTGGTCCGCCGAGCCCAGGCGCTGCTGACCCCGGCCTTCTTCGCCGAGCGGGCCGGCTGGGGCGAGCCGGCGGCGGACCCGATCTTCATCGTCGGCCTGCCGCGCTCCGGCTCGACGCTGGTGGAGCAGATCCTGGCCAGCCACCCCGCCGTCGAGGCGACCCGCGAGCTGCCCGACGTGCAGCAGATGGCCGACTGGATCGCCGGCCAGGCGCCCGCCGGCTATCCGGACGCGCTCGCCGCCCTGCCGGCCGCCGCCGTCCGCCGGCTCGGCCGCGACTACCTGGCCCGCACCCGCCCGCAGCGGCGCCTGGGCCGCCCGCGCTTCATCGACAAGGCGCCGTGGAACTGGACCCACGTCGGCCTGATCCGCCTGATGCTGCCGAACGCCAGGATCGTCGACGTGCGCCGCCATCCGCTGGCGACCTGCGTCTCGGCCTTCCGCCAGCACTTCGCCGGCGGCTTCGACTTCGCCTTCGATCTCGCCGACCTCGGCCGCTACTACGCCGACTACGCGGCGCTGATGGCGCACCACGACGCGGTGCTGCCCGGCCACGTGCATCGGGTGATCTACGAGGACCTGGTGGCGGACACCGAGGCCGAGGTGCGCCGGCTGCTGGCCTACCTCGGCCTGCCGTTCGACGCTGCGACCTTGCGCTTCTTCGAGACCGAGCGGCCGGTCGCCACCCCCAGCTCGGAGCAGGTGCGCCAGCCGATCTACGCCGACGCGCTCGACCAGTGGCGCCAGTACGAGCCGTGGCTGGGACCGCTGAAGGACGCGCTGGGGACTGTGACCGACGACTGGCGTGGGCGCCCTTCTCCCCTTGCGGGAGAAGGAAACTACGGCTCGTACCCGTAGCGCTCGATCCAGGGCCGCAGGATCGGCAGCGCCGGGGCCAGGTCGTCCGTGTACGCACGCCAGCGGCCCAGGCCCTGGCGGTTGAGGCCGACGCGGACCTGCGAGGCGCTCGGTGTGCGGACGATGCGGCGGCTGGCCGTCGCTGCGACATCGGTCATGCCGGGCGTCATTTCGAGGTCGAGGCGGGCGGCGATGCGCGACAGCTCGGCCTCGAAGTCGTCCACCAGCCGCTCGTAGCGCACCTCGGCCAGCTCGATCGGCAGCACCCCGCGGTAGACGTGCATCATCTCCATCGAGGCCGCGTAGCAGCGCGCGGCCTCGGCGAGGTCGGTGAAGGCGTAGGTCAGGGCGTTCATCTGGAAGCTGCTGCGAAAGCAGCTCAGCACCACGTCGCGCGGGTCGCGGACGGCGAAGAGCAGCGTCGCCTCAGGGAACAGCCTGGCGATCAGCGGCAGGTAGAGCGTGCCGGCCGGCGCCTTGTCGAGGAAGACGCGGCTGGCCGGATCGGCGCCGTGCGCCGCCACGGCGCGCCAGTAGACCCCGCGCCAATGCTCGGCCTCCGCCGCCGACAGCTGCGCCAGCCGCTCCAGCCCGGCCGCGTCCGCCAGGAAGGCGTCGTAAGCTTCGGCCAGCGTCGGCGCCTCCTCCAGCGCCACGAGGTCCGGGTGGCCGGCCAGCGCCTGCTCCAGCAGCGTGGTGCCCGAGCGCGGGAAGCCCAGCAGGAAGGCGTGGCCGCGTACGCCGAAATCGGTCCCCGCCGGCGGCGCGGCTTGCCATGGCGCCGGATCGGCCGCCTCGAACCAGGCCGCGAGCCGCCTCAGCTTGTCAGTCTCGCCCTCGCGGCCGGCGGCCCGCTCGGCGTAGAAGCCGCGCAGCCGCGCCTTGCCGCGGGCGAAGGCCGCGAACGCCTCGGCCGGCCGCCCGAGCCCGTCCAGCGCCTCGCCCAGCAGCAGCGCCGCCTCGGCCTGCTGGTCCGGCCGCGCCAGCCCCGCTTCGGCCCGCGCCGCCCGCGCTCGCGCCGCCTCCGCATCGCCGCGGCCGAGCGCGATGCGGGCGGCCAGCCAGTCGAGCCCCGGGGTCGGCGCCAGCGGCGCGACCAGCGCCTCGGCCGCGTCCCAATCGCCGGCCTCGGCCGCCTGCAACGCCAGGCCGTGGCGGGCTGGGCCGCTCTCCGGATCGGCGGTCAGCGCCGCGCGGTAGGCGCCCGCCGCCTCGGCGACCCGGCTGAGGCTCTGCAGCACCGCCGCCTTGGCGCACAGCAGCGCCGGCGCGCCGGGCAGCCGCTGCAAGCCCACCTCGCAGACCTGCAGCGCGGTCTGGGGCTGGCGGTCGGTGAGGCAGGCGTGCGCCAGCGCCGCCCAGCCGTCCGGCTCGTCGGGCGCGGCCTCCACCGCCTGCCGCAGCAGCGCGATCGCCTCCTCCAGCCGGCCCTGCGCCTGCCGGGCGAGGCCCGCCTGCCGCAGCCGCCCGCTCTCCGCCGAACCCGCCACCCGCGACCGCCTCCTTGCGCCCCGCACTTGCCACGAAATCGATCTCGTCGCAGGTATTTCGGCCCGTCACGCGGACGCCGGACCGCTCGCAGACCGCCCGCAGCTGAGGACGCCCGCTTGCCCACGCTCCGCCTCACCGCCGCCCAGGCCCTGGTCCGCTGGCTGGCGGCGCAATTCATCGACATCGATGGCGTGGAGGCGCCCTACTTCGCCGGCGTCTGGGCGATCTTCGGGCACGGCAACGTCGCCGGGCTCGGCGAGGCGCTGGCCGCCGCGCCGCCCGGCCTGCCCACCTTGCGCGCCCACAACGAGCAGGCCATGGCCCACGCCGCCATCGCCTTCGCCAAGGCGAGCCGCCGGCGCCGGGCGATGGCCTGCACCAGCTCGATCGGCCCCGGCGCGCTCAACATGGTCACCGCCGCGGCTGTTGCGCACGTCAACCGGCTGCCGGTGCTGCTGCTGCCCGGCGACGTCTTCGCCGGGCGCGCGCCGGATCCGGTGCTGCAACAGCTGGAGGACTTCGCCGACGCCACGGTCAGCGCCAACGACTGCTTTCGGCCGGTGTCGCGCTACTTCGACCGCATCCAGCGCCCCGAGCAGCTGGTGGGCAGCCTGCCGCGGGCGCTGGCCACCATGCTCGACCCCGCCACCTGCGGTCCCGTCACCATCGCCCTGTGCCAGGACGTGCAGACCGAGGCCGCCGACTTCCCGGCGGCGATGTTCGAGCGGCGGGTCTGGCGCATCCGCCGCCCGCCGCCCGATCCGCGGGAGATCGAGGCGCTGGCGGCGCGCCTCGCCGCAGCCAAGGCGCCGCTGATCATCGCCGGCGGCGGGGTGATCTACGCCGGCGCGGAGGCCGAGCTGGCGCGCCTCGCCGAGACGGCCGGCATCCCCGTGGCGGAGACGCAAGCCGGCCGCGGCGCGCTGCCGTGGGACCATCCGCAGGCGCTGGGCGCCGTCGGCGTCACCGGCACCTCGGCCGCCAACCGCGCCGCCGCGGCGGCCGACCTGGTCATCGGCGTCGGCACGCGCCTGGCGGACTTCACCACCGGCTCGCGGGCCCTCTTCGCCGGCGCCGACCTCGCCCAGATCAACGTCGCCGCCTTCGACGCCGCCAAGCACGACGCGCTCGCCGTGGTCGCCGACGCCGGCGCGGCGTTGGCGGCGCTCGCCGAGCGGCTGGGCGGCTGGCGGGCGCCGGAGGCCTGGACCCGGGCGGCGCGCGACGGCGTGGAAGCCTGGAACCGCGACTGGGCCGCCGCCACCGCCGCGCCGCCCGCCAACGATCTGCCCAGCGATGCCCAGGTGATCGGCGCGGTCTGGCGGCAGGCGAGCGACGACGCGGTGGTGGTCTGCGCCGCCGGCGGCCTGCCGGGCGAGCTGCACAAGCTGTGGCGGCCGAAACGGCCGGGCGGCTACCACCTCGAGTACGGCTTCTCCTGCATGGGCTACGAGATCGCCGGCGGCCTCGGCGTGAAGCTGGCCGACCCGGCCCGCGAGGTGATCGTCATGCTGGGCGACGGCAGCTACCTGATGCTCAACTCCGAGATCGCCACCTCGGTGGCCATGGGCCTGAAGCTGACGATCGTGGTGCTCGACAACCGCGGCTTCGGCTGCATCAGCCGGCTGCAGCAGTCGGTGGGCGGCGCGCCGTTCAACAACCTGCTGGACCCCGCGGCGCCCGGCATCGACTTCGCCGCCCATGCCGCCAGCCTCGGCGCGCTCTCGGAGAAGGTGGACGGGATCGCCGCGCTGGAGGCCGCCATGGGCCGCGCCGCCGCGGCCGAGCGCACCTGCGTGATCGTCATCGACACCGATCCGGGCCGCTCGACCGAGGCCGGCGGCGCCTGGTGGGACGTGGCGGTGGCGGAAGTTTCGGCGCGGCCCGAGGCGGCTGCGGCGCGCGCCGCCTACGAGGCGCAGACGGCCGCGAGGCGGGGCCGGTGAGCGTCCGCTTCGGCGTCAGCCCGATCGCCTGGGCCAACGACGACATGCCCGAGCTGGGCGCCGACACGACGGTGGAGACCATCCTCGCCGACGCCGCGGCGATCGGCTTCGCCGGCGTCGAGCTGGGCGGGCGGTTTCCGCGCGATCCGGCGGTGCTGGGCGCCATGCTGCACCGGCACGGCCTCGACCTGGTCGGCGGCTGGTGGTCCACCAGCCTGCTGACCCGCTGCGCCGAGGCGGAGATCGCCGCGCTGCAGCCGCACCTCGCCCTGCTGAAGGCGCTGGGCGCGTCGGTGTTCATCGTCGCCGAGACCAGCAACGCCATCCACGGCGACCGCGCCCGCCCGCTGGCCGGCACGCCGCGGCTGGCGGCCGCCGACTGGCCGATCTTCGGCGCCCGGCTGGCCGAGCTGGCGGCCTACGTCGAGGGCCAGGGCCTGCGCCTCGCCTACCACTTCCACCTCGGCACGGTGGTCGAGCGCCAGGCCGACGTCGACGCCTTCATCGCCGCGACGCCCGAGCGCGTCGGCTTCGTGGTCGACACCGGCCACGCGGCCCTGGGCGGCGTCGACGCCGCGGCCCTGATCCACCGCCACCCGGCCCGCATCGCGCACGTCCACTGCAAGGACATCCGCCCGGCGGTGTTCCAGCGCGTGCGGGCCGAGGGATTGAGCTTCCTGGACGGCGTGCTCGCCGGCATGTTCACCGCCCCCGGTGACGGGGCGCTGGACTTCGCGCCGCTGATGCAGGCGCTGGCGGAGGTTGGGTACCGCGGCTGGGTCGTGGTCGAGGCGGAGCAGGATCCGAGGCTGGCCGATCCACGCGAGTACAGCCGGATCGGGCTGGCGACGCTGAAGGCGGCGGCTGGGGCGGCGGGACTTGGGTGACTCGCTCCGCCGCTGGCATGCCCCTGGAAGGCGCTGGGAAGGCCGCTGAGGGCCGTTGCGTGGGATGGGGGCTGGGGTACTATAGGTAACAGCACCACGGTTGCTGGCGGGGCTTTAAACGGGCGTGGCGAGGGTCTCGACTTTATGGGAGTGTTCTCACTCAACCCTAGATAACCACCTCCCCTCTCGCCGGTCATGGCCGGCCTTTGTGCGGGCCATCCATGAACACCGCGCCAGCCGTGGCCATGCGGCCGCACGGCCACCCCACGATGGGTGTTCATGGGCCGCCGGCACAAAGGCCGACGGTGACCGTCGTTGGGAAATAGGGGATCGAGAAAGCGCCATTGTTCGCTTGGCTGATTGTTCTTCCGAGGGCCCGGACCGCGTCAAGGACCG
>DASXEN010000182.1:0-6040 GCA_036490095.1 Caulobacteraceae bacterium
ATGAGTCCCGCCTGACGGCGGGCTCTCCGGGATGACACTCGTAAGGTGAGGGAAGGCTGCGCACCGTTCGTGTCGTTCGTGAGGTTCGTGGACTCCTCATCTTGCGATGCCGCCGCAACCCGAGCCCCTCAGGAAAACGCCTACCCCAGCGCCGCTTCGTTCTCGATCTCCACCGGCTCGATCTTGTCCGCCGGCTCGAAGCCGAAGACGCGGCCGTAGAAGTAGAGTTCGGCTTCCTTGGCGCGGATGATGTTCTCGGCGCGGCGGAAGCCGTGGCCTTCGCCGGGGAACTCGATCATCGCCACCGGCGCGCCCTTCGCCTTCAGCGCGTCGCGGATCATGTAGGCCTGGTTGGGCGGCACGATCGGGTCCTCGGCGCCCTGCAGGATCAGCAGCGGGGCGGTGAAGCCGTCCAGGCGGTTGATCGGCGAGCGGGCGTCGTAGGTCGCCTTGGCGGCCGGCCAGGGGCCGATCAGGCCGTCGAGGTAGCGGCTTTCGAACTTGTGGGTATCGCGGGCCAGCGCCTCCAGGTCGGCGACGCCGTAGAAGTCGCCGCCGGCGGCGAACACGTCCGATTGGCTGAGCGCCGCCAGCACCGTGAAGCCGCCGGCGCTGCCGCCGTGGATGGCGATGCGCTTCGGATCGACCCGGCCGGCGCCGGCGAGGTGGCGGGCGGCGGCGATCACGTCCTCGACGTCGACGACGCCCCATTGGCCGTCCAGCAACTGGCGGTAGGCGCGCCCGTAGCCGGACGAGCCCCCGTAGTCGACGTCGACCAGGGCGAAGCCGCGGGTGGTCCAGTACTGGACGCCGAGGCTGAAGGCCCCGGACGCGCCGGCCGTCGGCCCGCCGTGCGCTTGCACGATCAGCGGCGGCGCCTCGCCGGCCGGGGCGGCGAAGCCGGGGTTCTGCGGCGGATAGAAGAGGGCGTGGGCGGTGCGCCCGCCGGCGCTCGGGAAGCTGATCGGCTCGGCGCGCGAGACCAGCGGTTCGGCGAGGCTGGCGGGCGAGGGGCGGCGCACCACCTCGCAGGCGCCGGTGGCGACGTCGACGATCACCAGCGCCGAGGTCTCGGTGGCCGAATGGGCGATGGCGGCGATGCGGGTGGCGTCCAGCCGCTGGATGCCGCTCACCGAGGCGAACGGGACCGCGATCGTCTGGGCGGTCCCGGCCGCCGCGTCGATCAGCAGCAGCCCTTCGCCGCCGGCCTTGCGCGCCGCCGCGACGATCTTGCCGGCGCCCATCAGCGCGTAGTTGGCCTGGCCCAGCGTCCACAGCGGGCCGGCGAACTCGGCCTCGCGCGGCAGGATCGGCCGCCTGGCCCCGCCGCGGTCGTCGTAGAGGTTCCACCAGCCGCTCTCGTCGGAGATCCAGGTCAGGGCGCCGTCCTCGCCCCACTGCGGCTCCAGCACCGAGACGGCGTCGCCGCCGGCGACCTCGCGGCGGTTGGCGAGCCCGGCCGGCGTCAGGTCGGCGACGTAGAGGCGGGTCGCGTCCCACGGCATGGCGGGGAAGTCCCAGGCGATCCAGGCGAGGCGCGCGCCGTCGGCGCTGACGCGCGGATAGGCGACGAAGTCGCTGTCGCCGTAGAGCACCGCGCCGGCGTCGCCGGGCTCGCCGGAAAGCCGCACCACGGCGTTCCTGACCTTGGCCGGATCGGTGTGGTCCTCGCGCACCGCGATCAGGCCGCCGCCGGGCGCCGGAACCGCGTCGGCGTAGCGGTAGCCGTCCGGGGTCATCGGCTGGGGCGCGGCCTCGCCGGCCTGCCGATAAAGCTTCTGGTCGCGGAAGTGGCTGAACCAGACCCCGCCCGCCGCCACGGCGTAGGACGCCCCGCCGTATTCGTGCACCCGGGTGCGGGCGTTGAAGCCCTCGCCGGTCAGCTGCCGCGCCTCGCCGCCCGCCAGCGTCATCACCACCAGCCGCCCGCCCTCGGCCGGCCGGCTCTCCAGCCAGTAGGGGACGCCGGCCGCGACGCGCAGGTCGGACATCCCGATCGCGCCTTCCGCCAGGCTCTGCGCCGTCACCGGCGAGGCCCACGCGCCGTAGGGTCGCTGCTCCGCCAAGGTCGCCTCCCGCTCGTTGCGATGTCGCGCTCGCCGGGGGCGGCATTGACCCTGGCCGGGCCACCCATTACGCCGCTCGCCCCATGCTTCAAGGCCTGACCCATCTGGCGCGCCAGGCGCGGCCCTGGACCTTCGCCGAGGCCCGCAACGTGCTGGCCCGGGTGCTGAGGACGCGGCTGGCGAGCGACGCCGAGCGCGATCTGGCCGCGACGCTGATCGACGCCGACCGGTTCGACGAGGCGCTGGCGACCTTTCCGGCGCTGCGGCGGCCGGTGGTGTTCCAGTGCGGCTACGGCGCCTCGGGGCTGCCGCACGTCGGCACCTTCGGCGAGGTGGCCCGCCCGACCATGGTGCGCAGCGCCTTCCGCGCCCTGACCGGCGATGCGCTGCCGACGCGGCTGATCGTCGTCTCCGACGACATGGACGGGCTGCGCAAGATCCCCGACAACGTGCCCAACCGGGCGATGCTGCTCGAGGACCGCGACAAGCCGGTCTCCGCGGTGCGCGATCCGTTCGGCGAGCACGAGAGCTTCGGCGCCCACAACAACGCCCGCGCCCGCGCCTTCTTCGACTCGTTCGGCTTCGACTACGAGTTCGTGTCGGCGACCGAGAACTACCGCTCGGGCCGCTACGACGAGGTGCTGCGGCTGATCCTGCAGCGGTTCGACGCGGTGCAGGCGGTGATGCTGCCGACGCTCGGCCCCGAGCGGCAGGCCACCTATTCGCCCTTCCTGCCGATCAGCCCGAAGAGCGGCCGGGTGCTGCAGGCGCCGACGCTGGAGCGGCACGTAGACCGCGGCACGATCGTGTTCGCCGACGAGGACGGGACGCTCACCGAGGTCCCGGTCACCGGCGGCTACGTGAAGCTGCAGTGGCGGGTCGACTGGCCGGCGCGCTGGATCGCGCTCGGGGTCGACTACGAGATGTCCGGCAAGGACCTGATCGACTCGATCCGCATCTCCAGCCGCGTCTGCAAGGCGCTGGACGCCGAGGCGCCGGAGACCTTCACCTACGAGCTGTTCATGGACGAGCAGAACCAGAAGATCTCCAAGTCCAAGGGCAATGGCCTCAGCATGGAGGAGTGGCTGCGCTACGGCGCGCCGGAGAGCCTCGCCTACTACATGTTCACCTCGCCGAAGTCGGCCAAGCGGCTTTATTTCGACGTGATCCCGAAGGCCACGGACGAGTACCTGCAGCACCTGGACGCCTACAACCGGGCGGCGGCTGAGGGCGCCAACGCCGCCAATCCGCTCGACAGCCCGGTGTGGAGCGTCTGCGCCGGCGCGCCGCCGCCGCGCAGCTCGCCGGTGTCGTTCTCGCTCTTGCTGAACGTGGTCTCGGTGGCCGGCGTCTCGGACAAGGCGCAGCTCTGGGGCTTCCTGTCGCGCTACCTGCCGGGGGCGACGCCTGGGAGCGAGCCTATGCTCGACCGCCTCGCCGGCTACGCGATCAACTACTACGAGGACTTCGTGCTGCCGGCGAAGCGGTTTCGCCCGGCGAGCGAGCCGGAGCGCGCGGCCTTCGCCGACCTCGCGGCGCGGCTGAAGGCGCTGCCGGCCGGCTGCAAGGACGGCGAGGCGATCCAGAACCAGGTCTACGAGGCCGGCAAGGCGGGCGGCTTCGAGCCGCTGCGCGCCTGGTTCCAGGCGCTCTACGAAGTGCTGCTGGGCCAAAGCCAGGGCCCGAGATTCGGCTCCTTCGCCGCCATCTACGGCCTGGAGAACACCATCCGGCTAATCGAGGGCGCGCTCAGCTCCGCGCCCGCTTGAGGGCCCCTTGAGGGGAGGGGCCAGGGGTGGGGGTCTGCCGGCGGCGCCCGGATTTGGCGGAGAGAGCCCCCCACCCGGTCGCTTCGCGACCACCCTCCCCTCAAGTGGGAGGGTCGCTCACTGCATCCCCCTCGCGCAACGTCCCGCCCTTGGTCACCTGCACATAGATCCCGCAGAGCGGATGGCCGTAGCAGCGGATGAGCTCGGCCGGCACGTCGATGTCGCGCACCGCCGTCGTGGGGTCCACGCCCGGCGCCGGGCAGCGGGTGATGGGCTTGAAGACGCGGGTCTCGACGTCGCCGAAGCTGAGCGCCCGGCCGGTCCAGTCGTTCTCAGCCCAGGCCGGCCAGCCGTCGACGTAGACATTCGCGCGAAACCTGAGCGGATCAAGAAACCGGCCCAGCCGTTGCTCAAGGTCGCGGACGCTCGCCAGGTTGATGACCGACACATGACCGGAGGGATGATCGAGGAACCGGTGGCCCTGGCCGTCGATCAGGCGCAGCGGTCCTTGCGCGGCCTCGCCCAGCAGCTCGCCCACCCAGGCGGCGAAGGCGGCCTGGTCCGCCGGCTCGCCAAGGCGGCCGGCGAACGGGGCGTGGCCCTCGGCCGCGGCGTGCAGCACGCCGCTCGCATCGTCGAAGCGGGTCTTCGCGCGGGCCACCTTGGCGATCTTGGCCAGCACCGCGAAGCGCTGCTTGGGGATGAAGGCGGGCCTCGCTGGATCGAAGCCGCACGGGCCGTCCTCGAGCGCGTAGAGCCGGTCGCCGGGGAAGGGCTCGCCGGGCCTAAGCGCCGCAAGCTTCACCTTTTCCGGCGTGAACCCCTTGATCGGATGCCGAAAAAGTGCGGCGATAGCGGCGGTCATGGCGCTCCCCTGCCGGACCGGGTGGCGAATCGCAACAGAACGCGCAAGGCGGGCGTGAGCATGAGCGATCGGACGGGCCCCGCCGAGGGGCGCGCACGCGGCAGGGCGCCCTACCATCTGGCCCCCTGGGTGGCGATGGCGGCGATGGCGGCCGCGACCCTCTGGCCGCGCGCCCGCCGCAGAGCCGACCCCGACGCGCCGCCGCGTCCGCCGACCCCGGCCGAGCTCGACAAATGTGAGCCGGGGCGCGGGCGCTGCGCCAACTGGCCGTTCACCATCCCGGCGCTGGGCTGGAAGGACGTGATCTGGCGCACCTACCGCGAGATGGGGCGCGACCGGCTGCCCGCCCTGTCCGGCGGCATCACCTACTACCTGCTGCTGGCCACCTTCCCGGCCATCGCCGCCTTCGTCTCGCTCTACGGCCTGTTCTCCGACGTCAGCGCGGTCGAGAGCCAGCTGACCCACCTCTCCAGGATCCTGCCGCGCGACGCGGTGAAGCTGATCGGCGGCCAGATGCTGCGCATCGCCACCCAGCGCCACGCCACCCTGAGCGCCGCCTTCCTGGTCGCCACCCTGCTGTCGGTGTGGAGCGCCAACGCCGGCATGAAGGCGCTCTTCGACGGCATCAACATCACCTACAAGGAGACCGAGAAGCGCGACTACGTGCGCCGCAGCCTGATCACCTACGCCGCGACGCTCTCGGCCATCGTCTTCATCGGCCTCACCGCCAGCGCCCTGATCGCCGCCCCGGTGTTCTTCCACGACGTGGGCCTGCGCCACTTCGGCTTCTGGTGGGGGCCGGTGCGCTGGCTGACCATGTTCCTGATCGCCGCCGGCGGCTTCACCCTGCTCTACCGCTTCGCCCCCAGCCGCCGGCCGGCCCGGTGGCGATGGGTGATGTTCGGCGGGGTTCTGGCGGCCGGCGTCTGGCTCGGCGTCTCGCTGGCCTTCTCCTGGTACGTCAACAACGTCGCCCACTTCGGCGTCACCTACGGCTCGCTGGGGGCGATCATCGCCTACATGCTGTGGGTGTGGTTCTCGGCCATGGTGGTGCTGACCGGCGCCGAGCTGAACTCCGAGATCGAGCACCAGGTCGCCATCGACACTACCACCGGTGAGACCAAGTTGATGGGCGCCCGCGGCGCGGTGATGGCCGACACGGTCGGCAAGGCCTTCACCGTCTCGCCGCGCGAGGCGGTCCACTACTCCACCAGCTTCGCCAAGCGGCAGGTCGGCTACGTGATGAGCTTCCTGCGCCGGCTGGGGCGGATGGCGGCCTGAGGCGCAATCGCCGGCAAGTTCGAGCGCGCCGCAGGCATCCAATTTAACCGCAGAGAGCG
>DASXEN010000207.1:0-10963 GCA_036490095.1 Caulobacteraceae bacterium
GGCGGCGCTGGGGGGCGCGGCGGCGCTGGCGTTGCTGGCCGCCTGCAGCGAACCGGCCAAGCCGCCGCCTGCGCCTCCGCCAGCCGCCCCTGCCGCGCCGCCGCCGCCGGTCGTCACCCCGCCGCCGCCGCGGCCCGCGCCCGACCCGTGCGGCGCGCAGCCGCTGCAGTACCTGGTCGGCAAGCCGCGCACCCAGATTCCGGTGCCGGTCGATCCCAGCCGCCGGCGCGTGGTCTGCTCCACCTGCGCGACGACCCAGGACCACGTCCCCAGCCGCCAGACCATCATCTACGATTCCAACACCGACCTGGTGCGCTCGGTGCGCTGCGGCTGAATTGCCGCCGCTGCAACCGGCCGCCGGGTGCGGCGTTCCTTGAGCCGGACGGGGCGCCACGTGTGCGCCACAAAAGGAACGACCCCCATGAAAACGCTCGCCGCCATCGCCATCGCCGCGGCAGCCGCGCTCGGCCTCGCCGCCTGCGAAACCAGCGGCTACGACCACCACCGCGGCGACGGCTACGCCTCCGCCTCCGACTACGTCGACGGCTACTACGACGACTCCTACGGCCCCTGGTACGACGGCTACTGGGGCCCGGACGACTTCTTCTACTTCCGCTCCAGCCCCACCGGCGAGTTCCGCCGCGACGACGCCCACCACTTCCGCCACGACACGGCCCAGGGCTTCCACACCTTCCACGGCCGCGCCGGCCACGCGCGGCCGGCGCACGGGTAGGGCTGTCGCACAGCCGCGGTGCTCCTTCTCCCCTTGCGGGAGAAGATGGCGCGAAGCGCCGGATGAGGGGTCGACGGGTGCTGGAGGGTAGCCTTCAGCAGGCAAATCAACGACTTCGGCGCGACCCCTCATCCGACCCGCTCCGCGGGCCACCTTCTCCCGCAAGGGGAGAAGGACGTCTCACCGGCCAGCGCGGCCAAAGGCCCAGCTACTCTGCCCCCTCGTACGCCTCCGCCGCCGCCAGCCACGCCGCCTCGGCCCGGTCCAGCCGCTCGGCCAGCCGCGGCCGGCGCTCGGTGAGGCGGGCCGCCTCGGTTGGGTCGCGGGCGTAGAGGCCGGCGTCCGCGAGCGCCGCGTCGAGCTCGGCGAGCGCCGTGGTTTCGCGCGCCAGCGCCGCCTCGGCGGCCTCCAGCTTGCGCTTCAGCGGCCCCGCGGCGCCGGGCGGCGGCCGGCGCACGGCCGGCGCCGGCGCCTCTTCGGCCCTGGCGGGCGGTGGCGACCGCGCCGCGGTCCGGGCGCGGTCGAGCACCAGGCGGGCGTAGTCCTCCATGTCGCCGTCGAACGGCGTCACCGTGCCGTCGGCGGTCAGCCACAGCCGGTCGGCGACCATCTCCATCAGCGCCCGGTCGTGGGTGATCAGCACCACGGCGCCCTCGTAGTCGTTGAGCGCGTCCAGCAGCGCGTGGCGGCTGTCGATATCTAGGTGGTTGGTCGGCTCGTCGAGCAGGATCAGGTGCGGGGCGTGCAGCGCGATCAGGTTGATCAGCAGCCGCGCCCGCTCGCCGCCGGAGAGCGACTCGATCTTCGTCGTCACCCGGTCGACGCCGAAGCCGAACGCCGCCAGCCGCCCGCGCCGCTGCGCCTCGGTGAGGCCGGGCAGGGCGCGGCTGATGATCTGCAGCGGCGTGTCGTCGGCGGCCAGCACCTCCACCTGGTGCTGGTGGAACCAACCCACCTGCATGCGCCGGTCGCGCGTCAGCTTGCCGGACAGCGGCGCCAGGTCGCCGGCCAGCAGCCGCGCGAAGGTGGTCTTGCCGGCCCCGTTGACGCCCAGCAGGCCGATGCGGTCGCCGGGATCGAGCCGCAGGTTCAGGCGCTGCAGCACCGGCGTCCCGCCATAGCCCGCGGCCACCCCCTCCAGCCGCATCAGCGGCGGCGGCAGCGGCTTTTCCGGCGACGGCAGCAGGAAGGGCGCGGTGTGCTCCTCCACCACCGGCGGGATCGCGCCCAGGCGCTCGATCATCTTCAGCCGCGACTGCGCCTGGCGGGCTTTGGTGCCAGCGCGGAAGCGGTCGACGAACGCCTGCAGGTGGGCGCGGCGGGCCTCGATCTTCACCCGCATCGCCCCCTGCAGCGCCAGCCGTTCGCCGCGCTGCCGCTCGAAGGCGGTGAAGCCGCCGGGGTAGAGGGTCAGCCTGGCCTGGTCGAGGTGCAGGATGTGGTCCATCGCCCGGTCCAAGAGCTCGCGGTCGTGGCTGATCACCAGCGCCGTCGACGGATGCCGCTTCAGCCGCGACTCCAGCCACAGCGCGCCTTCCAGGTCGAGGAAGTTGGTCGGCTCGTCGAGCAGCAGCAGCTCCGGCTCGGAGAACAGCGCCGCCGCCAGCGCCGCGCGCATCCGCCAGCCGCCGGAGAACTCGGCCATCGGCCGCGCCAGGTCGGCTTGCGAGAAGCCGAGGCCGACCAGGATCTCGGCCGCCTTGGCCGGCTGCGCGTCGGCGCCGATCTGGGCGAGGCGGGCGTAGAGGTCGGCGAGCCGCTCGGGCGGCGCGGTCTCCAGCTCGGCGGTGAGCGCGGCGCGCTCGACGTCGGCGGCCAGCAC
This sequence comes from Caulobacteraceae bacterium, assembly GCA_036490095.1. Classification (GTDB taxonomy): domain Bacteria; phylum Pseudomonadota; class Alphaproteobacteria; order Caulobacterales; family Caulobacteraceae; genus Acaudatibacter. Next base: position 2,556 of record DASXEN010000207.1, read on the forward strand.
CGTCTCCAGCAGCGGGACGGGCGTCGCCGCCTGCTCCTGGTCGGCCGAGCCGATCCTGGCGATCTTCGGCAGGATGATGTCGCCGCCGCCAGCGACCAGCTCGCCCTGGATCAGCCGGAAGAGGGTGGTCTTGCCGGCGCCGTTGCGGCCGACCAGGCCCACCTTGGCGCCCGGCGGCAAGGCGGCGGACGCCCCGTCGAAGAAGCGTCGCCCGTAGGCGTCGAAAACGAGGTCCTGGATGCGGAGCATGGTGCGAAGCTTTGATCTTGGGGTGAACGCGTGCGTCAGCGGGCCCGCGCGCCGCATCGGGCGCACGGGAACAAGGGCGGATCGGCCCTCAGGCCGCTACGGACGCCGTCGAGCCCCGGCTTCGGTCATGCGAGATACGCCTCAAGGTGTGGCTTCGCCCGCCTTGGCGGCGGGAAAGGCGGCCGTTATATGCGCGCTCTCCGCGGCCCGCCAGGGGGCGCGCTCTCGAGGGCTCAATGACCGAACGGACCCTGTCCATCCTCAAGCCGGACGCCACGCGCCGCAACCTCACCGGCAAGATCAACGCCGTGATCGAGGACGCCGGCCTGCGCATCGTCGCCCAGCGCCGCATCCGCCTCAGCCGCGCCGACGCCGAGCGGTTCTACGACGTGCACAGGGGCAAGCCCTTCTTCGACGACCTGGTGGGCTTCATGACCTCGGGTCCGGTGGTGGTGCAGGTGCTGGAGGGCGACGACGCGGTGGCGCGCTATCGTGAAGTCATGGGCGCCACCAACCCCGCCAACGCCGCGCCCGGCACCATCCGCCAGCTCTACGCCGAGAGCTTCACCGGCAACTCCGTGCACGGCTCCGACAGCTCCGACAACGCGAGGGACGAGATCGCCCAGTTCTTCGGCGAGGCGGACATCGTCGGGTAGGAGCCGCGTCGGGGCCGGTACGTAATACCTGCAATACCATGTCTTCCCGGAGAGCCCGCGGTCAGGCGGGACTCATCCGGGACCTACTTTCCACGAAGGCGCTGAGGAGATCCCGGACGACTCCGCTGCGCGGGTCTCCGGGATGACATCGATGGAATGCCTGTACGGATTTCAACTCTAGCATGCGCGCCGAACGCGCGGATAAATTGAGACCCCCATAAACCGCGTGTAACGGGCCCTGGAGCCGCAAGTACCGATACTGGTAGTACCCTACCAGCCGCCCTCGCCGCGGGCCTCCGCGGGCCCTCCAGAGGCCCTGGCGGCCGCGTTTCTGACGGTCCCCCGGAAACATGCCCGCGATCAGGCCGCGCGGGCCTCGGTCTCGACCATGCGCTGGATGGCGACGTAGTCGGTCTTTCCGGTCCCGAGCACCGGGATCTCGGCCACCTTGACGATCTTGCGCGGGGCGGAGAGCTCGGTGGCGCCGAGCGCCTGGGCGTGGGCCAGCAGGGCGGCGACGCTGGCGTCGATCTGGTCGGTGACCAGCACCAGCCGCTCGCCCTTGCGGCTGTCGGGCTCGGCGATCACCGCGTGGCGGGCGTCGGGCCACAGCGAGGCGGCCAGGGTCTCGGCCGCTGTCAGCGAGACCATCTCGCCGCCGATCTTGGCGAAGCGCTTCACCCGGCCGAGGATGGTGATCCAGCTGTCGCCGCTCATCTCCACCACGTCGCCGGTGTCGTGCCAGCCGTCGACCGGAGGCTCCAGCACCCCGCCCTCGTTGAGGTAGCCGGCCATGACGTTCTGGCCGCGCACGTAGAGGCGGCCGCCGCGGTGGATGCCCTCGACCGGCTCGATGCGCGTCTCGATGCCGGGCAGCAGGCCGCCGACGGTGCCGCGGCGGTTGTCGCCCGGCTTGTTCACCGCGATCACCGGCGCGGCCTCGGTGGCGCCGTAGCCTTCCAGCAGCGGGATCGGGCCGAAGCGTTCGACGATCAGGTCGTGGGTCTCGTCGCGCACCTTCTCGGCCCCGCAGACCACGAACTTCAGCCCCGACAGGTCGTGCGGGTCGGCCGAGCGGGCGTACTGGTTGACGAAGGTGTCGGTGGCCAGCAGCACGCTGGCGCCGGTCTCGCGCACTAGCGTCGGGATGATCTTCACGTGCAGCGGCGAGGGGTACTGGAAGGCCTTCATGCCGGTCAGCATCGGCAGCAGCACCCCGCCGGTGAGGCCGAAGCAGTGGAACACCGGCAGCGGGTTGAAGAACACCCAGGCCGGATCGAGGTCGATGTGGGCGGCGATCTGGCCGACGTTGGCCAGCACGTTGGCCTGGGTGAGGATCACGCCGCGCGGCGCGCCAAAGCTGCCGGAGGTGAACAGGATCACCGCCGGGTCGTCGGGGCTGGTGGCGGCGCGGAAGCGCTCCGGCGCCAGCGAGGCGGCGAGCGCATAGAGGCGGTCGGCGAGGCCGACGCTGGCGCGCACCTCCTCCAAGTAGGTGATCTGGCAGCTCGCCTCGAGCGCGTCGATCACGTCGTGCAGCTTGCCCTGCTCGACGAAGCGATGCGAGGTCAGCACCCGCGTGACGCCGGCCAGCTTCACGGCGGCGCGCAGGTTGCGAAGCCCGGCGGTGAAGTTGAGCATCACCGGGGTGCGGCCAATGGCGTGCAGGGCGAAGAAGGTCACCGACGCCCCGGCGCTGCTCGGCAACAGCACGCCGACCCGCTCGCCCTTGGCGGTCAGCTTGGAAAGCTTGCGCCCCAGCGCGAAGCAGGCGCGGATCACGTCGGTGTAGGTGAGGGGCTTGCGCTCCTGGTCCTCCAGGATGGCCTTCTTCGGCCCATAGGCCCTGGACGCCTCGACGAGGGCGTCGAACAGCCGCCGGCGGCTTTTGGCAGGATCGAATGGACGCAGCATGGCGTTGGCCGGCGACCCTTTTCCCTGACTTCCCCCGGCCGGGAGGCTATCGCCGCGGGTCCGGCTTGAAAAGGTCCGTTACGGGCCGTGAGCCGGCAGCGGCGGGCGGGCCCGCGCCGCGGCGGCGCGGGCGAAGCCTTCGACGGCCGCCAGCCAGGGCCGGCGGCGGGCGTCGTCCTCCAGCTCGAAGGCGGGGCCGGAGCCGGGGATGGTCCGCAGCTCGGCGACCGGGGGCCTGAGGCAGCCGGCGCGGCCGTCGGTCTCGATCAGCAGGGTGGGGCCGGTAAGCCGGGCGACGTCCGCCTGGGCGCCCGCCTGCAGCCGGTTCAGCGCCGCTTCCCAGTCGAGGCTGGGGCCGCCGAGGCGCAGGTCCGGGTTGGCGACCTGCCAGCTCTGGGTGACGGCGCCGCGCCAGGCGTCGTGAGTGCGATGGCGGGCGAGGTCGTCCGGCCCGCCGCGCCGCCAGGCGTCGCCGCCCGGCGCACGGAAGCTCCCGAGGCCCAAGGCGACCAGCGCGCCCGGCGCCAGCCCGCGCCGGCACAGCGGCGAGCTCAGGACCAGCGCCGCCGGCTGCGCGCCCAGCTCGACCGCGCGGGCCGCCACATAGGCCCCGGCGCCTTCGCCCAGCAGTACCAGCGGCCGGTTCGGCTTCGGATGCACGACCACGTCGATCATCGCCTGCACGGCGGCGACGTCGGCGGCGAAGCTCTTCAGCTCGCCGAGGTCGCGTCGGCCGCTGAGCCGCTCGGAGCCGCCCTGGCCGACCCCCTCCAGCACCCAGACGGTGAAGCCGGCGCGGGTGAGGTCGCGCGCTGTCTCGAACCAGGTCTCGGCGCTCTCGCCGTAGTCGGGCAGGATCAGGATATCCGCGCCGGCGACGCCGGGGGTTCCGGCGACGCCGTAGCGCTGCACCGGCCCGTCGCCGAGCTGCAGCTCGCCCCAGGCCCAGTCCTCGGGCGGGTAGAAGCGCTCGGCCAGCCCCGGCGGCGGACGGCTCTCGACGAAGGCCGAGCGGTCGCCCTGGCCGCAGGCGCCGAGCGCCAGCAGCGCCGCCATGCAACTGGCGCGGCCCAGGCGGGTTAGGGGTCGCAAGATGCCAGCCACGCCGAACGCGCCATGACCTCGGCGGCGACCGAGACCATCGCCCCAGAGGTCGTCAGCACCGACGTGCCGGCCCGGCTCGACGCGCTGCCCTGGCGGCGCTTCCATTGGCTGGTGGTGAGCGCGCTCGGCGTCACCTGGATCCTCGACGGCCTGGAGGTGACCATCGTCGGCGCGCTCTCGGGCGTGCTGACCAGCGCCGCGGGGCTGGCGCTGACCCCTTTCCAGTTGAGCGTGACCGGCAGCTACTACCTGCTGGGCGGCGTGATCGGGGCGCTGGGCTTCGGCTGGCTGACCGACCGGTTTGGCCGCAAGCGGCTCTTCAGCGTGACGCTCGGCCTCTACCTGCTGGCGACGCTGGCCACCGGCCTTTCCTGGAGCTTCGCCAGCTTCGCGATCTTCCGCGCGCTGACCGCGGCCGGCATCGGCGGCGAGGGCGCGGCGATGGATTCGGCCATCGACGAGTTGATCCCGGCCCGGCGGCGCGGCCAGTCGTCGATCATCATCCATGGCAGCTTCTGGGTCGGGGCGGCGATGGGCTCGCTGGCCTCGGTGGTGCTGCTGAACCCGCACGTGCTGGCGCCGTCGCTCGGCTGGCGCTTCGCCTTCATCGGCGGCGCATTGCTGGCGCTGGTCATCGTCTACGCCCGCCGCTACCTGCCGGAGAGCCCGCGCTGGCTGATCACCCACGGCAAGCCGGCCGAGGGCGAGCGGATCGTCGATCAGATCGAGACACGCTGCGGCATCGCCCCCGAGCGCGACCGCTCGGGCCTGCCGCGCATGGCGCTTCGGACGCAGAGCCGCACCGGCTACGTGCAAGTCGCGCGCTCCCTGATCCTGCGCTACCCGAAGCGGACCTTTCTGTGCATCACGTTACTGGCGACGCAGGCGTTCTGCTACAACGCCGTGTTCTTCACCTACGGCCTGATCCTGAAGCAGTTCTACGCGGTGCCCGACCAGGACATCGGCTGGTTCCTGCTGCCGTTCGCCGCCGGCAACGTGCTGGGGCCGCTGCTGCTGGGGCGGCTGTTCGACACCCTCGGGCGGCGGGTGATGATCGGCGCCACCTACGCCCTCTCCGGCGTGCTGCTGGCGATCACCGGCTGGCTGTTCGCCCGCCACCTGGTCGACGCCCGGCAGCTGACCGTCTGCTGGAGCGTGGTGTTCTTCTTTGCCTCGGCGGCGGCCAGCGCGGCCTACCTGACCATCAGCGAGAGCTTCCCGCTGGAGACGCGGGCGATGATCATCGGCATCTTCAACGCCTTCGGGAACGGGCTGGGCGGCATCGCCGGCCCGGTGCTGTTCGGCGCCCAGATCGCCACCGGCGTGCGCGGCAACCTGCTCTGGGGCTACCTGATCGGCGGCGGGCTGATGCTGTTCGCCGCCATCGTCGAGCTCGCCATCGGCGTCGACGCCGAGCGCAAGCCGCTGGAGGAAGTCGCGCCGCCGCTGTCGCAGGTGGACCAATGACCAGGGTGACGCTATGTGGGTGGCCATATTGATGGACCCATAGCTATTGCCATGAAGACTACTATCGACATCGCGGATGCGCTGTTGGAACAAGCCCGCCGGGCCGCAGCCGATGAAGGGGTCACCCTTCGAGCTGTCGTCGAGCGAGGTTTGAGGGAAATCCTTTCACGGCCGAAGCCGGCTTCCCCCTTCAGGGCAAGCCCCGTCACCTTCCAGGGTCAAGGACTACAACCCGACATGCGTGGTCGGGCTTGGTCCGATATCCTGGATGTCAGCTATGAAGGCCGCGAGGATTGATTGCGGTCGACGCCAATATTCTCGTCTACGCCCATCGCGTGGATTCGCCCTTCCATGCCGCCGCGACGGCCAGGATGGTGGCGCTCGCTGAGGGACAAGCTGCCTGGGCCATCCCATGGCCGTGCGTGCATGAGTTCTTGGCGATCGTAACGCATCCACGAATCTACGCGCCGCCGTCACCGCTGGCCGTCGCGTTGGACGCGATGGACGCCTGGCTTCAATCACCGAATGTCGTTCTGCTCGCTGAAGGCTCCACGCATTGGCCGTCGCTCCGCCGTTTGCTCGTCGCGGGCCGGATCGCAGGTGGCAGGGTCCACGATGCTCGCATCGCCGCGCTCTGCCTTCAGCATGGCGTGCGCGAGTTGTGGTCATCGGACCGCGACTTCAGCCGTTTCCCGGAACTGGTCACCGTGAACCCGATGGTCGGTGTGTGACGCTGGTCCGGAGGGCGCACGCCGCGGCTTGATCGCGAGGCGCGAACCGACGATCTAGGGGCCATGACCGTGGTCATCGAGCCTCGCACGGCGCGCCAGCTCCGCCATCCTGAGAAGCAGGCGCGGCCGGATTCGCCGATCCTGCGCAAGCCGGAGTGGCTGCGGGTGCGCGCGCCAGGCTCGCCGGGCTACGCCGCGACGCGGGCGATCGTTCGCGAGCACGGCCTCGTCACCGTCTGCGAGGAGGCCGGCTGCCCCAACATCGGCGAGTGCTGGCAGAAGAGCCACGCCACCATGATGATCATGGGCGAGACCTGTACCCGCGCCTGCGGCTTCTGCAACGTCGCCACCGGCAAGCCGGCGGCCCTCGATCCCACCGAGCCCTCCCGTGTCGGAGATGCGGTGGCCAAGATGGGGCTGAAGCACGTGGTGATCACCTCGGTCGACCGCGACGACCTGGCCGATGGGGGCGCGCGGCATTTCGCGCAGACGGTGGCCGCGATCCGCGCCGCCGCGCCGGCCGCCACGATCGAGATCCTGACGCCCGACTTCCTGCGCAAGGCGGGCGCGGCGGAGATCGCCATCGACGCCCGGCCCGACGTCTTCAACCACAACCTGGAGACCGTGCCGCGGCTCTACCACTCCATCCGCCCCGGCGCGCGCTACTACGCCTCGCTGCGGCTGCTGGAGCGGGTCAAGGAGCGCGATCCGGACCAGTTCACCAAGTCCGGCCTGATGGTGGGCCTGGGCGAGGCCAGGGACGAGGTGCTGCAGGTGATGGACGACATGCGCTGCGCCGGCGTCGACTTCATCACCATCGGCCAGTACCTGCAGCCGTCGCGCAAGCATGCGCCGATCGACCGCTTCTGGTCCCCCGAGGAGTTCGCCGCGCTGGAGACCGTCGCCTACTCGAAGGGCTTCCTGATGGTGGCGGCAAGCCCCCTGACCCGGTCCTCGCACCACGCCGGCGAGGCCTTCGAGCGCCTGCGCGCCGCCCGCCGGGCCTTGGCAGGGGCCGCCTGACGCATTGCGCCACCGCCTGACGCGCGTGCTGCCCTACGCGCCCCACCAGCTCTTCGACCTGGTGGGCGACGTTGAGCGCTACCCTGAGTTCGTGCCCTGGGTGACGCGGCTGCGGGCCTGGAACCGGCGGCCGGACGGGGAGGGGATCACCCTGCTCGACGCCGAGGCTGAGGTCGGCTTCTCGATCATCCACGAGCGCTTCGCCACGCGGGTGCGCCTGGACGAGCCGGCGCTGACCATCGGCGTCGACCTGATCTCCGGCCCGTTTAGGCGGCTGCAGAACCAGTGGCGCTTCACCGAGACGGCTGGGGGCGCGGAGCTCAGCTTCGAGATCGACTTCGAGTTCAAGTCCCGCCTGCTCGACCGCCTGCTGGCCGCCAACTTCAACCGCGCGGTCAATCGGCTGATCGGCTGCTTCGAGGACCGGGCGCGGCAGCTGTATGGGCCAATGCGTTAGCCAAAGCGTTCCTGCTTGGCGGTCCGAGCAGGCCGCGGGCCTTTAGTCTCAACGCAGAGTCCGCGGAGGATGCGCGGAGTGCGCAGAGAAACGAGACCTCCGCGACCTCTGCGCCTTCTTTGCGAACTCCGCGTTTGGACTAAGCGCCTGCGGCGTCCGCCTTGCCTGAGGCTTTCGATCTAGGCTAGCGCAGCCGCTCGCGCAGCATCTCCAGCGCCACCTGCACCGAGGCCAGCTGGACCTCCTCGCGGGTCTCCAGCTCGAAGAATTCGTGGCGGTGGTAGACGGACTGGTTGGCGCGCGCGGTCGCGAAGTGGACCGTGCCGACCGGCTTCAGCGGCGTGCCACCGCCCGGGCCGGCGACGCCGGTGACCGCGATCGAGACGTGGGCGTGGCTGTTCTCCAGCGCGCCCTCGGCCATCATCCGCACGATTGGCTCGGAGACCGCGCCGAGGTCGGCGATCAGGTCGCCGGAGACGCCGAGCTGCTCCTGCTTGGCGCGGTTGGAGTAGGAGACGAAGCCGCGCTCGAACACGTCCGAGGCGCCGGCGACGGCGCAGAGCGCGCCGGCCACCAGGCCGCCGGTGCAGCTCTCGGCGGTGACGATGCGCAAGCTGCGCTCGCGGGCGTCGTCGATGATCAGCCGGGCCAGGGTCGCGATCTCGAGCGAAAACATCGGGGCTCCTTGAACTAGCGCGGCCGGCGCGGGCGCGAACGGCCTTACTACGCCGGCAGCTCGACCATCGCCACGGCCTGGGCCAGCAAACCTTCCTCGCGGCCGGTGAAGCCCATGCCCTCGGTGGTGGT
>DASXEN010000213.1:0-25112 GCA_036490095.1 Caulobacteraceae bacterium
CCTTGAGGAACATGGCGCTGAACATCGCCTTGCTGCCGACCTTCATCTCGTCGACGGTCTGCTCCTCGGCCGTGACGATCTCGATGCCGAGCGTCTGCATGTCCTCGTAGATCGACCAGGCGCCCGAGCCGCCGCGCGACAGCCGGTCGATCGCCTCGGCGATGACCACGTCGAACTGGCGCCGATGGGCCGCCTCGAGCAGCGCCAGGAGCCCCGGCCGGTTGGCCGACGCGAAGCCGCTGATCGCCGCGTCGGTGTAGATCTCCACCACTTCGGCGCCGATCTGCTCGGCGACGCGCCGGCAAAGCGCCACCTGGTCGACGATCGACGCCGGCCGCTGCAGGTCGTCCGAGTAGCGGGCGTAGAGGGCGGCGCGCATCAGGCGCCGGCCCTTTTAAGCAGCGCGTGCTCGAACGAATGCTTCCCGAGTTTGGTTGCGACGATCTCCGCCAGCTCTTCGTCGGTCGCCATACGCACTGTCGCGGGATCGCCGTTCGGCGCGAACGCGATGGTTCCCAAGCAATTGTTGCAAACCACGAAGGCCAGCGGCGGGCCATCGTGATCGATGGCCCCCGCCAGTCGCAGGCGGTCCTTGAGAGCGCCGCAGTACGGGCACATGAAGCGCATCAGTCCATGATCCGATCTTCGACTGCGATCCACTTGCAGAGCACGTGCTCCCCGGCGGAGTTGATGTAGCCGACGGTCAGCTCGTAGGGGCCGGTGAAGCCGAGGCTGACGATCCGCACGTCGGGCGGGACCATGTGGGCGACGAAGGCGCGCACCGGCGCCGTGATCTCGATCTGGGTGACGGACGGCGGCCGAGGCCGCTTGCGGCGGGCCATCAGCCCTCCCGATAGCTGCTGCGCCCGGATCATCGCTGCGCCGGCGCCTTCGACGCAAGCCGCACCTGCTCGGCCGCCGCCAGGCGCCCGATCGCCCGCGCCAGTTCCAGCACCGCCGGCGACGGCGGCGGCTTCGGCGCGGGCTCGGGCGGGCGCGGCTTCACGCGGCGCTCTCCCAGTCGTCGCAGGTGTCGTCGCTGGCGGTCATCCTCGCCGGAACCACGGGCCACGCGGCCGGGTCCGCGTCGGCGGCAAGCAGCGCGGCGCGGCGCTTGTCGGCATAGACCAGGCAGTCGCCGGTGCTGCCGAGCCACTGGCTCCAGTGGGCGCAGCGCCGGCAGGTCGGCGCCATGTCGGCCTCCCAGCCGCAGCCGCCGCAAGTCTGGTACTCGGCGCACGCTCGTAGCTCGGCCAGCGCGAAGGCAAGCTGGATGATGTCGAAGGCGCTCATGCGCGACCGCCCTGTGGCTCGACCACCCAATCCTGCAGCCGGACAAAGCCCGGCTTCGGGTACTCGACCAGCTCGTGCGCCGACAGCTCGGCCAGGCGCGCGCGAAGATGTGAGGAGCCGGGCGTCAGAGCTGCGGCGTCTGCCAGATCATCGCGGCTGATGCCCTCCCGCCGCCCGCGCAGGACCTCGAACAGCTGCAGCTGCGTCGGCGTCAGGATGGCGCGGATCGAGTCTACAAGGGTGTGCTGCATGTCCGGCGCCGGCGCTGCGTCCGCGCCCGCCGGCGTCAAGGCGACGTCGCCGGGCGACGGGTATTCGACCAGGCCGGCGGCCGACAGCTCGGCCAGGCGGCCGCGCAGGTGGCTTGAGCCGTTCTTCAGCCCCGCGATCGCCGCGAGCTGCCGGCGGCTGACGGCCGGGTGGCCCATCGCTCGCCACCAGCGGAGCGACTTCAGCAGGGTCAGCTGCGTCGGCGTCAGCGCCGCGCGGCTCGCCCGCGGCCGGTCCGCCTCATCCGACGCCGGTGCGGGCGCGAGCACCACGTCCAGCGCCGGGAGCCCTTCGGCCTCACGGGCTACGCGCGGCGAGCGGTATGGCGCGACAGCCGGGCGCGTCGGCTGCGACGCCAATTCCTCGATGTCGGCCCGCAGGTCGGCCGTGGCCGCCTTGAGCAGCTCCGCGCCGCTTGCGAGGGTGCGAAGGCCCTCGGCGAACTTGGCGGCCGCCTCGGCCTGGCCGAGCTCGTAGCCGCGCCGCTCGGCCGCCTCGATGTCGGATTGGGTGAACCAGCCCAGCTCGGCCTTTTGCTCGGCCGAAATCGGCGCCGGCGGCTTTGCGAGCTGAGTGCGCACCGCCTCGGCCGCGGCCGTCTCGGCCGCGTGCAGCTCCAGCTTCATCCGCGCGACGAAGCGGCTGATGTCGGCGACCTCGGCCGCGGGCAGGGTGGGGCGCACGGCGTTGGCGCCGTGCAGCTGGCGCCGGTCCGGATGCAGCGAGCGCTTCGGCGGCACGTGGATCAGCTGCGGCGGCTTGGGATCGTCGCCGCCCAGCCAGGCCCAGCAATCGCCCTGCGGCATGTCCGGCAGCGAGGCCATGATCGCCTTGCGCTCGGCCTCGCCGGCGGCCAGCAGCCACTTGTCGAGGTTCTCCAGGGCGTTCTTGCCGCGCTGGCGGTGCAGGAAGACGTTGTCGCAAAGCTCCAGGATCGCCTTGGCCACCTCCTGCGAGCGCTGGTTGATCAGGGTGAAGCCGAGGCCGCAGTTGCCGCCCATCCGCGCCAGCTTCTCCAGCTCGGCGTAGACCAGCCAGTCGGTCGGCTTCTGGGGGATGAACTCGGCGGCCTCCTCCAGGAAGACGTGGCGCAGGCCGTGGTCGCGGTTGCCGTGCAGCAGCGCCTTCACCGAGTCGCGCACGATGGCCCGCCACTGGGTCTTGGAGAGGTTGATGTCGAACAGGTCGATCACCAGGCTGACGCCCGACCGCATCGCCGCCTCGACGATCGCCGGGGCCGACTCCGGCGTCAGCGGCAGGTCGCCCTCGGCGCCGCCGGCGACGACGACCGGATAGCCGCGGCCGCCCTTGCCGGGCCCCGGCGCGCGCAGGAAGCGCCAGATGCCGATCGGGTCGAAGGCGGTGAACGGGATGCTCGCCTCATAGAGGTTCTCGGCCAACTCCATCGCCGTGTAGGTCTTGCCGCTGTCGCGGATGCCGAGGATCGCGTTTCCCTGGCTGGCGAAGGCGATCGGGTCGATCATCACCCCGCCGAAGTGGAAGGCCTGGGCGCGGGTCACGGGTCGAGCCCCGCCAGCTCGCGCAGGCGGTTGCGCCACCACTCTGGTTGCGGCCGGACGCGCGCGGCGAAGTCAGCGACAGCCGCATCGAGCCGCTCCGAGGGAACGTCAACGCCCTCGCCCAGCGCCCAGCGGAGAGCCGCCTCGCGCTGGAACAGGTCGCCCAGGCCGGCGCAGGCGGCGCGGTTCAGCCACAGGCACTCGATGCGAGGCCGCGCGCCGTCGGCCAGCGCCGCCAGGTCGATGCGCCGCCAGCCCTGCAGCGCCGCGTCGTAGAGCGGCGAGCGGTAGCCGGACAGCACCACCATGCTCAGGCAGCCGTCCAGCCACGCCAGCAGCGCCTGGTGGTCGGCGTCGGTCATCTCGTGCGCGTAGGCGTGCTCGAGCTCCCCGAAGATGCGCTTGGGGCTGCGGGTGGCATGCACGTAGGGAGGGTCGGCGTAGATCAGGGTGGCGGGATCGTCGCTGGCCGCCATCACCTGCAGCGCCGGCCGATGCTCGATCACCACACCGGCCAGGCGCTCGGCGAGCGCGCCGATCGCCGCCGGCATGCCCATCCAGTCGCGGGCCGGATGCTTGCCATTCCGGCCGCTGCCGGCGCGAAACCCCGTGCGCCGGCGCAGCGCCACGGCTGTCGAGCCGAAGCCCATGAAGCTGCGCGCCATGGTGCGTCGCGCCATCTCCACCGGGCTCTCGGCCGGCAGATGATAGCTGAGCTCGAACTCCTCGCGCGCCCACGGCGTCAGCGCCACCTGGCGCGCCAGCTCGGCCGCCGTCGCCGCATCGCGCAGCACCCGGAACAGGTTGACGATCTCGCCGTCGAGGTCGTTGTAGATCTCCTGGAAGGCGCGCCCCTTGCGCAGCAGCACCGAGGCGGCGCCGCCGAACGGCTCGACGTAGGTCCGGTGCGGCGCAAAGTGCTCGATGATCTTCGGCGCCAGCCGCCACTTGCCGCCCATGTAGCGCAGCGCTGGCCGCGTCGGCCCGCTCACGCCTCCAGCGCCTTCGCCAGGTGCACGAACAGGCCCGAGGCCTTGCGGTCCAGGCCCTTGTCGCCCTCGCCCAACGCCCAGCTGATCGCCGCTTCGAGGCGGTCGACCTTGGCCTGCAGCGCCTTCACCCGCGAGGGGATGGCGTTGAGGCTTTCCGGCCAGCCCAACGCGGCCTTGAGCTTGTCGCCGCCCTGCGCGGCCTGGTCGCAGTCCTCGACGGTCTTGCCGTAGGTGACGACGTGGGTGCGCTCGCCATCCCACGCCAGCAGGATCACCTGGCGAAGCCCGAGCTGCTTGGCCAACTCCCGCGCGGCGGCGATGGGGATGCGGCGGGGCATCAGCCCAGCCTCCGCGACAGCTCGACGACGCGGGTGCCGGCTTCGAGAAAGGCGGCGGAGCGAGCTTCCTGCTTCAGCTTCTCGTCGCGCTGGCCGGCGCGCTCGGCCAGCACGGCCTGGCCGCCGGCGCGGTGCGACAGCTCGACCAGCTCCTCGCCGAGCGCGGCCAGCTCGCCGGCGGCGCGGGCGCGGACCAGGTCGGCGTGCGAGACGGTTTGGCCGGCGGTTTCCGTGGCCATCAGCTGGCGCTCTCGGTCGTGCGGGCCGCGGCCTTCCTCGAGGCGCGGGCGCGATGGTCGAGCCTGGCGATGCTGAGGAGCGCAGGCCGTACTTCAGGCGACGCCTCGTCGTAGGCCATGAACGACTTGGCGGGGCCGCCGTTGAGGCGCGGCAGCAGCCCGCGCGGGATCGGCAGCCAGTTCGCCGGGTCGGTGTTGGCGCGCTGGCCGTCCAGGCACTTCAGGCAGTGGCCGTCAGGGACGGGGCCGTTGGCCGCCTCCCAGCGGATCAGGTGGACGGCGCGCCAGCGGGATTGCAGCGGCAGGCCGTCGTGGATCTTCCGCTCCAGATAGCCGCCCTTGCTCAGGCGCTCGGCGCCGATCGGCTTGTAGAGCTTGGCGGCCCGGCCCGTTCGCGCCCCGGGCCGGAAGTGCGTGCGCACCGCGTTCGGGTGCCGGCCACCGGTCCCGTCGGGGCACCGCCGGCCTTTGTTGACCGGCACGGCCCCCTTGGCGAACTGGCCCGTGCGGCCGGTCCTCCAGCCCTTGCGCTTTCGCAGCGCGTGCAGGTTCGCCGCGGCGACAGTGGTGCGTCGGAAGGCTTCGCAGAACGCGCGATGGTATTCGCCGATCGGCAGCAGGCGGTTGACCTCCAGCCACGCCATCTCGGCGGCGCTGTAGCGGATCGGCGCGCCCCTGCTCATTCCGCGTCTCCCGAGCTTTTTCCGAGTGACGGCAGCATTGGCCGGAAGCGGTCGCCGTGGTTGGCGACGATGTGCACGGCCTTGAGGTTGAGGTCGGCGCCGCGAAGGATCTGCTCCGACAGCGCGACGATGGCGTCGGCCCGCTTGGCCTCCGTCTCGATCTTCTCGGCGCTCATGTCCTCTTCGGATAGCCGCTCCAGCTGGGCGAAGAGGTGGTTGTTGAGGTCGGCCAGCTTGTTCTTCACTCGAAGCCCTCGATCCATTGGCGAACGGCGTTCGCTTCGCCGGCCCAGCCCAGCCGCATGCCGCGGGCGCCGACGAAGATGTGGACGCTGGTCTCCGGGCGCCTGGAGAGGTCGACGTAGAACTGCGCGGCCGCCTCGTAGAGGCTGCGCGGCGCGGGGTCGGCGTCGACGGCGGCCAGCGCCCGGGCCTTGGCCCACTGCAGGTGCTCGGCGCGGGTGGGCTCGACGCCGGTGATGGCGGCCGCGTCGCTCATCCGCGGTCGGCCGGGCCGGTGAGGAAGGCCGCCACGACGATGACGACGAAGACCAGCAGGATGATGGGGCCCCAGCTCATGCGCGCAGCGCCTCCAGCACCAGCTCCAGGAAGTCGGCCGCCGGCGCGGGCGCCCAGCACTCGGCGTGGGCGACACGGCGGATGTCGGTGATGAGCGGCTCGCCCTCGCGCAGGGCGTCGCGGGCCTTGGCCAGGCGCCCCTCGGCCGCGGCGATCGCCGCCTCACGGGTGACGGACGGCGCCGGCCATGGCGACTTCGGTGCGGCCATGGCGGCGTCGATCGCGGCCAGCTGGGCCTTGCCGGCGTCGGTCAGGCGGCCCGGGTAGGCGGTGACCAGGCCGTCGCCCTCGAAGCCGCGGATGCGCCGGCGGATGGCGCTCTGGGTCATGCCGTGGAGGCCGCAAGCCGACCACATGGCGCCGACCGACTGGCCCGGGTGCTCGGCGATGACGCGCAGCACGTCGATCGCGCCCTCGTAGCGCAGCGACGCCGGGCCGATCGCCAGCACCGGCTTTTGCACGATCACCGGCGCCGGCGGCTCGGGCGCCGCGCGGATCTCGCGCGCCGGCGGCGGGTCGGCATCGAGCAGTTTGCGAATGCGCCCGAGGCCGTAGGCCCCCTCAGTCGGCTGCGCCGACAGCTCCCCCGCCGGGGGAGCAGAGGGCGCAGCGGCTTCCTCGTCCTCGTCGAACAGCCCGACCTCGCCCTCCAGCGCCGGCGGCGCGGCGGCTTTCGGCTCGCGCGGGGTGGCCAGCTTGGCGCGGGCGTCCTCGAGCTTCAGGGTCTTGGCCGCGACCGCGGCCTGATCCTCGGGGGACAGCTGCAGCAGCTGCAGGCGGTACTGCACGTTGCGCAGGGTGCAGCCGGCGCGGTCGGCGATCTGTTCGGTGGAGAGCTGGAAGTCGTCGCGCAGCTCGGCGAAGGCGCGCGCCTCGTCCATGGCCGGCAGGGCGCGTTGGCTTAGGTTCTCCAGCAGCGCGACCTCGCGCTGGGCCAGCTGGTCCAGCGTCTTGACGCTGCAGGGCACCGGCCAGTCGGGCGGCCGGCGGCCGAGCTTCACCAGCAGGCCGATCGCCCGATGGCGGCGCTCGCCGGCGTTGACGTAGTGGGTGTAGGCCGGCTCGGCCGCCAGCTGCTCGGGCGTCGCCGGGTTGACCACGAGGTTCTGCAGCAGGCCCTTCGCCTCGATGAGGTCGGCAAGCTCCTCGATGTCCTCGAAGGTCTTGCGCGGGTTGTGCGGGTTGGCGCCGATCTGGCGCCAGGGGATGCCGGCGATGTCGCCGACGCGGCGCTCGCGGCCGTCGAGGATGTCGAGCGCGGCGCGGCCGCGGGCCGCCAGCGCCACCTTGGCCGACATGCCGTCGCCCTCGACGTCGAGGTGCTTCTCGGCCTGCAGGCGGCCTAAGTCGCGGCGCAGGTTGGAACGGTCCAGCTGCAGCGCCGCGGCGATCTCGCCGGCGGCCGCGCCGCCGGGACGCTCGCGCAGCCAGCGCAGCATGTCGGCGTGCGTCAGCGCCTGGCTGGTGAGGGCCTGGGTCATACCGGCTCCGGAAAGGCGGCGCAGACGGTGCAGAGGTCTTCGCCAGGGACCCAGGCGCACGGACCGTCAGGGCCGCGGCAGGCGGTGAGCTGGGTGCAGCCGCAGACGCGGCAATGACGCTCGCCCATGTGGTGGGCCGCCTCGATGTCGGCGCCGGCGCTGAGCGCCATCGCGACGGCCAGCTCTGCCTCCAGCCGCGGGATGCTCAGGGCGCCGTCGGCCAGGCCCAATTGGGCGAACAGCCGTGCGGCGAGGCGGCGGCCGTCCTTGTCGGCGGTGGCCTGCTCGATGACGTCGGCGGGCAGGCTCAAGACACGGCCCTCAGCCGGCGCGGGGGGCGCGACCAGGCGGGGAGGCGGCGCGGCCGCGGCGGCGTGTGGCCGACCGCCAGCTGGTGGGCGACGGCGATCACCGCGGCGACCAGCAGGTTGGAGTCGAGCGGCTCGGCGGCGGCGAACAGCGCCTCGCGCATCGCCGAGCGCTCGCCGCGCACGCCGTGGACGACGAAGCGGTCGGGCTTCAGCGCGATGTAGAGGCTGGCGCCGTCGGCGCTGAGCGCCTGCGCCCTGGCGGCCGCCTCGGCCAGCCAAAGGGCCGCGGCGGCGTCGAGCCGGGCGGCGGGGGTGGGGTGGGCTGCCGCTGTGGGCGAGACCGGCATTGAGGACGCCTCCTTGCGAAGCGTCCCCCGAGGCGGCTCCAGGGCTTACGTCCTAGAAGCCCTTGACGACATCGCCAGCCGAACCGGCCCGGGGGACCGATTCGGAAGTTTGATTATTCCAAACTGGAGGTCAAGTCGCTAAGTTTGGAAAATCCAAGCCATACCCTCAGAAGGGTATGTCTTTGGCCTCGTTGCCGCAGACCACGCGGTCGAATTGGTCGCCGCTGATCACGGCGACGCCCTGCTCGGCGGCTTTCTCCAGCTTCTTCGCGCCGGGCGTCTTGCCGACGCAGATGAACGTCAGGTGATGGGCGACGTCGTGGCGGAAGGTGAGGCCGATCGCCTCGGCCTGGGCACGCATTTCTTCCTTCTCCTCGTCGGTCCAGCCGGTGAAACAGATCTCGGCGCGCTGGCCGAGCTCATTCAGCGCCCTGACGCGGGCAAGGATCGTCGCGTCTTCGACGATCGGGACGGGCGGCGTCGTCCAGTAGCCGAGACGCTCCGACTGATTCGGCGGTGCGGCCTTGTGCTCGAGGACCTGGCGCAGCTCGGTTCGCGGGCTCGGCCTTGGGGGCTTGCCCGGGGCGAACGACCGTTCAGCTGCCGCGGCTGCGAGGGCTGCGGCTGACCGTTGGGCGGCGGTTGCAGCCTCGCGGAACTCCTGCATGGCCGACGCAAGCTCCTCGCGATCTTCCTGCACACCGTCGGCCAGCTGGCGGACCACGGCCCGTACCTCTTCGTGTATGTCGACGGGCGGCGGCAGGGGAGGGCGAGACGGAGGCGGCTTCGCCCCGCCGAAGGCGATTCGTGCGGCCATGTAGACCAGGACCACGAAGACGATGAGGAGGATCAGCAGCCCCATAGCGGGCCTAACGGCCGCCGGCGCGTCGCATGGTCGGCTCGTCGTCGGGACCTTCCCATGGAACGCCGTCTTCCTCGGCGGCGATCATCACGGCGGTCTCACGCAGCCGGCGCAGCGCTAGCGCGTCCCTCGGGTGCATCAGCAGCTCGAACGGCCGGATGCCCAGCCACCTGGCGACCTCGTTCACCAGGCTGCGCTTGTAGGGCTGGCGGCCGTTCCAAACGAAGCTGGCCTTTGCTTTGTCCCACCCGAGCTCGTTGATCAGCGCGGCCTGGCGCTTGCCAAAGTGGGCAAGCCACGCCCGAAGATACCAGTCCTCTTCTTGGACGACGCCCATCACCGGATGATCGCCTGACTGCCCGCGACAGTCCGGAGAGGTTTCCTTAACCCGGCTTGGTTGACATCCGTTTGGAAAATCCAAACGATCGCGAGTCGTGATGAAGCTCGAATCGTACCGAAAACAGCGGGGACTTACGCAGCAGGAGGCCGCGACCGAGCTTGGTCTGCGGTCCAAGGGCTATTTCTCCCGACTGGAGAGCGGCAAGGACGAGATGCCGCTGAGACTGGCGTTGCGTATCCAGGCGTGGTCAGGAGGCCAGGTTCCGGCCGCGGAGACCTGCCCGAAGGCCGCCGCGCTGATCGGCCAGATTTCCCGCGACCAGGCCGCGCCATGAGCGTCGCCGGCGGGCTGCCCTACGTCTGCCCCACCTGCGGCCGGTCGAGCTGGCATCCCGAGGATCTGCGCCACGGCTACTGCCCCCTTTGCGGGTTCGAGACGGATCCGCTCGGTCTGCGCCAAGCGCGCGTGGCTGCGGGGCTTAGGCTTTCCACGTCACCCCCCCCCCCCGATTTTGGGTAGGGGCGTGAGCGGGAGTGCGCCGCCATGAACCTCAGCCGCGGCCAAGTTGAGCCGCTAGGACTCGGACTCCGCCGACGCGCGTTCCCCACCCTCCACGATCGGCGTGCGCCATGATCGACGGCGCGCCCTGGGCAGAGCTGCTGGTCGGGCTGGGACGGGCCTCGCCGCCTGAGGCGATGGCGCTGACCATGGCGATCGACCCCGCCGACGGGGCGATGACGCTCAGCCTGCGCATCGCCGCGACGGCGCGCATCAACCTCAGCGCCAACATCGCCATCACGCCGGCCGAAGCCCGGCGCATCGGCCACGGCCTGGCGCGGATCGCCGACCAGGTGGCGGCCGAGCAGCCGGGCGCCGGCGAGCGCACCGACCTGGTGATCTCCAGCGCCGAGCCACTGTCGGCCGACGACGTGCGCTGGTTCAAGCGCGTCATGGAGGAGACGGGCGGCGCCGCGCTGGTCGCGCTGGTGGCGCTGATCCGCTCGCTGATGCGGGCCGAGCCGCCCGGAGCCGTCGCCCATGGCTGACGGGGCGGGGACACACATGCGCCCCAGAGCGCCGGCCGATGAGCCGCGGCGCCGGACCGTGCGTTGTGCGTCCCCTGACACCGACTTGCCGCTCCCGCTGCGGGGGCTGGCCAACGTGAGGAACCCGGCCTGGACATCCCCTAGGCCTGCGGCCCTGCCGCGGCGCCCGAGGATTGCCCGGGCCGCGCCGTCCCGGTCCAGGCGCGCGATGCTCGCCCGCCCCGACCGGGACCGCTGGTGGCCGGAAGGCCGACGTTAAAGCTGCATAGCGAATAGTCAGGCTTCGCCGGCGCTGCGCCCAGGATGTCGCTCCGCCGCGCCTGCGCCAGCGGGCCCGACCCTTCGTCTCCATCTTAAGCCCGGCTTCGGGCCTCCGACCGATCGCGTGCGACGGCGGCAGGAGGTGCTCATGCCCAGGCTCCCACGGGTGTCGTCCCGCGTGCCGCGATGTTGCTCGTAGCACATATGGGTGCTTGCGCGTCAGTCTAGCCTCCCCCGCTTAACGTCGTCCGCACCGCCCTGATGTCGATCAGGGTGCACGGATTGGTGTGCCTGTCCGCCGGAAAAGCCTGGGAGAATTCCGGTGAACCCGCGCCTCTTGGCGCAGCTCACCCACCAGCTGTACGCCGAGCACGGCGGGCTGGACGGGAGCTCGCGCGCCTGCCGTTTGAAGAAGACCCGCCTGGCCGAATGCCAGGACCACACCTCCGGCGCCTCGCTGCCGGTCGACGTGGTCAATCAACTCGAACTTGCATGCGGCAAGCCGATCATCAGCCGGGCGCTGATGGAGGACTGCCCGCTGGCGAGCCGGCCCGACGACCTCACGGCCGAGGCCTGCGGAACCGTCGAAGCCGCCGCCGGCCTGCAGCGCCTGGTGCGCCTGGCGCTGCTCTCCAACGACATGACGCCGCGCAAGGCCCGGGCGATCGAGATCGGGCTGCTGGAACTGGTCGACCACGTCAGGGCCACCCACGCGGCGCTGCTGGAACGGGAGCGCGTCTTCGCATGAGCTTCGGCTGGCTGAAGGTTTCGGAGGGCTTCATCACCGACCCGGTGTGGCGCTGGGTGGCCGTGCGCGCCTGCGAGCCGGAGGAGCGGGTGATCACCTTGGCGATGGCCATGCTGACGGCGGCCTCGGTCGTCGACGACCGCGGCGACCTGCGCGGCTTCCGGGCCGACGAATGGCAGGCCCACTACGCGCACTGGCCGCCGGGCGCCGTGACGCGGATCTTCGACGCCATGCACGGCCGCGTGCACGACGGCGTGCGTATCCTCGGCTGGGACAAGTGGCAGGCCAAGGACCCGACGGCCGATGCCCGCAAGGAGCGCCAGCGGCTGCTGGAGGAGCTGCAGGAGGAGCGGGCGGCGCGGCAGCGGGCCGAGGCGCGGGCGGACGCGGCGATTCAACTGCCGCTAGAGCCTGTCACGGTTGGTCACGGAGACGAGACTAGAGAAGAAGAAGATTACTACACCACACCGGGCGACGGCTCGAATTTGCGCGTGCCTGCGCAGCATAGCGCCGAGGGCCTGCTGACCCTGCTGCTCGCCACGCTGGGGGACCGCGCCGCGCCGGGCCTCAGCGACGTCTCGGTGATCCTCGGGCTGGCCGACGGCGGCGACGGGCCGCCTTGCGAGGTGGACCTGGACATCCTGCCGGCGATCCGCGCCCGGCTGCCTCACCTCAACCCCGGCTCCATCCGCACCCTCCGCTACTTCGTCGAGCCGATCCTGACGGCCCGCAACAGCCGGCTCGCCGGCGTGCGCGCCGCTGAGCAACAGGAGCTTCCCCTTGAAAGACCTGGTCGTAAGCGCCGGGCCGCAGACGCCGGCGCTGGTGGATCGGAGCCTGGATCGATGGTTGACGTCCTCGCTCGGGATTTCCGTGAGGCTCAGCGGTGAGACCCGGGTCTCGCTGGATGGCGACTGCGCCGGGCGCATCGTCGCCCACGTCGACGCGCCGTCGGCCGAGGCGGCCGCGGCGGCGGCCGCGGCGATCCGCAGCCATCTGGCGCCGGCCGATCCGGGCGCGGTCGGCCGCGAGGTGGCCGCGGTGCAGGCGGTGAGCGCGCGGCGCACGGAGTCGATCGAGACCGTCCAGGTGACGCTGCGCGTCTATGTCGGCGCCCTGACGGCCTTCCCGATCGACGTGGTGAGCGCGATGGCGCAGCGCTTCATCCAGCGGCGCGGGAAGGGCAACTGGTTCCCCGAGCTGGGCGAGATGCTCAAAGCCTGCGACGAGCTGGTCGCGCCGCGGCTGGCGCTGTTGCGCGCGTTGGAAGGCTGGCGGCCGAAGACGGTGGCCGAGATGCTCCACGAAGAGGCCGACGTCATGCGCAGCTGGGCCAGCGAGGCCGAAGACCGGGCGTTCGAGGCCAGGATCGACGGCGACGCCGAGCTGCGCGACCAGCTGGCCGCCTTCGCCGCCTTCGCCCGCCGCGAGCGCCGCGCGCTGTGGCTGCAAGCCCGCGAGGCCGAGCAGGGCTGCGATCCTGCAGCACAGCCGCCGGCGACTATGCGGGATCCGCGCCGGTGAAGGCCGCGCGCCGCTGCGGCGACTGCACGCTGTGCTGCACACTGCTAGGCGTCGAGGACTTGTCGCCGCCAAAGCCGCCGGCGGTGAAGTGCGCGCACGTCTGTTCGCGGGGCTGCCGCGTCTACGCCAGCCGGCCGCGGACCTGCCGCGAGTTCGTCTGCCTGTGGGCGCAGGGCGCGTTCCCGAAGCGGGCGCGGCCCGACCGGGTCGGCATCGTCTTCCACACCCACGAGGGCGACGAGCTGGAGCGGCTGATCGGCTTCTACGACCCGGCGCGGCCGAACGACTGGCGCGTGCTCATCGAGGGCCTGACGCGGACCTCGGCGCTGGGCGCACTGATCGTGATCGGGCCGGCGGGTGAGCAGCCGCTGTTCATGTTCAAGGATGGCCAGATGCGCGACCGGCCGCCTGACCTCGAAGCCCCCGAGATGGAGCTGACCTGATTGCGGCGCTGCGCCGCGTCGCGCCAGTGGACAAGCTGTGGATAAGAGTTAACGGTAAGCACCGTTGGGGGAGGCTGTCTTTTGGCGAAGACGGGCAAGCGACGCGCGCCGGCGGATCCGCAGGTGATCATGGCCCGCGCGGGCGAGCGCCGGGCGATCGAGCGGCAACGGCGCGCCGACCCGGGGACATGGGGCATAGCCGGCGAGCCACTGCTGCGGCGGCAGCTGCACGGAGACGAGTCGCTGACGCTGCGCCTCGGGCGCGACGGGCCCCGCGACAAGGTGATCATGGCCGAGCGCGCCGACGGCTTCACCCTCTGCTGGCGCGCCGGCGGCGTCTCCAAGGACCAGTTCATCGCCTCGCAGCGCTACGTGCGCGACGTGATGCTGGCGGCCGGCGCCAAGGAGAGCGACGGCTGGCGCCTGGAGCCGGCGGCCGACGCCGGCGGCGCTCTGGCCCACGACGGCGTGACGCAGGTGATGGTCGACGCCAGCCGGCGGGTGGAGCGGGTGCGGGGCCGCATCGGCGGCCGCGACCGCCGCGTGCTCGACGGCTTCACCGACCCGATGCTGAAGGGCGAGCACCCGCCGTGGCGCGACGTGATCTACGCCAGGACCGGCGTCGCCGAGCGCCACCGCCAGGGCGAGGTAATGGCCCACACGCTGGAGAACCTGCGCCTCGGCTATGACGACGTCGACGCGATGGACGCCCACCTGCGCAAGGTGGCCAACGACAACTACCGCCCGTTCGGGTCGATGAACGACAACGGCTCGGAGGCCGGCGCGGCCGGCTGAGTGCGCATGGGACTTGACGGCCGTGCGCACGGAGGTCTAGGTCTGTCGTCACTCGGGCGTTCTGCGCCTGGGACCCCAAGATGCAATTCGCGAACCCCCGGGAGCTCCGACCCCCGGGGGTTCGTGTATTTGGGCTGGCCATGAGCGACAGCGGCGATGTCGTCATCGGCTTCGATGCCCGGCGCCTGGCGCGCGAGGGGGCGGACGAGCACCAGCTGATGCTGGAGCGGCGGCAACGGCTCGGCGCCCGTGCAGATCTCCAGGTCGAGACATTGACGCAGCAGGTCGACTACGGCGTGACGCGGCCGTTGTTCGATGCCGTGTTGGACGCAATGAAGGCCGACATAAGGCGCGCGCTGCTGATGCCGCCGGCGCTTTGCAAGCAATCGGTGCTGCCGGGTTTGTTGATCCTCGGGCGTCGTCCAGACGAGCTGCTCTGACTTCCGATAGTGCCTATTGTCGGAAGCCAGGAATGACGCCCGCCCGAAAGGGGTGAGTGGCCGGTAGCGGGACAGCTGGCAGGCGCCCTTGCAGCCGGCCCCCCGGGCGTCAATTCCTAGAGCGGGCCGCAGCCCGGATGGTCGCTTTCAGCGCTTCAAGGAGAGCCGCAAGCGCAACGTCCTCGCCGACTGGGAAGTCGCGTGTTTTGCTCACTGCTCCGACCGGTGTCCTCGCGCCAGTAGGAGATGACGCGGCTCGCCGACTGAAGCTCTTGGACCTCGTAGGCGGTACAGATCCTCACGCGGCCCTCGCGTAGTGGTCGCGCTCGGCGAGGCGCTTCGCGACGTGCCGGCAGACAAGCATAAATTCGCTGGGCCCTGCCGCCGGCGTCTCGATGATCCACACGCCGGCGGGCGGGAAGCTCTCGCAAGGAACCTCGCCCACCAGCGGCAAGCGTTCCGCCATGATGCCGCCGCTCGCGAACGCGGGCCGCGGGTCGATCAACGGCGCGACGGCCGCGCCGGCCAGCAGCCCGAACAACTCTCTTCGCGTCGTCACTTGGGACCTCCCTTGCCGACGCCGTTCTAACACAGGACAGCCCATGATCCGCGAGCGGCGCTTCTTCTGGGGCACACCGTTCAGCGAATGGCTCACGAGCAACTGGTGGCGCGACTGGGCCAAGCCCGGCGAGCAGCACCAGGTGCGCTCCTTCGGCCGGCTCGGCTGGGGCTTCTTCTTCTGCCACGTGTTCATCGGCGTTGTGAGCCTGAAGCACGCCGGCATCTACTGCCTGACGAAGCGCGAGGATCAGCTGTTCCCAGCCCGCGGCCGACGTCCGGTCTTCGACCTCGAGACGATCTTCAACGACGACGACGAATTCTGAGAGGGCGGCCTGCAGGCCTGCCCATCTGCCCCGGCTTGGCCGGGCGAAGCGGCGGCTGAAGCGGCCGCCGCACACTTCACATGGCCGCTGTCAGCAGCGCCCACACCTCGTCAAACTGGGGTTCTTGATCCTGCCCGAAGCGCAGGGTTTGCCGCCCGTCTTCCATCCCTTCTGACGGATCGTTTGGTGCTCCCAAACCACTTTGATCGTCCGCGGGAAGTTCGACGCGCCCGCGCTCTCAAACGAGACCGGGTGAAAGCCAGCCGCGATCAATCGCCTGGCCGACGCGACGCACTCGGCGCCTTCAACAACCATCGGACTTTCTCCTGATGGACCGTCGCCGGCCTCGGGCCAATCGTGCCACGGGCCGTCACGCCGGCAAAGCCCGTGGCCTGCATTGGTGGGATTGGCGCCGCACTCATTCGGCGGCGCGCCTCCGGGCGCAGAAAAAGGGCTCGGGACTTCGGCGGGATCAGGAGCCCTGCGGCTTCGGCCAATACCCATTCAGATCGTCTGTAGCCGCCGAGCCGTCGATAGCCTCGTGAGGGACCGATGCGCTTCGACCTCTGGGATTGGCTGTTCAAGCACCGCGTCACTGTGCACCTGAGGAGCGGCGAACGGTTGCGGTTCCTCTGTCGTGTGATGAAGTGCACCTTCCACGGCAACGACCTGCACTCCCTGAACGCCGAGCACTCGGTCGGCTTCCCGCACTACCTGCGGCTGGACGACGTCTCGGCCATCACGACCGAGCGCGTCACCCGGTTTGCAAGGCGCTGACGCGAACGGCGTTCGCCAATGACCAACACGGCGCTCGTCGTGGCCGATGGCCGCGACGTCGCCCTCCTGGACCAGCTCAAGGAAGCCGCGAGCGAGTACGCCCAGGCGGGCGTATCTCCGAACACCTGGCGCGCTTTCAAGGGAGCCTTCGCGAGCTTCCAGAGCTGGTGTGACAGCGTCGGCGTCCGCGCCTCCCCGGCGGAGGCGGACATCGTCGTAGCCTACCTTACCGCCCGCGCGCCCCAGCTCGCGGCGTCGACGCTGTCGCTCCACCTGTCGGCCCTGAACTTCGTCTGCCGCGGCGCCAAGCCGGAGCCGCTGCCCGAGCCGGGCCGGCACCCGAAGGTGAAGGCCCTGATGAAGGGCATCCGACGGCGGCACGGCCGCCCGCCGCGCCGCAAGCGCGGCTTCGTCGGCAACGACCTGAAGCGGGCGCTGAAGCGGTTGCCGGACAGCCTGGTGGGCTCGCGCGATCGAGCGGTCCTGCTGGTGGGCTTCGCCTCGGTGATGCGCCGCTCCGAGCTGGCCGCGCTGTCGCTGGATGAGTGGGCGCGGATCCGCGTCGAGTTCGTCAGCGAGGGCATGGAGATCCATGTCGCCCAGTCCAAGGGCGACCAGGAAGGCCGCGGCGCCGTCATCGCCGTGCCCTTCGGCACACAGTGCTGTCCGGTCGAGGCGCTGCGCGCCTGGATCGCGGCGGCCGACATCTTGTCGGGCCCGATCTTCCGTCAGATCGACCGACACGGACGGGTTCATGACAATCAGCTCAGCGGCCGCGCCATAGCCAATATCGTGAAAGCCGCGGTGGGCAGCATTGGGCTCGACCCGTCCGCCTTCTCCGGCCACTCGCTCAGGCGAGGCGGCATCACCAGCATGCATCGCGGCGGCGCCGCGATGGGCGAGCTGCAGCGCCACGCGCGCCACGCCCGACCCGAGACGACCGGGATTTACATCGAGGAGGCGGACCGCTTCGCCATGAGCGCCGCCAGAAAGTCGGGCCTTTGACCGCTTCACCGCTCACCGCGCGCCAGGCGCAGGCGCAACTGCAGGCGCTGGCCGCCCGCGTCGAAAGGCTATGCCCGCGCCGGCTCGACCCCGAGGCGTTCCACACCGAGAAGAGCCAGCTGGTCAGCGACCTGCGCCGCCTGGGCGGCAAGGTCGGCGAACTGGGCGAAGTGCAGCCGTCGCCGGTCTACCACGCGACGCCGGCCGGCGCTGACGCGCGGCTGCGGCGCCGGCCGGTGACGGTGACGTTCGCCACGCCGGCGTCGGTGAGCCGCGTGATGGGCGACTTCGCCGCGCGCCGCCCTGCCAACGACAACACCTTCGCAGGCTGCTGATGCCCACCAAGCGCGACCTGGCGCGCCGCCTCGCCATCCAGGAATGGACGGCGGCCGCGGCCGAGCTGAAGAAGCTGAAGGAGCGCGAGCTCGCCTTGCGCTTCGCGCTGATCATCGCCGAGTTCGGCGCGCAGCAGGTCGACACCGCCGGCACGTCGTCGATGACGTACGAGGACAAGTCGGCGCTGAAGGTCGAGGTCAAGCGCTCGGCCAAGGTCGACCAGGCCAAGATCGAGCCGGCGATCGCCAAGCTGGTCGAGGCGGCCGGCGACGTCGGCCAGCTGCTCGCCGACCGCCTGATCGCCTGGAAGGCCAGCGCCTCGATCACCGAGCTGCTGAAGCTGAAGCCCGAGCACGCGGCCATGTTCGACGACGTGATCTCGATCGAGCTCGGCGCGCCATCGCTCGAGTACATCCCGGCCAAGTGATGCAGCGCTACCGCGACGCCTACGTCTTCCCCAACGAGCGTCTCGCCGCCATCGACCTGCCGCGGGCGCTGCGGCCGCCGTCCTTGCTGGTGCTCAGCGCGGGGAGCGACATCGCCGCCAAGGTGTGCGGATCGTGGCTCCGCTTCGTCTGGGTCGCCACGTACCTGCGCGAGCGCGATGCGGATCAGCTGCAGGGCTGCGTCGTGAGACACCCGCAAGGCGACGTGCGGTGGCTCTTCAGCACCCCGTTCAGTTCGGCCGCCACGGCTGCCGTCCAAAGCCTGGAGCTGCTCGCCGAGCCGTTCGAGCGCGCCGACGATCTCCGCCGGTTCCTGCTTAGCCAGGAGCAGCGCGACGGCGTTGCAGGCGAGGCCGTGTGGCGCGTCTGAAGGCGCTGCCTCCGCGGCTGAAGGCACTCCCCCCGCGGCTGACGTCGCCCTCCGATTCAGAGGGCCACTCGCTGGTGCTCGAGCCCTGGCGCCGCTGGTTCTGGACCAAGAGCTGGAAGGATCTGCGGCTCTGGGTCCTGGAGCGCGACGGCTACACCTGCCGCTGCGGCTGCAACACCTTCGAGCCCGACACCTCCCTCCTCGTCGCCGACCACATCAAGCCGCATCGCGGCGACCCCATCCTGTTCTGGGACCCCGACAACCTGCAGTGCCTCTGGAAGCCACACCATGACGGCGAGAAGCAGCGCCAAGAGCGCCGCGGCCTCACGGGGTAGGGGGGGTAAATCCTCGGGGGGGTCGCCGCCCGCGACCGGGGACCAAGACATTCAAGGATTTTTTTCTGGTTCGAAGAAAATTTCGGGGTCGGCCGCGGCCTGGCGGAAGGGGCAGGGAAGGCCGGGGCACGAGCGTGACCAGGCCATCGCCGACCAGGTGATGGCGTTGACGGTGGCGAAGCGGTCGCTGGCGCAGATCTCGGCGGCCGTCGGGCTGTCGGCGCCGACGCTGAGGAAGCACTACGGGCCGGAGCTGGCCGACGCGAGGTCGCTGCTCAAGGGCGAGCTGGCGGTGATGCTGCTGGCCAAGGCGCGCGACGGCTCGATCGGCGCGATGCGCCGCCTGGAGCAGCTGGCCGCCGAGGATGACGAGCCGGCCGCCGCGCCGGCCGCGCGCAAGGCCGCCGACAAGCTCGGCAAGAAGGCCGCGCGCGACGCCGCAGCCCAGACCGCGCACGAGGGCACCGGATGGGACGGCCTGGTGCACTGACCGACTGGTCGTTCGCCTGCCCGGACTGGGAACAACGCCTGCGCGAGGGCCGCTCCCTCGTCCCCAGGCTGCCGCTCGACGAAGCCGAGGCCGCCCGCGCGGTCGGCATCTTCAACCGCCTGCGGATCCCCGACGTCCCCGGCCAGCCGACCATGGCCGAGGCCGCCGGCGACTGGCAGCGCGACATCGTCCGCGCGATCTTCGGCTCCATCGACCCGGCCACGGGGCGCCGCCGCGTCGGCGAGGTGTTCTGCCTCGTCCCGAAGAAGAACTCCAAGACCACGGGCGCCGCGGCCATCGGCCTGACGGCGATGCTGATGAACGTCCGGCCGCGCGCCGAGATGCTCATCCTCGGCCCCACCCAGGCGATCGCCGAGACCGGCTTCCAGCAGGCCGTCGGCATGATCGACGCCGACGCCGAGCACGATCCGCAGGGCCGGTTCCTGCAGCGGCGGTTCCTGCCCCAGGAACACACGAAAACCATCCTCGACCTCAAGACGAGGGCGCGGCTCAAGATCAAAACCTTCGACGCGAAGATCCTCACCGGCGCCAAGCCCGTGGTGGCGATCGTCGACGAGCTGCATGTGCTGGCGCTGCTGAAGGGCGCCGCCAACGTGTTCGGCCAGATCCGCGGCGGCTTCCTCGCCAACCCGGAATCGCTGCTGGTCATCATCACGACCCAGTCGGATTCGGAGCCGGTCGGCCTCTTCAAGACCGAGCTGGAATACGCCCGCGGCGTGCGCGACGGCCGCATCACCGGCCCGCGCGTGCGCATGCTGCCGGTGCTCTACGAGTTCCCGGAGGCCGTCCAGACCTCCGACGACAAGCAGTGGATGGACCCGGCCCTCTGGCCGATGGTCACCCCCAACCTCGGCCGCTCGGTCACCATCGACCGCCTGATCGAGGACTTCGAAGGCGCCCGCGAGAAGGGCGAGGAGGAGCTGCGGCGCTGGGCCTCCCAGCACCTCAACATTCAGATCGGCCTGGCGATGCACGCCGGCGGCTGGCGCGGCGCAGCCTACTGGCTGGCCCGCGCCGACAAGTCGCTGACCCTCGACGAGCTGATCGCCCGCTCCGAGGTGATCGTCGCCGGCATCGACGGCGGCGGCCTCGACGACCTGCTCGGCCTCGCTTTGATCGGCCGCGAGCGCGGCACCGGCAAGTGGCTGATCTGGGGCAAGGCCTGGGCCCACGACGACGTGCTCGAGCGGCGCAAGGACATCGCCGAGCGCCTGAAGGATTTCGACAAGGACGGCGACCTCGTCATCATCGGCCACAACGGCGGACCGCCGCTCGACGACGACGACGAAGACGAGGGCGAGGATCCGAGCGAGGACGCGGACGGGGAGGGCGAGCCTCCGCGCGTCGCCGGCGACGACGTCGTCGAGCTGGCCGACATCATCGTCAGGGTGCGCGATGCGGGCCTGCTGCCCGCGGCTGCCGCCGTCGGCCTCGACCCGCATGGCGTCGCCGACATCGTCGACGAGCTCGACCGCCGCGGCCTGACCGAAGAGCAGATGGTCCCGGTCGCCCAGGGCTACCGCCTGCACGGCGACATCAAGGGTCTGGAGCGTCGGCTGAAGAAGGGCGGCGCAGACCACAGCGGCTCGCCGCTGCTGAACTGGAACGTCGGCAACGCCAAGGTCGAGCAGCGCGGCAACGCCGTGCTGATCACCAAGCAGGCCTGCGGCACGGCCAAGATCGACGTGCTGATCGCGATCTTGTGCGCCCACCACCTGATGAGCCGCAACCCGACCGCCGCCGGCAACTCCTACCTCGAGACCAGCGCGGTCCTGATGATCTGACGCGGAGGGCGCGCATGAAGCTAGGCGCGGCCCTGCAGCGTGCGCGCCGGCGGGCGCAGCCCTGGCTCGCGGCGCACGGCCGCGACGCCGGCCGCGACCTCGCCGGCGTCGCCGGCGCCGGCGCCATCGCCTTCGGGTTTCACCTGGCGTGGCCGCCGCTCGGCTGGATCGTCCTCGGCCTGGAGCTGGTGGCCTTCACCGTGCTCACCCGGCCGCGCCCGGCGCCGCCCAAGACGCCCACCGGGGGCAAGCCCGGGTGAGCGGCCTCTTCGACACCATGGCGGCGAACCTCGCCGGCATGAACACCAAGGTGACCGACTTCTCGGCGCTGACCTGGGCGGCCCTGATGGGCCAGGCCACGTCGAAGGCCGGCACGTCGGTCAACATCGACACGGCGCTGAAGGTCTCGACGGTCCTCGGCTGCACGCGGGTGCTGGCCGAGGGCGTGGCCCAGCTGCCGCGCCACATCACCCGGTTCGATGCGGCCAGCAATTCGGAGACCCAGGTTCTCGAAGGCCAGCTGGTCGACCTGCTCTGCCAGGCGCCCAACGACTGGATGACCTCGTTCGAGCTGTTCGAAACGATGATGGCCCACGCGGCGCTGTGCAACAACGCGCTGGCGGTCAAGAACGTCTACCAGGGCCAGGTCCGCGAGCTGCTGCCGGTCCCCTGGAACCTCGTCCAGGTCGAGCGCCTCAGGAACTACGGCCTCGTCTACCGCGTGCAGGACCCCTACGGCCTGGTGGGCGAGTTCCTGCCCAGCCAGGTCGTCCACCTGCGCGGCCTCTCCTGGGACGGCGTGCTCGGCATGGACGCCGTGCGCCTGGCCCGCGAGTCGATCGGCCTCTCCATCGCCACCGAGGAGGCGCAAGAGCGGCTGTTCGCCAACGGCGCGCGCCCGGGCGGCCTGCTGTCGATCGACGGCAGCCTCGGCGAGGAAGCCCGCGAGCGCCTCAAGGAGGCCTCGGCCGGCTACAGCCGCGACCAGGCCTTCAAGATGATGGTGCTCGACAAGGGCGCCACCTTCACCCCGTTCGCCATGACGGGCGTCGACGCCCAGCACCTGGAGACCCGCCGCTACCAGGTCGAGGAGATCTGCCGCCACTTCCGGGTCTTCCCCCACATGGTGGGCTACACGGACAAGACGGCCACCTTCGCCTCGGCCGAGAGCTTCTTCCAGGGCCACGTCAACTACACGCTGATGCCGTGGCTGGTGCGCTTCGCCCAGGTGCTGCGGCGCGACGTGCTGGGCGTGCGCAGCGGGCTTCGGGTGCGCTTCGACGTCCGCGAGCTGATCCGCGGCGACACCATGGCGCGGGCCCAGTTCTACGCCTCCGGCATCACCAACGGCTGGCTGACCCGCAACGACGCCCGCCGCTTCGAAGGCTTGCAGCCGCTTGCCGGCCTCGATGAGCCGTTGGTGCCGCTCAACATGGGCTCGCAGACCGACGCCGCGGCCGACTCTCCGGAGGGCCAGGCGCAGCAGCAGGCGCTGGCCAAGCGGGTCAAGGCCTGCGTCGCCGGCGAGGTCCGCAGCTGGCTCGACCAGGAAGGCGGCCTGCCGACCGACGACCGCGCCGTCGCCGAGTTCAGCTCGCGCGTCGACGCCAGCGTGCGCCGCGCCGTCGCCTATTCCGCGGGGCACGCATGATCATCGGCTTCCGCTGGCGCACCTGGTGGGATTGCGGCGAACGCCGTTCGTTTTGGCGCCCAAGCGTCGCCCTGTGCGCTGGCCGTGATTGGGAGAGCCATCGGCTCTTCGCCGTCACCCTCTACTGGGCTCCGAAGACGCCCATCCGTCAGGGCTACGTCTTCTTCACCCGGCGGCTGACGCTGCTCCGCGGGCCCTCCTGGACGCTGTTCGAGCTTCACCCGTGGACCTGGTGGCTGCCGGTGCGCCCGATCATCCATCGCGCCCGTCTCGTCGCCGTCGATATCCAGCGCGGCCGCTGGACTTGGCGGCACACCTTCCGGGACCGGAGACAGACCGCATGAAGGCGACCGTGGCCGAGACCGATGTCGACGTGCGGCGCCTGCGGCTTTCGCCCGGCGAGATCGTCGTCGCCCAGCTGTACGGCCGCCTCACCCAAGAGGCGGCGCTTCGCCTGCGCGACGCCCTCCGCGCCGCGATCCCGTCCGCTCACCCGATTCTGCTGCTGCCGCACGACGTCGAGCTGGCGGCGGTCCGCCCGGCCGAGACGCCCGAAGATTTCTTCAACGCCGAGTTCAAGAGCGCCCGATGAGCGACCTGCGCCGCTTCCTCTTCGCCACGCCCAGCCGGCTGGCGCTGGCGATCGCCACCAGTGGCGGCGCGCTCTGCGCCAGGCGCCCAGCCGCGGCGGCGCTCGAGTCGGCGCACCGGCGCGCCTGAAGGACCCATCGATGACCGATCTGAACCCGGCCGGGCTGGCCTATGCGCGCTCGCTGATCGCGGCCGGCAAGGTCGACCGCGCGTCGCCCTGGTCGTTCTCGGCCGAGGACGGCGACGCGCTGCTCGGCCAGGGCGGCGACAACTGGGGCGCCTATGGCGAGGCGCACCTCGGGCTCGATCCGGCCGCGGCCGACAAGACCCGGGCCTATTGGCAGTACCCCGTCGTCAAGGACGGGAAGGTCTACCGCGCCGGGGTCATCGCCGCGAAGCAGCGCGCCTCCGCCGAGGGCGCGGGCGCCGTCGAGGCCGCCGCCGCCGAGCTGCTCGACAAGATCGACGCCGCCGGCGACGCGGAGGCCCGGCTCTCGGCGCTCGGCTTCGAGACCAAGATCGCGCCGTTCGAGTTCAAGTTCGCCGAGGAGAACGGGACCAGGCCTGGCCAGTTCGACGGCTACGGCAGCGTCTTCAACGTCCTCGACGGCTACGGCGACGTGATGATGCCGGGCGCGTTCGACGCGACCCTGGCCAAGGCCCGCGCCACGGGCCGCATGCCGAAGATGCTGCTCAACCACGGCGGCCTCGCGCCCGGCATGCAGGCGACGCCGACCGACCTGCTGCCGATCGGCAGCTGGACGGCGCTCTCGCCCGACACCCAGGGCCTCGCCACCCGCGGCCAGCTGATCAACCTCGACACCGAGCACGGCAAGCGAATCTACGGCGCCATGAAGGCGGGCGAGCTGACCGACCAGTCGATCGGCTACATGCCCCGCCGCTTCACCCGGCCGACCAAGGCCGGCGATCCGCGGCGCCGGCTCACCGAGGTGCATCTCAACGAGATCTCGCCGGTAACCTTCGGGGCCAACCCGATGGCCAGGATCACGGCCGTGAAGAGCTTCTCGCCGCTCTTCGCCCAGGCCTTTGACGACATGCGCGGCCTGGAGGCCGCCCTTCGCGACGAAGGGTTCTCGCGCACGGACGCCGCCAAGGGCGCCCGGGCCTTCAAAGCCTACCTGCTGCGCGATGCTGCAGAGGGTCCGGATCAGGAGCCGCGCGACGCGGCGACCTCGGACGACGTGCGCGCCCTCGCGGCGCGCTTGCGGGCCGCCCTGGCCTGACCCCCATCCACATCTGATCGCGGAGCACCGCAATGCCGGAAGCGGCCACCAAGGAAGACATCAACGAGCTCGGCACGGCGTTCGAGCAGTTCAAGGCGGCGAACGACAACCGTCTCGCCGAGATCGAGAAGAAGGGCGCCGTCGACCCGCTGATCGTCGACAAGGTCGAGCGCCTGAACGGCGCGCTCGACAAGTACGAGGACATCAAGGCCGCGCACACCGTCGCGCTCGGCGAGGCCCGCCAGGCCAAGGAAGAGGCCAATGAGCTGAAGACCCAGCTCGACGCCCTGATGGTGAAGCTGAGCCGGCCGGGCGCCGAACACGGCGCCTACAACCTGCTCGCCGACCGCGACCAGCGCCGCGCCGCCACCAAGTCGCGGGCCAACGACTGGCTGCGCGCCAACGCGCTGATGCTGCTGAACCTGCCGGTCACCGACGAGCAGAAGACGCTGCTGGCCACCGTCGACGGCGAATACAAGGCGCTGTCGATCGGCGACGACACCACGGGCGGCTACCTGGCCCCGGTGGACTGGGTGCCGGAGATCATCAAGGGCATCACCTCGCTCTCCAACTTCCGGGCCATCTGCCGGGTCCGCACCACGGCCAACAAGAGTCAGCAGGTGCCGATCCGCAAGACCCAGTTCCGCGCGGTGCGCAGCTCCGAGT
>DASXEN010000069.1:0-24805 GCA_036490095.1 Caulobacteraceae bacterium
ACCGGCGCCAACGTGCTGGTGGCGATCTTCTCCGAGCGCGAGAGCCACGCCGCCTACTTCCTGCAGCAGCAGGAGATGACCCGCTACGACGCGGTCAACTTCATCGCCCACGGCATCGCCAAGAAGCCCGGCGCCTCCGAGCCGCGTCCGGCCAAGGGCGCGAACGCCGAGGGCGACGACGAGAAGCCCCCGGTGAAGACCGGCGGCGAGGCGCTGGAAGCCTACTGCGTCAACCTCAACGAGAAGGCCCGCCAGGGCAAGGTCGACCCGCTGATCGGGCGGATGAACGAGGTCGAGCGCTGCATCCAGATCCTCTGCCGGCGCACCAAGAACAACCCGCTGCTAGTGGGCGACCCCGGCGTCGGCAAGACGGCCATCGCCGAGGGCCTGGCGCGCAAGATCATCGGCAAGCAGGTGCCGGAGGTGTTGGCCAAGTCGACCATCTTCTGCCTCGACATGGGCGCGCTGCTGGCCGGCACCCGCTATCGCGGCGACTTCGAGGAACGCGTCAAGCAGGTGATCAAGGAGCTTGAGAACCACAACAACGCGATCCTGTTCATCGACGAGATCCACACGGTGATCGGGGCCGGCGCCACCAGCGGCGGGGCGATGGACGCCTCCAACCTGCTGAAGCCGGCGCTGGCGTCGGGCAACCTGCGCTGCATGGGCTCGACCACCTACAAGGAGTTCCGCCAGCACTTCGAGAAGGACCGCGCCCTGGTGCGCCGGTTCCAGAAGATCGACGTCAACGAGCCGACCATCGAGGACTCGATCAAGATCCTCCGGGGCCTGAAGACCTACTACGAGGAATTCCACAAGCTGAAGTACACCAGCGAGGCGCTCAAGGCCGCGGTGGAGCTGTCGGCCAAGTACATCACCGACCGCAAGCTGCCCGACAAGGCCATCGACATCATCGACGAGGCCGGGGCCAGCCAGATGCTGCTGCCCGAGGGCAAGCGCAAGAAGACGCTCGGCATCAAGGAGATCGAGACCGTCGTCGCCAAGATCGCCCGCATCCCGCCGAAGTCGGTCTCCAAGTCGGACACCGAG
Source organism: Caulobacteraceae bacterium (assembly GCA_036490095.1). GTDB lineage: Bacteria > Pseudomonadota > Alphaproteobacteria > Caulobacterales > Caulobacteraceae > Acaudatibacter. The sequence continues at coordinate 1,051 of DASXEN010000069.1, forward strand.
GCGCTGAAGCAGCTGGAGTCCGACCTGCGCAGCGCCGTGTTCGGCCAGGAGGAGGCCATCGGCCAGCTCTCCGCGGCCATGAAGATGGCCAGGGCGGGCCTGCGCGACGGCGACAAGCCGATCGGCTGCTACCTGTTCTCCGGCCCCACCGGCACCGGCAAGACCGAGACCGCGCGGCAGCTGGCGCTGACGCTCGGCATCGAGCTGCTGCGCTTCGACATGTCGGAATACATGGAGCGGCACACGGTCAGCCGGCTGATCGGCGCGCCTCCGGGCTACGTCGGCTTCGACCAGGGCGGCCTGCTCACCGACGCCGTCGACCAGCATCCGCACGCGGTGGTGCTGCTCGACGAGATCGAGAAGGCGCACCAGGACGTCTACAACATCCTGCTGCAGGTCATGGACCACGGCGCCCTCACCGACGCCAACGGCAAGAAGGTCGACTTCCGCAACGTGGTCCTGATCATGACCACCAACGCCGGGGCCTCCGACTCCCAGCGCAACTCGATCGGCTTCGGCCGCGGCAAGATCGAAGGCGCCGACGACGAGGCGATCAAGAAGCTGTTCACGCCGGAGTTCCGCAACCGCCTCGACGCCATCGTCGCCTTCAAGGCGCTGACGCCGGAGGTGATCCGGATGGTGGTGCAGAAGTTCGTCCTGCAACTGGAAGCGCAGCTCGCCGACCGGCACGTCACCATCGAGGCCACCGAGGACGCCATCGACTGGCTGGCCAAGAACGGCTTCGACGAGCTCTACGGCGCGCGGCCGCTGGCCCGCACCATCCAGGAAGAGATCAAGAAGCCGCTGGCCGACGACATCCTGTTCGGACGCCTCTCCAAGGGCGGCCACGTCAAGGTGGTGCTCAAGGACGGCAAGCTCGCCTTCGAGTTCGACGCGCCCGCGCCGGGCTCCGACGGCCGCAAGCCCACCCCCGAGCCGGAAGTCGAGCCGCAGGAGCCCGCGCTGGCGGACTGACGATGGAGTTCCCCTCCCCTCAAGGGGGAGGGGCGAACGTCAGCTCCATCGTCTCGCCGAATGGCGTCGCCTTCCAGCGGCCGGTCAGCTGGCGCAGGCGCTCGCGCACCGCCAGCACGAAGGCGGGGCTGAACCAGCGCGGCGACCGCTCCTCGAAAAGGTCAAGGTATTCGCTCACCCGCTCGACGAACGCCTCGGCGTCGAGGCTCTCCTGCGCCAGCGCCCCCTGCAGCGCGCCCACCACGCGCTCGGTGATGGCGATCTCGCCGCCCAGCGCCGCGCCGCCGTTCACCGAGAGCTCCTCGTAGCCGCCGATCTTGTCCAGGATGCCGTAGAACGAGCCCCTCAGGCCCGCCTCGCTTTCCACCGCATAGTGGACGAGGTCGTGGATCAGGAAGCTGCGCGTCTCCAGCTCGATGGATTCGCCGGTCCCGTCGGCGCGGTGGAACTCGAAGCGGTGGCGCTCGTCGGAGAGCTTGGTGAGCCGCAGCGTCAGGCTCACGCGATCTCCCGCGCGATCTCGGCGGCCAACTGCGCCAGCTCGCCCATGTCGGCCATGCCGCCGCCGGCGTGATGGCCGAGCGGCGCGCCCGCCTTGCGCGGGATCACGTGGACATGCAGGTGGAACACGGTCTGCCCCGCCGCGGCGCCGTTGGATTGGACGATGGAGATCCCGTCCGGCTGCAGCGCCGCGCGCACCGCACGGGCGACCCGCTGCACGGTGACCATCACCGCGTGCAGGTCCTGCGGGTCGACCTCCATGAGGTTGCGGGCCCGCGAGCGCTTGTGCACCACCAGCACGTGGCCACGGCCCTGCGGGAAGACGTCCATGAAGGCCAGGGTATCGTGATCCTCGAACACCTTGGCCGCCGGCGCCTCGCCGCGGACGATCTTGGCGAAGATGTTGTCAGCATCGTAGTCGCCGTCGAGGCTCATGGCCTTCCCGCCTTCTCGCTTCCGGAGCTATCGTCCTAGCAAAGTCGCCGGGGAGCCAAAAGCATGCCGATGCCCGCACTCACCGAGCGCCAGCGCCGCTACTTCGAGGCCATGCAGGCCAACCTGGCGCGCAACACCGGCAAGACGCTGGACGAGTGGACGGCGATCGCCAAGGCCTGCCCCGAGACGCGGCAGCGGGCGCAGCTGAAGTGGCTGAAGGACAATTACGGCCTGCTGCAGAACCACGGCCTGCAGGTGCTGAACGCCCTGTCGGGCGCCGATCAGTGGGACGACGAAGCGGCCCTGCGCGCGGCGCTGTGGACCGACGCCGCCAGCGCCGGAATCCTGGCCGCCGTCGAGCGGGCGGTGGCGGGCGCGCCGGACCTGATCGCCGGCCAGCGCAAGGCCTACACCGCCTGGTCGCGCGCCTTCCAGTTCGCGGCGCTGAAGCCGGCGAAGGGCGGGACGGCGGTGCTGGGCCTCGCCGTCACGCCGGACGCCAGCCCGCGGCTCGCGTCCCCGAAGAACGAAGGCTGGTCGGAGCGGCTGAAATCCAAGGTGATCCTCGCGTCGCCGGCGGACGTGGATGGCGAAATCGAGGCGCTGTTGAAAGCCGCGTGGGAGCGCTCCTGACCCCATAATCCCGCTGAAGCCAGGCAGGCCGCAGCACGAAACCGTCCAGCATGGCGGATGCCGCCAGGCATCGCTTCTTACCGCGGAGGTCGCAGAGAAGGCGCAGAGTTCGCGGAGGTTACGAGCCTCTCTGCGCCCTCCGCGCCTTCTCTGCGGCCTCTGCGGTTAAAGACGTCGCCTGCGGCGCGCTGCCAATCCCCGGCAACCCGCCTTTCATCTCAGATTTGGAGGTGTCAGGCCGCCTTGAACGGCGAGTATTCCTCGGCCAGCCAGTCCATCTGGCCCTGCACCTCGCGCCGTTCCTCCTCCAGGAAGCGGGCCACCGCGTTGGCCAGCATCGGGTCGGAGATGTAGTGGGCGGAGTAGACGGCGGTGGGCAGGTAGCCGCGGGCGATCTTGTGCTGGCCCTGCGCGCCGGCTTCGACGCGGGCGAGGCCGTGGTCGATGGCCCACTCGATGGCCTGGTAGTAGCAGAGCTCGAAGTGCAGGAAGGGCACGTCCTCCAGGCAGCCCCAGTTGCGGCCGTAGAGGCAGTCGCCGCCGATCAGGTTGAAGGCGCCGGCGATCCAGCGGCCGCCGCGGCGGGCCATCACCAGCAGCACCCGGTCGGCCATCCGCTCGTTCAGCAGCGAGAAGAAGCGGCGGTTGAGGTATGGCCGCCCCCACTTGCGCGCGCCGGTGTCCATGTAGAAGGCGTAGAAGGCGTCCCAGTGCTCCTCGGTGAGGTCGTCGCCGGTGAGCGCGACCACCTCCAGCCCCGCCACCGCGTCGCGCCGCTCGCGCCGGATGGTCTTGCGCCGGCCCGACGAGAGCGCCCCGAGGAAGTCGTCAAAGCTTGAATATCCGGCGTTAAGCCAGTGATATTGCTGGTTCTGGCGCTGCAGCAGCCCCTCGGCGCCCATGAACGCCCACTCGTCCTCGCTGGGGAAGTTCACGCCCAGGGTCGAGACGTCCATCCGCTCGCAGAGGGTGACGGCGCCGGAGAGCAGCATGCGCCGGCCCGTCTCGCGGTCGACGTCGGGCCGCACCAGCAGCCGCGGGCCGGTCACCGGCGAGAACGGCGAGGCGATGACCAGCTTCGGATAGTAGCGCCCGCCGGCCCGCTCATAGGCGTCCGCCCAGCTGTGGTCGAAGACGTATTCGCCCTGGCTGTGGCTCTTCAGGTAGAGCGGCGCGACCGCGGCCACCTCGCCCGCCTCGTCGCGGACCGCCAGGTGCTGCGGCGCCCAGCCGGTGCGCGGGGACGCGCAGCCGGACTCCTCGGCGATGTCGAGGAAGTCGTACGAAACGAAGGGGTTGGCGGCGTAGTCGGGCGCGGCGGCGCAGGCGTCCCAGCCCGACCGCCCGATCTCGGCGATGCGGCGGTGGACGCTGACCTCCGCCTTGAGACCCATCAGGCGGCGAAACCCTCGAAGATGTGGTTGTCGCAGTGGTCCCTGACCTTGTCCCATTCGGCCGGCGAGCGGGTGGTCCAGGCGACGACGGGCATGCCCTCGGCGCGGTATTCGTCGCCCCTGGCGCTCGGCAGCATGTCGAGCCCCAGCGCCAGGAAGTGCGGGCGCGCGATCGCCACATGCTCCAGCCGCGCGTAGGCCTTGCGCTGCTCGGGCGCCATGCGGGCCGCCTCCGGCAGCCGGTAGGAATGGCTGTCGAGCCCGCGCAGGATGTTGGGGAAGCGGTCGGCGTACCAGGCGTGCGAGTAGGGGTTGAAGCCGATCAGCGCCAGCGGGCCGGCGTGGTCGATGATCACCTCGTGCACCCGCTGCTCCAGCGGGCCCACCTCGCCGGCCGGCGTCTTCAGCTCGATGTGGACCATGGCCCGGTGGCCGACCAGCGCCAGGGTCTCCAGCAGGGTGGGGATGGTCTCTTCGCCGGCGCCGAGCCTGATCTCGCCGAGGTCGGCGGCGGTGTAGTCGGCGATGCGCCCTTCCCGCCCGGTCAGCCGGGCGAGCTTGCCGTCGTGGAAGACCATCGCCTCGCCGTCGGAGCTGAGTTGCACGTCGAGCTCGATGCCGTAGCCGGCCTCGCAGGCCGCCTCGAACGCCGCCAGCGAGTTCTCCGGCGGGCCGTCCTTGCTCCATAGCCCCCGGTGCGCGACCGCAGGCGCGAACAGCCGCTCCCACGCCTCGCCGAACCGGTCCTTCACTCGACCTCCACCACGGCGTCCACCTCGACGGCGAAGTTGAGCGGCAGGCGGTAGACGCCCACGGACGAGCGCGTGTGGCGCCCCGCCTCGCCGAACACCTCGACCATCAGGTCGGAGCAGCCGTTGACCACCTGCGGTATGTCGAAGAAGGCCTCGCCCGCCTGCACGAAGCCGTTCAGCTTCACGATGCGCTTCACCCGCGTCAGGTCGCCTTCCAGCGCCGCCTTGATCTGGGCGATCAGGTTGAGGCCGCAGATCCGCGCCGCGCGCCTGGCCTCATCCGGGCTCACGTCAGTCCCGACCACGCCGCGCACGCCGCCGGCGGCGTCGGTAGAGACCTGGCCGGAGATGTGCAGCAGATTGCCCGCGCGCACGTAGGGCACATAGTTGGCGACCGGACGCGTCGGCTCGGGCAGCGTGAGGCCAAGCTCGGCGAGGCGCTGGTCTGGCGTGGACATCGGCGACGGCTTAGCGCGCCCCGCCGCCCGCGCAAACGAAAAACGCGGCCGGACTTTCGCCCGGCCGCGCCTTCGAAAGCTGGCTTGAAGCCGCCCGCTAGTGGGCGGTCTGCACCTTCTCGACGAACGCGGTGACGCGCTCGTTGATCGGCTGGAAGCATTCCTTCACCGAGGCCGAGACCGTCTCGGAGGCCTTGGTCAGCTGGGCGACATAGGCTTCGAACGCGCTCTTGGCGTAGGCGGTCTGCAGCTCGACCACTTCCTGCACGCTCTTGGCGCCGGAGAGGCTCTTGGCCGCGGCGACCTGATGCTCGATGGCCTGCTTCGAATAGGCCATCGCCTGCGCGCCGAGGGCTTCGGCGCCCTTGGTGGCGGCGGTCACCGAGGCGACGACCGCTTCCATGTTCTTCTTCGACTGGGCGTTGGCTTCGCCCAGCGCGCTCAGCGACTTCTCGATGCCTTCCTTGAAGGCCTGGTTGCCGGCGGTGGTGAACTGATCCACCGTGGCCTTGAGGTTTTCGGCGCCGTTGGCGGCCATGCGGGTCTCTCCTTTGGAGGGAACGGGCGGAAGCGGGGGGCTTTGCGTACGGGACGCGTCGAGGGAGGGGGACTGACCTCGGCGCGACGCGGTGGAAATCCCATGCTGCACTGCAATAGTCAAGCGATTTTTGTGCACTGCACAATGGCAACGCTGCGCCCCGGATCAAGCGGCGCCGTTCACGGACCGCGCAAGGTTTCGTGAAGGGCTGCGACGCTTTCGCCGAGTGGCGTTTACGTTGGCGCAACACGGGTTAAGTGATGCTAAGCACATCGCTTGCGGCGAGTCTTGCCCTCGGCAGTCTTGTCGTTTCCAGTAATCCCGTCCGCCGGAGCCCGCTGATGCACGAGCCCGCCCGACGCTTTTCGTACGTGCTGGCCACGCTGGCCGCGTCGATCTGCGTAGTCGCCACGCCCACCCTCGCCCAGAATGAGGACTACGCGCCTCCCAGCGCCGGCGACCTGCGCGTGCCCGCCGACGAGCCGCGCTATGCCGCGATCGTGATGGACGCCTCGACCGGCGAGGTCCTCTACCAGAAGCGGGCCGACTCGGAGCGCTACCCCGCCTCGATCACCAAGATCATGACGCTCTACATGGCGTTCGAAGCGCTTGCGACCGGCAAGCTGCACGAAGGCGACATGATCGAGGTGTCGGCCCACGCGGCCGCGCAGGCGCCGACCAAGCTGGGGCTGCGGCCCGGCGACACCATCAGCGTCGAGGACGCGATGCACGCCATCGCGGTGAAGTCGGCCAACGACATGGCCGTGGCGCTGGCCGAAAAGATCGGCGGCGGCTCCGAATCCCGATTCGCGGCGATGATGACGATGAAGGCGCAGGAGCTGGGCATGACCCACACGCGCTACGTCAACGCCAACGGCCTGCCCGACAGCCGCCAGGTCACTTCGGCGCGCGACATCGCCACCCTCTGCCGCGCCGTGCTGCGCGACTACCCGCAGTACTACCACTACTTCGGCACCGAGCAGTTCACCTACCGCGGCGTGACGATGAACAACCACAACGGCCTGCTGGGCCGGATGCCCGGCGTGGACGGCTTCAAGACCGGCTTCACCAACGCCGCCGGCTTCAACCTCGCCGCCTCGGCGGTGCGCAACGGCCGGCGGCTGATCACCGTGGTGCTGGGCGGCTCGTCCGGCGCCTCGCGCAACGCCAACGTCGAGGACCTGCTGCTGACCGGCTTCGACGTCGAGGAGCGGCGCGGCCGCGGCGAGGCGATCATGGTGGCGCAGAACCTGTTCGAGCAGCCGCCTCCGCAGCACGCGGTGGCGCCGCAAACCGCCCAGGGCGACAGCGACGCCATCGATCTGGTGCTGAACGCCGCCGCGCACGGCGCGCCGGTGACGCTCGGCCACGCCGGCGTCACCCAGCTCGCCGCCACCCGCCCCGGCCTCGTCGCCGAGACGCCGCGCGCCGGCCTGCTGGCCCCGGCCGCCCAGGGCGCGCCGCAGGCCCAGGCCCAGCCCCGCAACTGGTCGGTGCAGGTGGGCGACTTCCGCTCCGGCAAACTGGCCACGGCGCAGGTCGACAAGGTGGCCGACGGCTTCCGGTCGCTGTTCGACGACCACGAGGGCCAGGTCGACCACTCGGGCCGCAACTACCGCGCGGTGTTCACCGGCTTCACCGAGGCGGAGGCCAGGAGCGCCTGCGTCACGGTCCAGGCCAAGGCCCTGCCCTGCGTCCCCGACCAGCGCTGAGCTGATCGGCGGCCGGCGTCCGATCCCCGCCGCTTACACCTCTCCCATCGGGAGAGGGAGGGGCCCGACCGCGAAGCGGTTGGGAGGGTGAGGGGATCGCGCCCTTCCGTCTCTAGCGCCCCAATCCCAGCATCACCGCCCGCGCGGCGTTGAGCTGCGCCGCCAGCCCCGGCGCGCCGCCCTGGTCGGGATGGACGCGGAACATCAGCCGCCGGTAGGCCGCCTCGATCTCGTCGCGGCCCGCCCCGTCGGACACCCCCAGCGTCGCCGCCGCCTCCGCCCGGCCCATGCCGGCGGTCCGCACGCGGGGACGCGCCGTCGAGGTGAGCAGCCACAGCGCCGCGGTGGCGAGGATGGAGCCGCCGATCCAGCCGCCGCGCATGGCGTCCCACGCCGCCGCGACGACGGCGGCCGCGGCCATCGCCAGGGCGGCGAGCCGGCCCGGAGCGCGCGCCATCAGCGGCTTGCGCCCGAGGGCGACCAGCGCCGCCAGCGCGAGCACGCCAAGCGCGACGAAAATCATCGGTGGGTCTTAAGCTACTCCGCCGCCATCACCGAGCCCGGCCGTGCGAGCAGGCCGAGGTCGACCATCAGCGCCCGCAATTCCTGGCGCGCGGCGATGTGGCCGATCGAGACCGGCACCGGGCGCACCTTCGGCCCGAGGTCGGCGACGGTGAGGCCGAAGGGATAGAGCTCGCGGAAGATCACCCGGTCGCCGAGCCCGTGCAGCACGCGAAAGCCGACCCGGCGGGACAGGGCCTTCAGCCGCTCGTCGACGCGGCGGCGGTTGCGCGGATCGGCGGAGGCCAGGCGGTTGCGCAGCACCACCCAGTCGAGCGAGCGGCCGCGGTCGGCGGCGCGCAGCTTGCGCGCCTCCCAGACGGTCTCGGCGTAGAGGCCGGCGCGGACCAGGTCGAGCGTCACCGGATCGACGACGCCCAGCACGTCGAAGTCGACGAAGCTGTCGTTCATCGGCGTGACGATCAGGTCGGCGCGCTGGTGCGCCAGCCGCGACAGCTCGGTGTCCGCCCCGGGGGTGTCGATCACCAGGAAGTCACAGGGCGCGGCCGAGGCCAGCGCCGCGTCCAGTCCCTCAGCGTCAGCCACGTCGCCGAGCGCCAGCGGCATCGGCAGATCGACGGCGTTGGCGGCCATCCAGCGCGTGCGGCTGGCGAAGAAGTGGGCCGTCGACTGCTGGCGGCGGTCGAGGTCGAGCACGGCGACGCCGGCGCCGTCATGCGCCAGGGCGACCGCCAGGTGGGTGGCGATGGTGGATTTGCCGGCCCCACCCTTTTCGTTGCCGACCACGATGACGCGCATGCCGAGGCTCCTCGCACTTCCCTCGCCGCCGCGAATCGTCTCGCGGCGCCTGCGAAGCGATGGGACATCCGCGCCGGATCGCCGTCAACGCGGCGTCTTGCCGACGCTGGACATATCCCCAACCACGCCGCCATACCTCGCCGCCCGTGAGGATTTGATGAGTCAAAGCGTCGCCCCGCCCGCCAGCCTGCCGATCGTGCGCACCGTCGCGGCGCTGCGCGACCGGGTGCGCGCCTGGCGCATCGCCGGCGAGACTGTGGCGCTGGTCCCTACCATGGGCTTCCTGCACGAGGGCCATCTGTCGCTGGCGCGGCTCGGCAAGGCGCGGGCGAGCCGCGTGGTCGCCAGCCTGTTCGTCAATCCCACCCAGTTCGCGCCCGGCGAGGACTTCGGGGCCTATCCGCGCGACGAGGCCCGCGACGCGGCGCTGCTGGCCGGCGCCGGCTGCGACCTGCTCTACGCGCCGACGCCGGCTGAGATGTATCCGCCCGGCTTCGCCACCACCGTGGCCGTCGCGGGCGTGTCGGCGGCGATGGAGGGCGCGGCGCGGCCCACCCACTTCGCCGGCGTCGCCACCGTGGTGACCAAGCTCCTCACCCAGTGCCTGCCCGACCTCGCCATCTTCGGCGAGAAGGACTTCCAGCAGCTGCTGGTGATCCGGCGCCTGGCCCGCGACCTCGACCTGCCGGTGGAGATCGTCGGCGGGCCGATCGTCCGCGAGCCCAGCGGCCTCGCCCTCTCTTCGCGCAACGTCTACCTGACCGAAGCCGAGCGCGGCGTCGCCCCGCGGCTCAACGAGGCGCTGCGCTCTGCCGCGGAAGCGCTGATGGGCGGCGCGGCGGTGAGCGACGCGGAGTCCGAGGGGCGCGCGACGCTGGACGGCGCGGGTTTCAGCCCGGTCGACTACTTCGAGGTGCGCGGCGCGGACGACCTGCGCCGGCTGGGGCCCGGCCCGGTCGACGCGCCGGCCCGCATCTTCGCGGCGGCGCGGCTCGGCAGGGCGCGGCTGATCGACAACTGGGCGGTGTGACGGCTCACCAGGCCCCGGCCTCGCGCAGCTTCTGCGCCAGCTCGGGCGGCAGGTCGCCGACAGCGACTTCGCCGAAGTCGGCCGGCGCGTCCTTGGGCTCCAGGTACCGCCAGCCCTGGAAGGCGCGGCGCGGGTGCGGGGCGGTGGCGACCAGCGGGTCCTCGAGCAGGATCTCGCAGCGGCGTGTCACCCCCTCCCCCACCGTGTCGATCGCCAGCACCCGCTGGCGGATCAGCACCACGCCCTTGAACACCCAGTAGAGCGAGCCGCCATCCAGGATCTCCGCCGCGCGCTTCGGCGTCTGGCGGGTATGGACGATTGGGCGATGCCCGGCCGCCGCGCGCGCCGCCCGCCAGGCGCGCAGCTCCTGCGGGTTAGCCGCGCCGACGCACAGCTTGATCAGATGCAGCGTCACGCCTTCGGCTCTAGCACCACCAGCGCGCGGCCCTCGGTCACCTGGTCGCCGACCGCGCAGTTCACCTCGCGCACCTCGGCGTCGAACGGTGCGGTGAGGGTGTGCTCCATCTTCATCGCCTCCAGGGTGACGAGCGCCTGGCCCGTCTTCACCGCGTCGCCGGCCGCCGCCGAGACCGAGGTGATCCGCCCCGGCATCGGCGCGACGATACGCCCGTCGCCGCCCGGCCCGGCGTCTTCGGCCGCGCTCCTCGGCCGCGAGAAGACGTAGGCCTCGCCGCCCTCGAACAGCGCCACCTGACCGTCGCGCACGCTCCAGGCCGGCTCGATGGCGGGATCCACCGACGCCTCGACCAGCTCGCCGTCCACCTGCAGCAGCGAGGGCGCGGCGGGCGCCGACAGGCGAAAGCCCGCCAGCGCGTGGCCGGACCAGGGCCCGCCGTCGCCGACCGGCGCGAGCGCGCTCGCCGCCTCGATCTTCAGCATCGCCGAGGGCGGCGGCTTGGCGGTCAGCGCCTCCAGCCGGCCCTCGATGAAGCCGGTGTCGACCTGGCCGGCGCAGAAGTCCGGCTCGGCCAGCAGCCGCGCCAGGAAGCCGGCGTTGGTCTTCACCGGCCAGACCTCGATGGCGCCGCAGACGTAGGCCAGCTCGGCCGCCGCGTCCTCGCGGGTCGGCTGGTGGACGATCAGCTTGGCGATCATCGGGTCGTAGAAGGCGCTGATCTCGCCGCCCTTCTCAACGCCGCTGTCGACCCGCGCCAGGTCCGGCACGAACAGCTCGGTGAGCGGGCCGGTGGACGGCAGAAAGCCCTTGGCCGGGTCCTCGGCGTAGAGCCGCGCCTCGATGGCGTGGCCGGCGAGCTCGATCTCGCCCTGCGTCAGCGGCAGCGGCTCGCCGGAGGCGACGCGCAGCTGCCATTCGACCAGGTCGAGGCCGGTGACGGCCTCGGTGACCGGATGCTCGACCTGCAGCCGGGTGTTCATCTCCATGAACCAGATGCGGTCGGCGCGCAGGCCCTGCGAGGCGTCGGCGATGAACTCGATAGTGCCGGCGTTCACATAGTCCACGGCCTTGGCCGCCTGCACCGCCGCGGCGCAGAGCGCCTCGCGGGTGGCAGCGTCCATGCCCGGGGCCGGAGCCTCCTCGATCACCTTCTGGTGGCGGCGCTGCAGCGAGCAGTCGCGCTCGAAGAGGTGGACGACGGCGCCGTGCGTGTCGCCGAACACCTGCACCTCGATGTGCCGCGGCCGGGTGACGTAGCGCTCCAGCAGCACCCGGTCGTCGCCAAACGCCGAGGCCGCCTCGCGCCGCGCCGCCTCCAGGGCCGCGGCGAAGTCCTCGGCCCGGTCGACGCGGCGCATGCCCTTGCCGCCGCCGCCGGCCACCGCCTTGATCAGCACCGGAAAGCCGATCTGCGCCGCCTCGCGGGCGAGCACGGCCGCGGACTGGTCGTCGCCGAGGTAGCCGGGCGTGGTCGGCACGCCGGCGGCGGCCATCAGCCGCTTGGCCGCGTCCTTCAGCCCCATCGCCCGGATCGCCGCCGGCGGCGGCCCGACCCAGACCAGGCCGGCGGCCATCACCGCCTCGGCGAAGTCGGCGTTCTCCGAGAGGAAGCCGTAGCCCGGGTGGATCGCCTCCGCGCCGGTGCGGCGCGCGGCTTCGAGGATGGCGTCGGCGCGCAGGTAGCTTTCGCGCACCGGCGGCGGGCCGATCAGCACCGCGGCGTCGGCCTCCTGCACGTGCGGCGAGCCGGCGTCGGCCTCCGAGAAGACCGCCACCGTGCCCACCCCAAGCCGCCGGGCCGTGCGCATGATCCGCCGGGCGATCTCCCCGCGGTTGGCGATGAGCACGGAACCGATCACGTCGACACCTCGTAGAGGCCGATGAAGAAGAGGACGGTCATGAACCCGACCGAGGCGATCAGCGAGCCGACCAGCAGCAGCAGCATCCGCGCCAGCGTGCCGACCACGCCGATGCCGTAGGTCCCCTTCAGGTGGACGAAGAGGTGGATCGGCGAGGCGATCGCCAGCAGACCAAACCAGCCGCTGACCTGCACGCCGACCAGGATCGCCGACAGCAGCAACCCCTGGAACGACAGCGAGTGCATGCTGAAGATCAGGTGGTCGAACATGAAGACGCCGCGCTTCCAGAAGAACACCAGACCGAGCAGCAGCGCGCTGATCGGCAGGGCGAGAAACACCAGCCTCTGGGCCCAGGTGTTCAACTCGGCCTGGAATGCTTCCGGGTGCTTCGAGGCGACGATCAGCCGGTCCGACAGCCACTTGCCGATCTTGGCGTTGCCCTGGCCGACGATGTTGACGCTGACGCCCTGGCTGCTCTTCAGGCCGGCGCCGCTGTCCGATAGATTCCACTTGGGCGCGGCCTGGGCTCCCAGCCCGGCGGTGAGGAACACCAGCACGACGACGATCAGGAAGGTCCGGAACGGCGGCGCCTGCGGCGCCCGGTGACCGTCGAGATAGCGCCGGGTCAGGCGCGCGGGATTGAGGATCAGGTCCGGCAGCGTCTGCCAGAGCCGGCCGTCGACGTCGATGACGCCCTCAAGCGCCTCGCCGGCCAGGCGGAACAGCGAGCGGTGGAACTCCTCGCCCGCCTGGCCGCACGCGTGGCACCACGGTCCCTGCAGCGCCGTCGCGCAGTTCGGACAGGGCTCGCCCAGCGGCAGGGCGTGCTTCGGCCGGCGCCGGAACAAGCTCGCGACGCCCCACGCCGCGCCCGCTTCGATCTCCCGCGCCATCGCCCCGCTTCCGGTCCTATTCGGCCCACGGCGCCTTCTTGCCGTCGAGGAATGCCCTGACGCCGGCCTGCCCCTCGTCGCCGACGCGCTGGGCGGCGATGCGGTGGGCGGTGTGGCGCATCAGGCCGTGGTCGATCGGTCGGTCCACGACCTCGCTCACCAGCCGCTTCGACTCGGCGACCGCGCCGGGCGCGCAGGCGAGCTGGCCCTTGCCGATCCGCTCCTGGGCGGCCGCCAGCGCCGCGGCGTCGGCGACGACCTCGTCGACCAGGCCGAAGGCGCGGGCGTCGTCCGCGCCGAACACCTCGCCGGTGGCGAACAGCCGCCGCGCCCGCCTGGGGCCGACCGCCGCCACCACGTAGGGGCTGATGGTCGCTGCGATCAGCCCGAGCTTGACCTCGGAGAAGGCGAACCGCGCGCCCTGGACGGCGATGGTCATGTCGCAGGCCGCCGCCAGCCCGACGCCGCCGCCGAACGCCCCGCCCTCGACCAGCGCGCAGGTCAGCGCCGGGATGTCGTAGAGGTGCTTCAGCATGATCGCCATCTGCATGGCGTCCTCGCGGTTGTCCTCCTCGACCTGGTCGACGGCGTCGCGCATCCACTCCAGGTCCGCGCCGGCGGAGAAGGTCCCGCCGGCGCCGCGCAGGAACACCGCCCGCAGCGCCGCCTGGTCCTTCAGCGTTTCGAACGCCTCGCGCAGCGCCCCGATCAGCTCGGCGTTGAAGGCGTTCTTCTTGGCCGCCCGGTTCATCGTCACCGTGACCACGCCCTCCGGCGTCGCCTCGATGGTCACGAGGTCGGAGGTGGCGTCGGTGTCGGGCACTTCGACGAAGGGATCGGCGATGGGATTAGGCATGAATCACCTGCTGATAGCGTTGCACAGTCACCTTCGCGGCCATTGCAGCGTTCGGGCTGACACACTTTTGTTTCAATCTCAGACGTTGAAGTCGCACGAGAGTGCGCGCCACCGCCCCGTGAAGCTTCTCGAGCTGGCTACGACGGAAGTCAGGTGCCGACGAGTCGAAATCCACGTCGCCGATGACCTCCTCGAGATGGAGAAGCCAAGGGTTCTTCGCCTCCCGCAGCGAGCTGAACTCCGCGAACCCGATCACGTCGAACAGCCGCGCAGAGTTCCCCGTTGTGCGTCGGGTCATCACTTCGCCGATCGCCCTTTGCCAGTCACGAAATACCCAAGCTTGCCGAGCGCCAAGTATCTCAAGCGCCGACGCGCTAGAGGTCAAAAGATCGGCGCGATTCAAGGAGGCACGCGGGGACGCGCGCTCTATCCGCGCGCGGACCTTGGCTAGAAGGTCAAAACGAGCTTGATGATCCAACTCCGTTAGCGCCTTGCGACTGCCTGCTTGGAAGGTCGCTGCATCAAGTATGTCTTCTACGTCGGAGCCTGCCGCACCAAGCGCTTGCTCCGCAGGCAAATCAATTCGCCATAGCTCGCAGAGTTGTTGAACCTTCCATTCCTCGACGTGCATCCCGTCCGCTAACGCGGCAGCGATCAGCTCGGCCAAGGAGACAAATGAGTCGGTTTTCCTGGAGTTTTTCTCCAGCAGTAGCGAATGTTCCTCGTTAAGAGCCCAGATCCATCCCAAGAGTGCCGCTATTCGGTAGATGGAACTCTCAAATTTATAAACCTGAAATGCCCGAATCCGATTCTCACGAATTAGATAACTGAATCTCCGCTTCACTAGCATTTCGTCTAGACGCCAGAACATCGTTTCAACTGAAGTAGCGAAAGGTTGTGCATACCTCTCGACAGCTTCTTTCCTGGCGGTGGATGAGCGATTGAGCCAAGCCAAGAAGGGCGCGGCGACATCTCTAACGAGAATGCCAGCCGCGACGCCGACTAGCCCTATGAGTGCCCCAAAAGCTGTCGGGCTGAGATTCACGTTCACATCCGGAAGACGCCAAAGCGCGTCGGCGGGATGGGGGCGTTGAGGGACGCGGCGATGGCGAGGCCCAGCACGTCGCGGGTCTGGGCCGGATCGATGATGCCGTCGTCCCAGAGGCGGGCGGTGGCGAAGTAGGGATCGCCTTCGGTCTCGTAGCTGGCGCGGATCGGCGCCTTGAACGCCTCCTCGTCGGCGGAGGGCCAGCTCTGGCCGCGCGCCTCCAGGCCGTCGCGGCGAATGGTGGCCAGGACGCTGGCGGCCTGCTCGCCGCCCATCACGCTGATGCGGCTGTTGGGCCAGGTGAACAGGAAGCGCGGGGAATAGGCGCGCCCGCACATGCCGTAGTTGCCGGCCCCGAACGAGCCGCCGATCAGCACGGTGAGCTTCGGCACCTCGGCCGAGGCGACGGCCGTGACCAGCTTGGCGCCGTCCTTGGCGATGCCGCCAGCCTCGTAGCGGCCGCCGACCATGAAGCCGGAGATGTTCTGCAGGAAAAGCAGCGGAATGCCGCGCTGGCAGGCCAGCTCGATGAAGTGCGCGCCCTTCAGCGCGCTCTCGGAGAACAGCACCCCGTTGTTGGCCAGGATCGCCACCGGATAGCCCCAGATGCGGGCGAAGCCGCAGACCAGGGTGGTCCCGTAGAGCGCCTTGAACTCGTCGAACTCGGAGCCGTCGACCAGCCGGGCGATCACCTCGCGCACCTCGTAGGGCGCGCGCACGTCCGGCGGGATGATCCCGTAAAGCTCCTCGGGATCGTAGGCGGGCGCCGCCGGCTCGGCCGGCAGGATCGGCGAAGCGGCCCGGGCGCCCAGGTGGCTGACGATCTGGCGGACGATCTCCAGCGCGTGGGTGTCGTCGGCGGCCACGTGGTCGACCACGCCGGACTTGCGGGCGTGGGTGTCGGCGCCGCCCAGCTCCTCGGCGGTGATCACCTCGCCGGTGGCGGCCTTCACCAGCGGCGGGCCGCCCAGGAATATCGTCCCCTGCCCTCTGACGATGACCGTCTCGTCGCTCATCGCCGGCACGTAGGCGCCGCCGGCGGTGCAGGAGCCCATCACGCAGGCGATCTGGGCGATCCCCTCGCCGCTCATCCGCGCCTGGTTGAAGAAGATGCGGCCGAAGTGGTCGCGGTCGGGGAACACCTCGGCCTGGTGCGGCAGGTTCGCGCCGCCGCTGTCGACCAGGTAGACGCACGGCAGCCGGTTCTGCAGCGCGATCTCCTGGGCGCGCAGGTGCTTCTTCACCGTCAGCGGGAAGTAGGCGCCGCCCTTCACCGTGGCGTCGTTGGCGAGGATCATGGTCTCGCGGCCGCGCACCCGGCCGACGCCGCAGATCAGGCCGGCGCCGGGCGCCTCGCCGTCATAGAGGCCGTAGCCGGTCAGCTGGCCGACCTCCAGGAACGGCGAGCCGATGTCGAGCAGCCGCTCGACCCGCTGCCGCGGCAGCAGCTTGCCGCGCTCGGTATGGCGCCGCCGCGAGGCCTCGGGGCCGCCGAGCGCCGCCGCGGCGACGCGCTGGCGCAGCGTCGCGGCCAGCGCGCGGTTCAGCTCGGCGTTGCGGGCGAAGCTCTCGCTCAACGGGTCGATGGCGGTCTTGAGCCGGGGCATCGCGCACCGATACACCGCCGTCACCCGCGTCGGGAAGCCGCCGGCTGGTCGGTGGCGAGCGACAGGACGCACTCTTCCCACGTCTTGTCGTCCTGGCCCGCGGTCTCGCGCCCCAGCCGGCAGGCGCCCATCGCCGCATAGAAGGCGAGCGCGCGGTGGTTGCCGACCACGCACTTGAAGCCGACCTCCTCGATGCCACCCGTCCGTAGCCGCTCGCACAGCGCCGCCAGCAGCGCCGCGCCGAGGCCGCGGCGATGGTGGGTGGCCAGCAGGTAGAGCGAGCTCATCCAGGCGTCGTCGGCGTGGGTGAAGCCGACGATCGCCTCGCCCTCGGCCGCGACCAGCAAAATCTGGCCGGCCGCCAGCGCCGTCTCCCAACGCGCCAGCGACTCGGCGAGCGGGACCTCCTCGAAGGCGGCGCCGAAGATCGGCGTATAGGTCTCGCGGTCGGCGGCGACGTGCACGCGCGCCACCGCCAGCGCCTCCGAGCGCCGCGCCGGCCGGATCTCGATCGCCCCCACTTCCATGCCCGCCCAGGACGCTGCGCCAGGCCAATCGTCAAGACTCACTCGCGCGGCTAATCTGGCGGCGTGGCGTTGCTCACCGACTCGCTGCCCGATTCCGCCCTCACCCGGCTGTTCGCCAGGGAGGTGGCGTCCGGCCGCGCGGTCTGGTTCTCGCTGCCGGGCGGCGCGTCGCTCTACGAGTCGGGCGAGGAGGCGGACCGCTTCTACCTGCTGCGCGCCGGCCGGCTCGGCGCCTTCCGCCGCGAAGAGGGCCACGAGACCCAGTTCCTGGGGGTGATCCGGCCCGGCGAGCCGGCCGGCGAGATGGCGCTGGTCGCGGGCGCGCCGCATTCGGCGACCGTCACCGCGCTGCGCGATTCCGAGGTGCTGTCGCTGTCGCGCGACGAGTTCTTCGAGGCGGTCGAGGCCGACCCGAAGGTGATGACCGAGCTGGCTCGGCTGATGATCCTGCGCACCCGCCAGAGCGCCCAGGGCGGGGTGCTGGGCGAGCCGTCGGTGTTCGGCTTCATCGGCGTCGCCGAGAGCGTGCGGGTGCGTCCCGTCGCCGCCGAGATCGCCGCGCGCATCGGCCGGCTCGGTTACCGCGTCACCATCGTCGGCGGCGAGGCGCTGCAGGCGCCCACCGAATGGTTCTCCAACGTCGAGCGCGACCACGACTTCGTGCTCTACGTCGCCGACGCCGACGAGATCTCCTGGAAGGCGCTGGTGTCCCGCCAGGGCGACCGGCTGTTCCGGGTGGGGAACGGGGCCGAGACGCCGCCACCGGCGCTGCCGGAGGCCGTCGCCGCCGATCCCTTGCAGGACCAGCAGCTGGTCGACCTGATCCTGCTGCATCCCGGCGACCTCGCCTCGCCGCGCGGCTCGGAAGCCTGGGCGGCGACCATGCGGCCGGCGCGGCTGTTCCACATGCGCGCCGGCTCGAGCGCCGACGTCGAGCGCCTGGCGCGGGTGCTGACCGGCCAGTCCGTCGGCCTGGTGCTCTCCGGCGGCGGCGCGCGCGCCTATGCCCACGTCGGCGCGGTGCGGGCCCTGCACGAGCGCGGCGTGCCGATCGACTTCGTCGGCGGCGTCTCGATGGGCGGCATCGTCGGGGCCGGGCTCGCCATGGGCTGGGACGACGCCGAGATGGACCAGCGCATCCGCAAGGCCTTCGTCACCTCCAGTCCGCTCGACGACATCGCCTTCCCGATGATCGCCATGACCCACGGCGAGAAGGTGCGCGAGCGGCTGACCGAGCATTTCGGCGACCGCTGCATCGCCGACCTGTGGCTGCCGTTCTTCTGCGTCTCCGCCAACCTCACCGCCGGCGCCTACCAGCTGCACCGCTCCGGCCTGGTGCGCGAGGCGCTGCGGGCGTCGATCTCGCTGCCCGGCGTGCTGCCGCCGGTCACCTCCGGCAACGACGTGCTGGTCGACGGCGCGGTGGTGAAGAACTTCCCGGCCGACGTGATGCGCTCGATCCAGCTGGGACCGATCGTCGGCGTCGACGTCGGACGCGGCCGCAGCATCGAGGCCGCCGACGTCGAGCACCCGCCGTCGGTGTGGCGCTGGCTGCTGTCGGGCGAGTGGCGGCGCGGGCCGCCGATCGTCTCGGTGCTGATGCGAGCGGCCACCGTGCGCGCCGGCCCGGAGCTGGCGCTGCAGCACCAGGCGACCGACGTCCTGGTGCTGCCGATCGTCGACAACATCGAGATCCGCGACTGGAAGGCCTACGACCCCTGCGTCGCCGCCGGCTACGCCGCCACCCTGGAGGTGCTCGACGGGCTCTCGCATCCGGTGAGCGAGCTGCGCCGGCGCAAGAGCCTCGCCGAGCAGGCTGAGATCAAGGCAAAGGCGGCGATATCCGCCGGCGGACGATAGTTGCGGGCGCAGCATCGACGTTGCACCGCAAAGTCACTATATGCCGCTCATTGGGTCCAGTGCAGTCGGGTCGAGGATTATTGGCGCGCCAACTGCGGTTGAAACTTAGGCGGCCGGCTTCGTACGCCCGGGCGGACTTCGTCCATTCCGAGACCAATCGCGAAGCCTTGCAGGCCCTGGACGCCTGGCCGGCGTGGCATGGCGGCTGCCTGACGCTGGTCGGCCCCGAAGGCTCCGGCAAGAGCCACCTGGCCATGGGCTGGGCGGCGCGGGCGAAGGCCAAGGTGCTGCGGGCGGGCTGCAGCGACGTATCTGCCGCCTACGGCGCGCCGGTGCTGCTGGAGGACGCCGAGCAGGCCGACGACGACACCCTGTTCCACCTGATCAACATGGCCGGCGCCGGCGGCGGCCTGCTGCTGACCTCGCGCAGCCACCCGCGCGGCTGGCCGGCGGCGCTGCCCGACCTGCGCTCGCGCCTCAACGCGCTGCCGGTCGCCGAGATCGGCGAGCCGGACGACGTGGTGCTGGAGGGCGTGCTGCGCAAATTCTTCAGGGAACGGAATATAAAGCCGGCCGAGGATGTCTATCCTTATCTGATGCGGCGCATCGAACGGTCTGTGCGAATGGCGCGCGAGATCGTCAACCGTCTCGACGAGGCTGCGGATGCTGAAGAACGGGAAATCACCCGCACGCTGGCCCGGCAGATTCTTGAAGCCGACGCCGGGACTCTTGACCTCTTCGAGTGATATCTTGTTATTGACCGGTTTCGGCGCCAGAAGCCATGGCGTTCCCAGTTCTGATCCGTGAGCGGCGCCTTGGACGACCAGGCCCTATCGACCGCGCCCATCCCCGTGGACGTCGCGCGCGCGCCTGCGCCGGCCAGCGCGGCCGAGGTCGCGGCGCTGATGAAATCGCCGGACCGGTTCATCAACCGCGAGGTCTCCTGGCTCAGCCTCAACCAGCGGGTGCTGGAGGAGGCCGAGAACCCGCGCCACCCGCTGCTGGAGCGGCTGCGCTTCCTGTCGATCTCGGCCGACATCCTCGACGAGTTCTACATGGTCCGCGTCGCCGGCCTGAAGGCGCAGGTGACCGAGGGCGTGCGCGTGCTGTCGCAGGACGGGATGACCCCCGGCGAGCAGCTGGTGGAGGTCAACGCCACCGCCAACCAGGTGATGCTGGCGCAGCAGCGCATCTGGCGCGGCGTCAGGGCCGAGATGGCCGGCGCGGGCCTGGTGCTGCTCGACGCCAAGGACATCACCGCCGCCGACCGCCCCGCGGTGGCGGAAATCTTCCAGACCCGCATCTTCCCGGTGCTGACGCCGCTGGCGATCGACCCGGCCCACCCCTTCCCCTTCATCCCCAACCTGGGCTTCTCGCTGGCGCTGAAGCTGAAGCGCATCTCCGACGGCCGTGAGCTTTACGCGCTGGTGCCGGTGCCGACCCAGGTGGAGCGGTTCTGGGAGCTGCCGCCGTCGACCAACGGCCGGCGCAAGCCGGCGCGGCGCTTCTTCGCGCTGGAGAGCTTCCTAATCCTGTTCCTCGACCGGCTGTTTCCCGGCTGCGAGGTGCTGGGCCAGGGGCTGTTCCGGCTGATCCGCGACAGCGACGTGGAGATCGAGGAGGAGGCCGAGGACCTGGTCCGCGAGTTCGAGGCGCGGCTGAAGCGGCGGCGGCTGGGCTCGGTGGTGCGGGTGAAGATCCAGGCCTCGATGCCGGACGACCTGCGCGCCTTCATCCTGGAGGGCCTGCAGGCGGAGCCGCGCGACGTGGTCACCGTCGACGGCAAGCTCGGCCTCGCCCAACTGGGCCAGCTGATCCCGCCCGACCTGCCGGACCTGAAGTTCCCGCCCTTCGCGCCGCGCTTCCCCGAGCGCATCCGCGACCATGGGGGCGACTGCTTCGCCGCCATCCGCGAGAAGGACATCCTGGTCCACCATCCGTTCGAGAGCTTCGACGTGGTGGTGCAGTTCCTGCGGCAGGCGGCGCAGGATCCCAATGTCATCGCCATCAAGCAGACGCTCTACCGCACCTCGAAGGACAGCCCGATCGTCGCGGCGCTGATCGAGGCGGCGGAGAACGGCAAGAACGTCACCGCCCTCGTGGAGATCAAGGCGCGGTTCGACGAGGAGGCCAACCTGAAGTGGGCCCGCGACCTGGAGCGGGCCGGCGTGCTCGTGGTGTTCGGCTTCGTCGAGTACAAGACCCACGCGAAGCTGTCGGTGGTGGTGCGGCGCGAGGGCGACGGCTTACGCAGCTACTGCCACTACGGCACCGGCAACTACCACCCGGTCACCGCGCGCATCTACACCGACCTGTCGCTGTTCACCACCGACCCGGCGATGGCCCGCGATTCGGCCCGCATCTTCAACTACATCACCGGCTACGCCCTGCCCGGCGAGATGGAGAAGCTGTCCTATTCGCCGATCACCCTGAAGGCCGACCTGCTGAGCCTGATCGCCGCCGAGGCCGAGGCCGCCAAGGCCGGCAAGCCGTCGGGCATCTGGGCGAAGATGAACGCCCTCGTCGACCCGGTGGTGATCGACGCCCTCTACACGGCAAGCCAGGCCGGCGTGCCGATCGACCTGGTGGTGCGCGGCATCTGCTGCCTGAGGCCGGGCGTGCGCGGCCTCTCGGATAACATTCGAGTGAAGAGCATCGTCGGCCGCTTCCTGGAGCACGCCCGCATCGTCGCCTTCGCGGGTGGCGCCCTCTTGCCGTCGAAGCAGGCGCGCGTCTTCATCTCGTCCGCCGACTGGATGCCGCGCAACCTGGATCGCCGTGTGGAGGTTCTGACTCCGGTGGAGAACCCGACGGTGCGCCAGCAGGTGCTCGATCAGATCATGGTGGCGAATCTGAACGACGAGGCCCAAAGCTGGCGCATGGACGGGGACGGACGCTATGAGCGGGCCCCAGGCTGGGACCGCAAGCGGGCCTTCTCGGCGCACGACTACTTCATGACCAATCCCAGCCTCTCCGGTCGGGGGCACAAGGTGAAGGATCTCCCGCGTGCGTTCGACCATGTGGGCGCGAGAAGCTAAGAGCGCCGACGCCTGGGACGCCGCCGTCATCGACGTCGGCTCCAACTCGGTCCGTCTGGTGGTCTACCGCGTCGAGGGCCGCGCGGTCTGGACCGTGTTCAACGAGAAGATCCTGGCCGGCCTGGGGCGCGACATCGCCGACACTGGCCGGCTGTCGCCCGGGGGCATGGAGGCCGCGCTGGCGGCGCTGCGCCGCTTCGCCGCCCTCGCCGCGGCGCTGCAGCTGGACCGGGTGTTCGCGGTCGCCACCGCCGCCGTCCGCGACGCCGAGGACGGGCCGGCCTTCTGCCGGCGGGTGCGCGGCGAGACCGGGCTGGACCTGCGGGTGCTCACCGGCGCCGAGGAGGCCCGCTACGCCGCGCTGGGCGTGCTGGCCGGCGCGCCGCAGTCGGCCGGCATCGCCGGCGATCTCGGCGGCGCCAGCCTGGAGCTGATCCGGCTGGGCAAGCCCGACGAGGGCGTGACCCTGCCGCTGGGTCCCTTCGCCTTCAAGGACACCGGCCGCTTCGATCCCGACCGCGTCCGCGCCCAGGTGGATCGCCGCCTGAAGCCGCACCTGGGTAAGCTGCAGACGCCGGTCTTCCACGCGGTCGGCGGCGCCTGGCGCAACCTCGCCCTGCTGGCCATGCGGATGAGCGACTATCCGCTGGAGATCGTCCACCAGTACGAGATGGGCCGGCGCGAGGCGCTGGAGGCGGCGCGGGTGATCGCCCGCCAGTCGCCGCGCTCGCTGGAGAAGATCGAGGGCATCTCCAAGCGCCGCCTGGAGACGCTGCCGCACGCCGCCGCGGTGCTCGAGGGCCTGGTCGACGACCTCGGCGCCGAGCGGGTGGTGCTCTCCGCCTACGGCCTGCGTGAGGGGGTGCTGTTCGAGGCGATGCCGCCGGGCTGCCAGGCGCAGGACCCGCTGGTCGAAGGCTGCGCGGCGCTCTCGGCCCGCGAGGGCGCCAACCCGGCGCTGGGCGCGGCGATCGAGGCCTGGCTGGCGCCGGCGTTCGGCGCGCTGGAGCCGCTGTTCGGCGCCCGCGAGCCGGTGCTGCTGCAGGCCGCCTGCCGCCTCGCCGACCTCGGCGCGCGGCTGCACCCGGACCACCGCGCCGACCTGATCTTCAACCAGGTGCTGCGCGCGCCGATCTCGGGCATGAACCACACCGAGCGCGTGTTCCTGGCCATCGCCCTCTTCGCCCGCCACACCGCCGCCTCGACGCTGCCCTGGCCGGAGCTGACCGCGCGCCTCCTGACCCACGAGCGCATGCAGCGCGCCCGCGCCCTCGGCGCCGCGATCCGCCTCGCCTGCGACCTCTCGGGCCGCAGCGCCGAGCTCTTGTCGCGCGCCACGCTGGCGTTCCGCGGCCAGGACGTGGTGCTGGAGGCCGAGGAGGCCGACGCCACCATCCTTTTCGGCGAACAGACCCAGAAGCGCGCCCAGACGCTGGCGACCCTGATGGAGCGCGGCCTGAAGCTCGACCCGGTCGCGCGCCACGAGCGGCCGAAGCCGGAGAAGGTGGCTTAGGGGGACGGTCCACTAACGGCGCGAACGGTTCGCCGCGTCCACCCTCCAGTGTCATCCCGGAGAGCCCGCCGTCAGGCGGGACTCATCCGGGATCTACTTGGCACGAAGGCGCTGAGGAGATCCCGGATGACTCCGCTGCGCGGGTCTCCGGGATGACATGGTTGGGGGGATGAAGGGCTGGTGGCCGTTCGTGCTTTTCGTGCTTTTCATGGTCAAAAAAGCCTGCGTCGAGAAAGACGCTCAGGCCCTAACCCGGATTTCTCACGCGGGTCGCGTTTGTACGGTTTGGGGCCTGAGGCGTATGGTCTTTGATGTTGAGGCGTGTGCGGTCGCCGCGGGCGAGGCGGTTGTGTGGTCGTTGGCGTGGTTTCGGTGCTGTTGATGGAGG
>DASXEN010000118.1:0-29090 GCA_036490095.1 Caulobacteraceae bacterium
GCTGCCCGCGTCGCTGGCGCAGGACATGGCCAAGGGCTACGTCGCCGACTCCCAGCCGCCGAAGCCGTTCGAGTACATCACCGTCGGCCCCGCCGGCAGCCTCACCTCGACCGGCGACGACATGGCCAAGTTCATGATCGCCCACCTGCAGGGCAGCTACAACGGCTACCGGCTGCTGCCGGACCCCGAGCGGATGTACGTGCAGCAGACGCAGTTCGTGCCACCGCTGCCCGCGTTCGCGCTGGGTTTCTACCACGAGGACCGCAACGGCCAGCGCATCATCGGCCACGGCGGCGACACCAACTTCTTCCACTCCGACCTGCACCTCTTGCTGGACGCGCACGTCGGCCTGTTCATCTCGATGAACAGCCTGGGACACGAGGGCGCCGCCGAGCCGCTGCGCGTGGCGCTGCTGCACGACTTCCTCGACCGCTACTACCCGATCGCCCGCCCGAGGCTGCCGACCGCGCCGACGGCGATGGCGGACGCGAAGCTGATGCAGGGCCGCTACTGGTCGAGCCGGCGTCCCGACTCCAGCTTCCTGCGCATCCTCAACCTGCTCGGCGAATCCACGGTCACCGCCCTGCCCGACGGAACCCTGAAGGTCTCGGACCTGACCGACACCGCCCACGCGCCCAAGGTCTGGCGCGAGGTCGGCCGCTACTTCTGGGTCGACAACACCGGCGCCAGCCGCCTCTCGGCCGTCGTCAAGGACGGCAAGGTCACCGGCTTCCTCAGCGACGACCTGCCGCCGGTGCTGGTGTTCCAGCCCGTGCCGGGGTGGGCGAACGCCAGCTGGAGCCTGCCCGCGCTCTGGCTGACCCTCCTCGTCCTTGCCGCCACCTTCCTGCTCTGGCCGCTGCAGGTGCTGGTGCGCCGCCGCTACGGCCAGGCGTTCACCCTCACGGGCGGCCGGGCCGCCGCCTACCGGCTGACCAAGCTCAGCGCCCTGGTGCAGATCGCCGGGATCGGGGCCTACTTCGTGCTGTTCTCGATGCTGCTCGGCGGCACGCTCAACACCGACTCCTCGCTCGATCCGCTGCTCATCGTCTGCAAGGCCCTCTGCATGCTGGGCCTGCTGGGGGTGATCGTCGAAGCCTGGAACGCGCTCACGGTCTGGCGGACGGCGCCGTCCAGCTGGTGGGCGAAGCTGTCGTGCAGCCTCATCCTGCTCGCCGGCCTCGGCTACGCCTGGTTCGTCTTCACCCTGCACCTGGCCACGCCCAGCCTCGCCTACTAGGCCAAAGCACCCTTCCCCCTTGCGGGGAAGGGCCGGGAATGGGGGTGTCGGCTCGAAAGTCGCGGGCTGGCGCCCGTGCAAATTCCCCGGATCGAGCCAACACCCCCACCCCTGACCCCTCCCCGCAAAGGGGAGGGGAGCTGCGGCGGCGCCGATTTTCTATTTCTGAAAATTCATTGGCAGAAATAGCCAAGCCGGGTGCATGGTAAGCTCATACGGGCGCGGCTGTCGTCCGAGGGCGGGAGGCATAGGCATGCGGCTCAGATCGATCGTGACGGCTCTGGCGGTGCTGGTGCTGGGGGTGACGCCCACGCTGGCGCAGGCGCCGGTCGGGCCCGTGGGTCCGGCGACGCCGCAGGTCGCGCCAGGAACCAACGCCATGGCGGTCCCGGCCACGCCCGCCGCGACGCCGGCGCTCGGCAAGGCCGACGTCGACACCTGGCTCGACGGCTTCATGCCCTACGCGCTGGCCTCCGGCGGCATCGCCGGCGCGGTGGTGGTCGTCGTCAAGGACGGCCAGGTGCTGACCGAGCGCGGCTTCGGCTATGCGGACGTCAAGGCCGGGACCCCGGTCGATCCGAAGACCACTCTCTTCCGCCCCGGCTCGGTCTCCAAGCTGTTCACCTGGACCGCGGTGATGCAACTGGTCGAGGCCGGCAAGATCGACCTCGACAAGGACGTCAACGGCTACCTCGATTTCACCATCCCGCCCTACCAGGGCAAGCCGATCACGATGCGGGCGCTGATGACCCACACCGCCGGCTTCGAGGAGCAGGTCAAGCACAACTTCGTCGACACGCCGGCGCGGATGGAGCCGCTGGAGACGTTCGTGAAGCGCAACTTGCCCGAGCGCATCTACGCCCCGCGCACGACGCCGGCCTATTCCAACTACGGCGCGGCGCTGGCCGGCTACATCGTCCAGCGCCTCTCCGGCGAGCCGTTCAACGACTACATCAAGCATCACATCTTCGACCCGCTGGGCATGCAGCACGCCACGTTCGCGACGCCGCTGCCCGCGTCGATCGCCGCCGGCATGTCGCAGGGCTACACCGAGGCCTCGCAGCCGCCGCACCCGTTCGAGGACATCGCCGTCGGCCCGGCCGGCAGCCTCTCGGCCACCGGCGACGACATGGCCAAGTTCGTGCTCGCCCACCTGGCTGGCGGCGGCCCGATCCTGAAGGACTCGCGGCCGATGTACGTGCAGCAGGATCAGTTCGATCCGCCGCTGCCGGGCATGGCGCTGGGCTTCTACCACGAGGACCGCAACGGGCTGCGCATCGTCGGCCACGCCGGCGACACCAACTACTTCCACTCCGACCTGCACCTCTTGCTGGACCAGCACGTCGGCCTGTTCATCTCGGTGAACAGCCTCGGCAAGGACGGCGCGGCCGGCCCGCTGCGCGACGCCTTCTTCCGCGGCTTCCTCGACCGCTACTACCCGGTCCCTGCCCCGAACCTGCCGACTTCGCCGACCGCCAAAGCCGACGCCAAGACGGTGGCCGGCATCTACTGGCTGAGCCGCCGCTCGGAATCGAGCTTCTTCCGCTCCGTATTCGTGCTGAGCCAGGCCAAGGTCGTCGCCAATCCGGACGGCACCATCACCGTCTCCGACCTGCGCGACGCCGCCCGTGCGCCCAAGCCGTGGCGCGAGGTGGCGCCGTTCCGCTGGGTCGACCGCACCGGCAGCACCCTGGTGGCCGTGGTCAAGGACGGCAAGGTCGTCCAGATGATCTCCGACGACCTGCCGCCGGTGATGGTGCTGCAGCCCGTCCCCGGCTGGGAGAGCGCCAGCTGGAGCGTGCCGGCGCTGCAGGCCACGGTGGCGATCCTGCTGATCCTGCTGCTGCTCTGGCCGCTGCAGGCGCTGGTCCGCCGCCGCTACAAGCAGAGCTTTGCGCTGGCCGGCCGGCGGGCGACCTTCTACCGGCTGACCCGCGTCAGCGCCCTGGTGCAGCTGCTGGGCTTCGGCGCCTACTTCCTGATCTTCGCCCTCTTCACCGGCGGGTCCGTCGCCGCCGACGACGGGCTGGACTGGCTGCTGATCCTCGGCAAGGCGCTGTGCATGCTCGGCATCCTGGGCGCGCTGGCGCAGATCTGGAACGCCGTGCTGGTCTGGCGCACGCCGCCGTCGAGCTGGTGGGCCAAGCTCAGCTCGGTGCTGGTGCTGCTGGCGGGCGTCGGCTTCGCCTGGTTCGCCATCACCCTGAAGTTCGCCAACCTGACGCTGCAGTATTGATCGGCCGGGCCGCCGCGCGCCGCCGGGCGAAAATCGAAATGGCGGCGCGGCGGTCCTGCCGTCATTATATCTGCGCCAGCAAGCCGGCGGATCCGTCCCGCCGCGGCGGAAGCGGAGCGATAGATGGCCAGGACGCCCGGTAGCGCAGC
Source organism: Caulobacteraceae bacterium (assembly GCA_036490095.1). GTDB lineage: Bacteria > Pseudomonadota > Alphaproteobacteria > Caulobacterales > Caulobacteraceae > Acaudatibacter. The sequence continues at coordinate 3,626 of DASXEN010000118.1, forward strand.
GGCGAAGCCCGGCATGGCGCTGCGCCAACTGCGGCTCGAGCGCCACTGGACCCTGGCGGACGTCTCGCGCCGCACCGGGCTGCCGGTTTCGACCCTGTCCAAGGTCGAGAACAACAAGCTGTCGCTCTCCTACGATAAGCTGGTGCGCATCTGTCAGGGCCTGGACATCGACATCGCCCGGCTGTTCGCCCCGGACCTGTCGGGCGGCGGCCCGCCGGAGGTGCAGGCGCACGGGCGGCGGATCATCACCCGCGCCGGCGAGGGGCGGCGGATCGACACCGACAACTACCTGCACCTCTACCCCGCGGCCGACCTGCTCAACAAACGCTTCAACCCGATCATCGCCGAGCCGCAGGCGACCTCGCTGGAAGACTTCGGCGAACTGGTGCGCCATCCGGGCGAAGAGTTCGCCTTCATCATCGAGGGCTCGGTGGACTTCTACTCCGAGCTCTACGCCCCCACCCGCCTGGAGGCCGGCGATTCCATCTACTTCGACAGCGGCATGGGCCACGCCTACGTCAAGGCCGGTCCGGGCCCTTGCAAGGTGCTGTCGATCTGCTCGGCCACCGAAGCCCAGCTGCTGCGCTCCCAGGGCGCCGAGGTGGTGGACGACGAGCCGGAGCGGCTGCGGGTGGTGCGGCGGTAGGCGCGTTTGCCGAGAGGGGGCGCGGGACCGCCGAGCCGTTTTTTTGTCCACGAACCTCACGACCACACGAACGGGGTTGCAGCCCACATCCACCCTTCAGTGTCATCCCGGAGACCCGCGAAGCGGAGTCATCCGGGATCTGCTCAGCGCGGCGGTTGGAAGTAGATCCCGGATGAGTCCCGCCTGCGGCGGGCTCTCCGGGATGACATTGGAAGGAAAGAAGAGGCGCGAACCGTTCGTGGGGTTCGTGAGGCTCGTGGACCAAAAGAAGACCTTCCAACCACCCCGAAGCCGAACCGTAGATTCTCCGTATTGCGGCGGCGCGCACGCCCGTATCGCGCGCCGTCAAATCGCCGCCATCCCTAGATTCACCGTATTTTGCAGCTCCCCCCGTGACCCGCAAAGCCCGCCAGCGTTTCCGCTTGGAGCCATTTTCAGAATGTGAAAATATGTTGCCGATCGCGCCAGCGGCGCGCACCTCCCGGCGGACGGCATGAGCAAGCGACTGACACTGGACGTGGCCATCGAGCGCTGGCCGCTCAAGAAGCCGTTCCGCATTACCGGCTATGTGTTCGACCACGCCGAGGTGGTGGTGGCCACCGTCAACGACGGCGCCCACAGCGGCCGCGGCGAGGCCTCGGGCGTCTACTATCGCGGCGACACGCCCGAGAGCATGGCGGCGGCGATTGAGGCGGCCCGTGGGACCATCGAGGCCGGCCTCACCCGCGAAGAGCTGCGCGCGCAACTGCCGGCCGGCGGCCCGCGCAACGCGCTCGACTGCGCCCTCTGGGAGCTGGAGGCGGCGCAGGCCGGCCGGCCTGCCTGGCGGCTGGAGTCGGAGGCCGCGCCGCACCGGCTGCTGACCACCTACACGGTCGGCGCCGACACCCCCGAAGTCATGGCCCAGGGCGCGCGCGACTATGTCGGCGCCCGGGCGATCAAGCTGAAGCTGCTGGGCGACGGCCAGGACGCCGAGCGCGTCGCCGCCGTGCGCCGCGCCCGCCCGGAGGTCTGGATCGGCGTCGACGCCAACCAGGGCTTCTCGCTCGCCACCCTGAAGGCGCTGACGCCCGCCCTGGTCGCCGCCGACGTGAAGCTGATCGAGCAGCCGCTGCCGATCGGCGCCGAGGCCGACCTCGACGGCTACGCCAGCCCCATCCCGCTCGCCGCCGACGAGAGCGTCCAGGGCCTGGCCGACGTCGCCGCCCTCGCCGGCCGCTTCCAGGTGATGAACATCAAGCTCGACAAGTGCGGCGGCCTCACCGAGGGCCTGCTCATGGCGCACGAAGCCAAGCGCCTGGGCCTCGCAGTCATGGTCGGCAACATGACCGGCACCTCGCTGGCCATGGCCCCCGCCTACATCCTCGGCCAGCACTGCGACGTGGTCGACCTCGACGGGCCGATGTTCCTTAGGCAGGACCGCGCGCCCGGCGTGCGCTACGTCGACGGCTACATCGAGTGCGACGAAGCCGTGTGGGGCGCCGGGGCTTGACCGCGGCCGCCGCGCCGGCCTCGCCCAGCGCCGAGCCGTCCTGGTTCGGCCAGCCGCGCGGCCTCACCATCCTCTTCCTCACCGAGATGTGGGAGCAGTTCTCCTTCTTCGGGATGCGGGCGCTGCTGGTCTACTACATGACCAAGCAGCTCTTGATTCCGCAGCAGCGCGCCTCGCTGGTCTACGGCCTCTACGCGGCGGGCGTCTACCTCACCCCGATCTTCGGCGGCGTGATCGCCGACCGCTGGCTGGGCCGACGCAACTCGGTGGTGCTGGGCGGCTCGATCATGGCGCTCGGCCACTTCATGATGGCCTTCGAGGGGCTGTTCTATCCGGCCCTGGTCACCATCGCCGTCGGCAACGGCCTCTTCCTGCCGAGCCTCCCCAGCCAGATCGACGACCTCTACCGCCGCGACGACCCGCGCCGCCACTCGGCCTACAACGTCTACTACGTCGGCATAAACCTCGGCGCCTTCCTGGCCCCGCTGGTGGCCGGCACCGTCGGCGAGACGCTCGGCTGGCACTGGGGCTTCGCCGTCGCCGGCATCGGCATGGTGGTCGGCCTCGTCACCTACCTGGTCGGCGGCCGCTACCTGCCGCCGGAGCCGCGCGAGCAGCGCAGCGTTTGGGGCGCCGACGCGCCGCCGCGCCACGCCGCCTCGCCGGCCGAGGTGCGCCGCCTCTTCGCCCTGCTGATCGCCATCGCCGCGGTGGTGATCGTGTTCCGCTGCGCCTACGAGCAGATCGGCAACACCATCGCGCTGTGGACCGACGAGGGCGTCGACCGGCGCGTCACCGCCGGCTGGTCGATCCCGATGACCTGGTTCCAGTCGCTGAACCCGCTGATCGTCTTCCTCTTCACCCCGCCGCTGGTGGCCCGCTGGACGCAGCTCTCCAAGGCCGGCCGCGAGCCCTCCTCGGTGGTCAAGATGGTGATCGGCGCCGGGCTGGTCGGCGCCTCCTACGCGGCGCTGGGGGCGGTGGCCTGGTGGTGCGCGGCGCACGGCGTGCGCGCCAACTGGCTGTGGCTGGCGGCCTTCTTCGTGGCCATGACCACCGGCGAACTCTTCATCCTGCCGGTCGGCCTCGGCCTCTTCGGCCGCCTCGCGCCGCAGGGCCTCTCGGCCACCACCATCGCCACCTGGTTCTTCGCCGGCTTCGTCGGCAACCTGCTGGCCGGCTGGCTGGGCTCCTTCTGGGGCCGCCTCGACCACGGCGCCTTCTTCGCGCTGACCGGCGCGGTGGCCGCGTTCGCCGCGGCGCTGCTCTACCTGCTGGCGGCGCCGGCGCGGCGGGCGGAGGCGGCTGCCTGAGGCGGCTCCGCGCCCTACCCCCGCTTCAGGAACCCTCGTCCCTCGAAGATCGCCGGCATCGCCTTCTCGATCCGCGCGGTGCGTGTCGCGGACTGCTTCGCGCCGGCGAAGTGGAACAGGTATCCCCTTTGCCGGCCCGGCGTCAGCGCCTCGAATGCGCGCCTGAAGCGCGGATCGCCGCGGAACTTCGCCTCCAGCTCCTCGGGCACGGGGAACGCCGCGGGCCTGGTCTCGACCTTCAAGCCGGCCCTCGCGGCCGCCATGGCCTCGCGCACGTAGGCTTCGATGGCGGCCGCCTTCGCCACGATCTCGGTGGCGCTGGCGAACTTCATCACCCGCGCCGCCTGAACCTGCCCCAGCTGCGCCAGCAACCGCTGCGGATCCTTCAGCAGCGCGCCCTGGAAGAAGCCCAACGCGCAGTAGTCCTTGAAGCCCTGGATGATGACGACGTTCTGGCCGTCCAGCGTGTAGCAGGGCTTTCCCCACTTGCACTCTTCCCGCAGGTCGAATCCGGACAGGATGCTTTGCAGCTCGGCGATCTCGGCCCGCCACCGCTCGCGGTACGCCATCTCCATGCTGCATCTCCGCTGTCGCGAGCGCCGTGAGACCGCAAGCGCGGCCCCGTGATCCCATCCTAGAGGGACGCGGCGCGCCTGCGCCAGCCTGGGGCTCGGCCGGCCACTTGGCGTCGCTTCCGCACCGCGCCCATCATCGGTAATGCTGGCGCCATGGCGATTTCGTCCGACACCGACCCCGTGCTCGATCGCCTTGTCGCGCGACTGGAGGGCGAGGAAGGCTGCCGCGTCATCATCCTCTACGGCTCCCATGCGCGCGGCGATGCCGGCCCGGACAGCGACTATGACGTGATCGGCTTTCGCGACGGGGACGGGCCGCCGGCGCGCCAGACGGGGATGCGGGACGGCGCGCTGCTGGACGTCTTCATCTATCCGCTCGGGCGGCTGGAAGACCCGGGCGCGGACATGTTGCACGTGCGGGGCGGACGCGTGCTGCGGGACGCGGGCGGCCGCGGCGCCGCGTTCCTCGCGCGCCTCGACACGCTGTTCGCCGCCGGTCCTCCCGCCCCGCGGGCCGACGAGATCACGGCGCTTCGCAACTGGTCATGGAAAATGCTGGATCGCGCCGCGCGCAATGACGTCGAGGGTCATTTCCGGCGCGCCTGGCTGCTGACCATGCAGCTGGAAAACTTCTTCCTGCTCAGGAACGAATGGTACCCCGGCTCCAAGGCGGCGCTGGCCGTGCTGAAGACGCGCCACCCCGCCGTCCACGCCGCCCTCGCCCGCGCCCTCACGCCGGCCGCGTCGTTGGCCGAGATCGAGGCGCTCGTCCTGGCCGTGAACGGCCCCCGCCCTTGAGGCCCGCCGGCAGCATTCGACCACCAAGCTCACCAAGGACACCGCGCTTACGAAAGCGCTCTTTCCGCGTTCTCCGTGCTTTCCGTGGTCAAAAACTGGAACGGCGCCAACGCTCAAGGCCCGGCAGCCGTTGACTCACTAAACCTAGACCCTGGTCTAGGTTTGTGATACCAACCTTCAGTGCCCAGTGCCCACCATCTTCACCAGCCGTCGAAGATACCGCGTGGCCGTCAACTCGAACGACCATCCGCCGTCTCACGCGCACGTCTTCGGCAAGGGCTGCGAGGCGCGATATCGGTTGAACTGTCCGCAGGGACCGGTGGAGTTCTGGGACTGTGAGGGGAACTGGACCCTGCGGCATCTCAACGAGCTTGGCGGTGAGATCGCCGGGAAGCTGGCTGAGTGCTGCGAAATCTGGAGTGAAATTCATGGCTGAGTTCAAGGCGCTGACCGAAACCGACTTTAAGCGGGCGCAGGCAAGATCGAGCCATGCGCCACGCGCGCTCTCGGCTCGATTCGATCGGCGCAATCACAAGGTCTGGGTCAGGTTGAACACGGGGATCGACTTCTGCTTCGATCCCCGGCTCGCCTACGGCCTTGGCGAGGCGACCGCCGACGACCTGACCGGCGTCACCGTCGAGGGCGTCGGCAGCACGCTCCACTTCCCCAAACTGGACGCCGACTTCTCGGTAGCGCGGCTCCTGGAGGGCTTCCTCGGCCCGCTGGACTGGACCCGAAACGAAGCCCGCGCCGCCGCGTCCCGCGAGAACGGCAAACGCGGCGGCCGGCCTCGAAAGCCGGTGAGCCAGCCCGTCTAGCGAGCGGTGTGCGGGATGGGCGCGGAGGTTGCGAAAGCAGGGACACACACGCTTTTTGGCGCAGCCGGCCTCACCAGATCAAAAAGCGTGTGTGTCCCTACTTTCCCTACTTTCCCTACTTTCCCTGCGCCAGCCCTGCAGCGACGGCCCCCAGCCCAGCACCACGACCGCCGCCACGGCGAGGCTCACCGCGGCCAGCAGCTTGTCGGGGTCGCGGGTCAGGACGTGGGCGTCGCCGAGGAAGTTGGCGACCAGGTGGGGGAGGAAGCCGGCGATGAGGAAGTTGCCGTTCGCGTGCAGGTAGATCCAGGTCATGAACACGGTCATCGCCACGGCCGAGACCAGGAAGAGGCCGAAGCTCGAACCGGCCAGGCCGCCCTGGGCGAGGAAGGCCGGCAGGTGCCAGACGCCCCAGATGACGCCGAGCACGATCGCCGCGGGCAGCGGGCCGACGAGCTGGATGAGGCGCGGCAGGGCGAAGCCGCGCCAGCCGGGCTCTTCGCCGAGGCCGTTGGTCAAGACGGCGAGGCTGGTGAGGCTCGCCAGCAGCAGGGCCGGCGCGCCGAACGCCAGGGCGTGCAGGTCGATGAAATGCGCGCGGCCGGGCTGGACGGCGCGCTCGGCCAGGCCGACCGCCAGGATGGCCGCCGGGAACCCGAAGATCGCCACCGCGACCCAGATCGGTGATGCGGGCCGCACGGCCCGCAGCGCCAGGGCGCGCAGGCCGGCGAGCCCTCCCGACGCCAGCGAGACGACGACCGCGCCCAGCGTCGGCGCCCAGACCGCGACGACAAAGAGCCAGCTGCTGGTCAGCGGCCCTGGCCCGGCGAGGGCGCGTACCTGCCGGGGAAAGGCCAGGAAGGCGGCCGAGATTCCCCAGGTGACGGCGAAGGTCAGCGCGACAAACGCGGCCAGCTCCCACGCGGCCCGCCGCGGGGTTCGCCCGGCCGCCTCCGCCTCGTCGGCCGCCCGCGCCGTCGCCTGCATTGGATCGCCCCCGTGGTCCCTGCGGATGCCGAATCTGCCGGTCCTGCGCTGCGGCTTGAAGACCCGTCCGTCCCTCGCCGGCCCCGCCTCGTCACAAAGCCGCACGCCCTGGACGCGCGGGCGGGCGCCGCACAGAATGCGCCCGCCATGAGCCTTTCCTCCGCCGCCGCGCCGTCCGCGTCCCGCTCCGGCGCCTCGCCTGCCTGGCGATGGTCGGGCCTTGCCTTCCTCTATTGGCTGGCCTGTTTGGCGTCGCTGGAGCCCGGCACGATCGCCAGCCGGCCGGCCGGCTGGATCGCCCAGCACTGGGGCTCGGAGGTGGTGCGTATTACGGCGGCGGCTTGCCTGGGGATGCTGGCGACGCCGGCGCTGCTGATGCTGGCCGAACGCTTCCCGATCGGGCGCCGCGCCGCGCTGCGGGCGACGCTGGCCAACCTGGGCGGGGTCGTCGTGCTCGCCCTCGGATTGGTGGCGCTGTCCTGCGTTCTGGCCGCGTGGCTGCTGCGGGGCGAAGCGGCGCCCTCCGGCGCCTATATCGCCAGCGAGCTGGCGGCGCACGCCTCGCTGGTGGCGGCCTACCTGGCGGGCTTCCTGGCGGCGATCCACGCCGTGCGCCGCTTGGCCGACGCGGCGCCGTCGCTACCCGCTCCGCGGGAGGCGGCCGGGACCGAGTGGCTGACGGTTCTGCCGATCAAGGAGCGCGGGCGGCTGACCCTGCTGGACCTGCGCAGCGTCGACTGGATCGAGACCCAGGGGAACTACCAGGCGCTGCATGCCGGCGAGACCGTCCGCCTGGTCCGCGAGACCTCGGCGCGCCTCTGCGAGCGCCTCGACCCGTCCCGCTTCGTGCGCATCCACCGCCAGACCATCGTCGCCCTGGACCGGGTGCGGAGCCTTCAGCCGCTCTCCAACGGCGACGCGGTCCTGCGCCTCTCCACCGGCGCGGAGCTTCGCGTCACCCGCCGCCACCGCGAAGGTCTGCGCCGGCGGCTGGAGCAGTAGGGGCACGCGCTGAACCTGACCCAACCGATCAAAAAGCGTGTGTGTCCTTACTTTTCCACATACCCCGGCCCGCGCAGCACCATGCCGGGCTTGGCGCCGGTGTGCCGGCCCTGGTCGACCACCACCGTCCCGTTCACCAGCACGTAGTCGATCCCGGTCGGGCAGGCGGTGGGGTTCCGGTAGGTCGCGACGTCGTCGAGGCGGCCGTAGTTGAAGATGGTGACGTCGGCGCGCAGGCCCTCGCGGATCGCCCTGCGGTCGTGCAACCCCATGCGGCTGGCCGGCCACGAGGTCATCTTGCGGACGGCGTCCTCCAGCGTCAGCACCGGGCGCGCCTTGACGTAGCGGCTGATCACCCGCGGGAAGTTGGCGTAGGCGCGCGGGTGCGGCAGGCCGATGGCGTCGATCTCGCCGGCGGCCTCGTTGGCGCCGGCGTCGCTGCCGATCGCCATCCAGGGGAACTTCAGCGCCGTCTCGATGTCGCCCTCGCTCATCATGAAGAACAGCGCCATCGGCCGGTTGGGCTGGGCGGCCAGCAGGATGTCCCAGGCGACGTCGGCCGGATCCTCGCCCAGCCGCTTGCCGATCGCAGCCAGGCTCTCGAAGCGATAGGGGTCGTATTTCGGGTTGAAGGCGTTGGCCAGCACCACCTGGTCCCAGCCGCCGGCGGCATGCACCAAGTTCGACCAGCCGGCCTGCGAGCCGGCCGCGACCTCCGCCTTCAACCGCTTGCGCAGCTCGGGGTCGCGCAGCCGCTGCAGCCCCTTGGCGTGGCCGTCGGCCCAGACCCAGTTGGGCGCGGTGATGTCGAGCCCGGTGCCGCCGGCCTCGTAGACGTACATGTCGGCGGCGATGTTGACCCCTTCGGCCCGCGCCTGCTCGATCAGCGCGCCTGCGGCCGGGACCAGCCTGCCCCAGCCGGGCGCGTAGGCCGCCTTGAAGTGGAAGATCTCCACCTGGACGCCGGCGCGGCGGCCGATCTCGATGGACTCGCCGATGGCTTCCAAGAGGCCGGCGCTCTCATCGCGGAGGTGGCTGGCGTAGATGCCGCCGTAGCTGGCCGCGACCTGACTGAGCGCCACCAGCTCGTCGGTGGTCTGGAAGCTGTCGGGCGGATAGATCAGCGCCGTGGCGACGCCCATGGCGCCGGCGCGCATCGCTTCGTCCACGTGCGCCTTCATCTTCGCCATCTGATCAGGCGATGGGCGCCTGTCGACGTCGCCCATCACCTCCACGCGCGCCTGCGCCGCGCCGTAGTAGGTGGCGAAGTTCAGCGAGATTCCCTGCGCCTGCAGCCGCTCGAAGTAGCCGTCGAGCTCCGCCGACGGGACCGGCGCGCCGCCCTCGCCGGCGATCGCGGTGGTGATGCCCGCGCGCAGCTTGTTCTCAGCCAGGCCATTCTTGACCAGCACCTCGCCGGACTGGTCCATCATGTCGATCCAGCCGGGGGTGACGTAGTCGCCGGCCGCGTCGATCTCGCGCCGGCCGCGTCGCTCGACGCGGCCGATCCTGGCGAAGCGGCCGTCCTTGATGGCGATGTCGGCGGCGATCCAGGGATTGCCCTCGCCGTCGAGCACCCGGCCGCCGCGGATCACCAGGTCGTAGGTCTCGCCCCGCGCCGCCCCGAGCCCGCCAGCGCCAGCCTCAACCATCGCACCGCCGCTCCGCCCTGGATCGAGATGGGGCGAGGTTACGCGGGCTGAAAATCAGTTTCCAGAACGGAAAATCAGCCACTTCTCCCGCAGGGAGAAGCGGTTGGCCGCTAGACCAGTCGGGCGTCGATCAGGACGGCGGCGGCGGCCTGGGCGGTGGTCTCGTCCTTGAACTTGCCGCGCAGCAGCCGCCCTTCGAGCCTCACCTTGCCGGTGCGCATCGCCGCCGCGTCGGCCGGCAGCACCATCAGGCTCTCCCCCGCGCGGTCGGGCGTGAAGACGAAATAGTGGCCCGGGCCGCGCGGCGCGGGCGACAGGCGCCCCGAGAGCCGCACCGGCGTTCCGTGCAGGCCGGGACGCTGGCCAAGTATGTCCGCCGACGCCGCTGTCGCCGTGACCGCCACCGCGCACGCGCCAACCGTGACGAAACTGCGTCGATTCATGATTTTGCCCCCATGGCTCCGCGCGCGAGGCGTGCGGACATCAGACCCTACAGTATTTTTTGACCGGGAAACATCGACGATCAACCTTCTATTCACCAAAGGCGAGAATTTCCACTAGAAGTAACAGAAGTCCCGTGGCCACACTCAACCAAAAGCCGAAGGCGACCGGCCCGCGCTTCCGCGCGAAGTACTGAACGGCCAGCGGAGACAACGACGCGATGCTGAGCATCGGCGCCGCCAGCCGCCAATTGGTCAACACGCCGAGCAGGCCGGCCAGCAGCACGTCGCCGGCGCCGAGCCCCGCCCGCACGCCCGACCGTCCGCCCGGCCGCACCAACCGCCGCAGCGCCTCCAACAGCAGCGCCAACGCGCCGCCGGTGGCGAGCCGGGCGAGTTGGCCGGCGGTGGTCGGCTCGGCCGCCGCCGCGGCGGCGGCCTCGAGGCCGAGCGCGGCGAGCCCCGCCAGCGGGATACTGAAGCGGCGCAGGTCGACCAGGCCGACGTAGGTGAGGGTCAGGCCGACGGCGAAGGCCCAGACGCCCACGAGCGGATCCGGCGCGAAGGCCGCCGCCAGGCCGCTGGCCAGCCCCGCCGCTTCGCCGATCGGATAGACGAGCGGGATGCGTCCGCCGCAGCAGCCGCGCCGGCCGCGCTTGACGAGCCAGGAGAGCAGCGGGACCTTGTCCGCCGCCGTGATCGGCGCGCCGCAGCGGCTGCAGACCGAGCGCCCCAGCATCGGCCGCGGCCGGCGCGGCCAGGCGGCGGCCCAGGTGGCGGCGTAGTCGCCGACGAACGGGCCGGCCAGCGCAAAGAAGCCGCGCAGCGCCAGGCCGGCGCCGGTCACAGCCCCGGCCGCATGGCGTTGGAGATGGCGGGCGCGGCCGGCGGCGCCGGGCAGTCGCCGTCGGTGCGGCCGAGCTTCAGCTCGCGCCAGTCGTGGGTCAGCCAGGCGCGGTCCGGCCGGCCGGTGAAGCGCACTCGCCGCCACAGCGCCACGTAGCGGCCCGCCGGGTCGCGCAGGCTCGCCCGCACGTCGATCACCTCGCCGGCCCTCAGCGGATCGCGCGGCGGCGCCAGGGCGGTGACGGGCGGGACCGGCTCGGGCTGGGCGCGCGTGGCGCCGATGGTGAGCCGGCGCCGGAGGCAATCCTCCTCGAGCGCGGTCGCCCCGGCCGCCTGCACGAAGTCGGCGAAGCGGTCGAAGGTCATCCGCGGCGTGACCGTGGGCTTGGGCGGGGCCTGCGCCGAACTCGCGGCCGGCGTGAGGTTGGCGGCGGGCGCGTCGTTGTCCGGCTCGGCGTTGTCGAGGTCGGCGGCAGGCGGGGGCGGCGGGACCAGGGCCGCGGCGGCGCGGGCGCCGAGGGCGGGATCGGCGAAGGCGGGGGCGACGGCGGCCGGGTCGCCGTTGTTGATGTCCGGCTTGTAGCGGACCGGCTGCAGCGACAGCGTCACGTCGAGCCCGTTCAGGGTCTCGCGGTCGGACCACTCGGCGGCCTCAGGCTCCCCGTCCCGCTCCAGGTGGAACAGCGCCGACTCGACCGCCGACTCCAGCGTCGTCCGCACCACCAGGGCGGAGGCCGCGGCCTTGGCCTGGCGATCGCTGACCACCACCATGCCCACCACCGCCGTCGCCAGCGCCATCAGCGAAAACGCCAGCGCCATGGTCAGCGGCAGGGTGAAGCCGCGCAGGCCCCGCGGCCTAGCGGCGGCCATAGCCCAGGGCCCGCAGGCCGGCCCCGAGCTCGTCGGTGACGGCGTCGGCCTCCGAGCGCGAGCGCACCAGCGTCGGCTTGAGGAACACCACCAGCTCGTCGCGGCTGCGCTTGTCGTCGCGCTGGCGGAACGCCGCGCCGACCACGGGGATCTGGCTGAGGTAGGGCACGCCGCTATCGATCTTGCTGCGGCTGGTCTGGATCAGGCCGCCGATGGCGATCGACTGGCCGTTCTCGACCGCGATCTGGGTGTGGAACTTGCGCTGGTTGATGGTCGGCGAGTCGATGTCGGAGGTGGTGGTGCTGGCGACCTCGCTGACCTCCTGCTGGATGTCGATGTAGATCTGGCCGTTGGCGCCGACCCGCGGCGTCACCGTCAAGACGACGCCGGTGTCGCGGTACTCGACCGAGTTGACCACCAGGCTGTTGGCCTGGATGCCGGCGCTGGACGAGGTGATGATCGGCACCGACGAGCCGACCTGCAGCGTCGCGGTGTCGTTGGCCAGCACCATCATCCGCGGCGTCGCCAGCACCTCGACGTCGCTGATGCCCGACAGCGCGTTCAGCGCCACCTGCACGTTCGGCCCGGCGTAGGTGACGTTGAAGCCGGGGAAGGTCGCGGTGGGCGCGGCGGTGGTGCCGCCGGTGAAGCCGCCGGTGATGTTGTGGTTCTGCAGGAACCACTGCACGCCGAACTGCAGCTGGTCGTTCAGCTGCACCTCGGCGACCGTGGCCTCGATCAGCACCTGCGGCGGGGTCACGTCGAGCTGGCGGACGACGGCCAGCAGGCTCTGATACTCGGCGTCGTCGGCGTACATGATGATCGAGTTGGAGCGCGGGTCGGCGGTGACCGTCGCCATCGAGGCCGGCCGGTTCGGCCCCACCATCGTTCCGGCCGGCGGCAGCCCGCGCGAGAACAGGTCGGAGATGGTCTTCACGAAGTCGGTGGCGACCAGGTTGTTCAGCCGCACCACCCGCAGCCGCTGCTCCGAGGGCGAGGCCGGCTGGTCCATGCGCTCGATCCAATGCACCGTCTGGTCCAGCAGGTCGGGCGACCTGGCGGCGACGATGATGGCGTTCAGCCGGTCGATGGTGATCAGCTCAACCTGGCCGGCGAGCGGGCCGTCGGGGCCGCCGATGATCTTCTGCACGTCCTGGGTCACCGCCCCCGCCGAGGCGTACTTGAGCGGATAGAACTGGAAGCTGCGCCCGCGCAGCCAGTCGACGTCGAACATGGCCGCGGCGCGCGACAGGGCGTTCACCGTCGCCGGATCGCCGGAGATGAACACATGCTGCTGGGCGGCGTCGGCGCGCACCTCGGCGCGGCCCTGCGCCAGCGGCGTCAGCAGCTTGGCGATCTGCACGGCGCCGAGGTTGCGGGCGCCGTAGATGGCGATGCCGCCGGCCACGTAGGTGTTGTCGCCGCCGCCGTCGGCCGGGGCCGAGAACACCGGCGCGTCCTTCACCGGCACCACCGCGAAGCCGCCGCCGGGCGAGTCGATCAGCGCCGCGCCGGACCCGCGCAGCGCCTGGTCGAAGGTGGTGAGGATCTGCGCCACGGTCATGTCGCCGACCAGCTTGACCGAGACCTCGCCGGTCACGCCCGGGTCGACGCGGTAGGAGCGCTGCAGCGCGTCGCCCAGCACCGCCTCGGCGGCGGCGGCGATCGGCGCGCGGTCGAGGGTGACGCTGATCGGGATGCGGGTGGCCGGCAGCTTCAACGCCGAGGCCGGGCCGGGCGGAGGCGGCGGTGGCTGGGCGGCGTCGAGCCGCCAGCCCTGCGGCCCGGCCTGGTCGTCCGGCGCGGGGGCCGCGGCGCCCTGCGGGGCCGGCCTGGCGGGCGAGGCGGCCGGCCAGGCGGCGCGGCCGCTGGTGGTGCGCGGCTCGCTGGCGCAGGCGGCCAGCGCGGCGAGGCCCCCGACGAGACCCATCGCCAGGCAGGCCGTGCGCAGGCGCCGTCTCCAAACTTTCAAACAGCTCACGGGACGCTGACCGACACGTCTTTGTCCGCGCCCTCGCCGCCCGCCTTGTTGTCGGCGCCCAGGGTGGCGACGGTGATGCTGGCCCCGCCCTCGGTGTATCGGTAGGGGTGGCCCCAGGGGTCGGCGAGCTGGTCTTTGGAGTGGATGTAGGGCCCGTTCCAATTGTCGAGGCCCGCCGGGTGCGCCAGCAGCGCCGCCAGCCCCTCCTGCTCGGACGGGAAGCGGCCGTTGTCGCCCTGGAACAGCTCCAGCGCCGAGGCCAGCGTCTGCACCTGCAGCTTGGCGGCCCGCGACTGGGCTTTTCCAAGTTGTCCGATCGTCTGTGGTATTACAACCGCCGCGATCAGGCCGATGATCGCAATCACCACCAGCATTTCGGTCAGGGTATATCCGCGCAGGCGAGGTTTTCCGCGCGGGGCGTTCTTCCGCCCAAAGCTTAAACGCGCCATTGTGGACCCCGACTTGTCGCCGGAGTGACTATGCCGCAGGCCTCTTCACAGAGTCCACCGTCAGCAACTCGCCCTCAGCCTGCGCAAATTGACGCTGGCGCCGGCGAGATCGTGCGGCCGGCGCTGGCCAAGGCCGACGTGGCGGCGGCGATCCGGCTGGCCGAGGCGCTGAAGCTCGATCCCTCACAGGCCGAGCGGCTGGCCACGGCGGTACGCAGCGCCCATCGGCGGCCGGCGGTCGCCGCCAGCCTGCTGGGCCTTGCGCCGGACGAGGCGATCGCCCGCGCCATGGCCGAGCTCTACGGCGCGCCGCTGTGGGACGGCCCGGCCGCCGACGCCCCCGCCGCGCCAGCCGGCCTGAACGAGAAGTTCCTGGCCGAGAACCACGCCATGGTGCTGGCCGACGGGCCGGAGGGCTGCGTGGTCGGCCTGGTCGACCCGGGCTCGTCGGAGCTGCGCCGCGGGGTGGAGTATGCACTGGGCCGGCGGGTCCAGTTCCGCACCATCACCTTCGAGGCCTGGCGCGCCGCCTCGCACCGCAGCCTCGCCGGCCTGGCGGGCGCCGACGCCCACGACGTCCAGGCCGACGCCGAGCGGCTGAAGGACTTCGCCAGCGACGCGCCGGTGGTGCGCTACCTCGACGGGGTGCTGGAGCGCGCCATCGCCGAGCGCGCCTCCGACCTGCACTTCGAGCAGAAGGCCGACCGCTGCATCGTCCGCCTGCGGATCGACGGGGCGCTGCGCGACCTCGACCCGCTGCCGGGCGCGTTCGGCGCCGGGGTGATCGCGCGGGCCAAGGTGCTGGCCGACCTCGACGTCGCCTCCACCCGCGCCCCGCAGGACGGCCGCGCCACCCTGGCGCTGCGCGGCCGCCCGACCGACCTGCGCATCTCCACCACGCCCACGGTCGACGGCGAGTCGGCGGTCTTGCGCATCCTCACTCGCCAAGGCGTGGACTTCACCCTCGCCAGCCTCGGCTTCGACGCCGGCGTGATGGCCGAGTTCGAGGCGCAGCTGCGCCGCCCGTTCGGCCTGATCCTGGTCACCGGCCCCACCGGCAGCGGCAAGACCACCACCCTCTATGCGGCGCTGCGCCGGCTCGCGACCCGCGACCGCAAGGTGCTGACCATCGAGGATCCGATCGAGTACGTGTTCGACGCCATCAACCAGACCCAGGTCAACGAAGCGGCCGGCGTCACCTTCGCCTCGGCCCTGCGCGCCTTCCTGCGCCACGACCCGGACGTGATCCTGGTGGGTGAGATCCGCGATAGCGAGACCGCCAAGCTGGCGGTGCAGGCCGCGCTGACCGGCCACCTGGTGCTGGCGACGCTGCACACCAACGACGCCGCCAGCGCCGCCGCCCGCCTCGCCGACCTCGGGGTCGAGCGCTACCTGCTGGCCGGAGTACTGATCGGCGTGTCGGCCCAGCGGCTGGCGCCGAAGCTATGCGAGCGCTGCGCCGCGCCGCGCGAGCCGACCGACCGGGAGACGGCGATCTTCGAGCGCCACCACCTGCCGCGCCAGAGCCTGCGGCTGCGCGAGGCGCCCGGCTGCCCCGCCTGCGCCGGCGCCGGGCGCCACGGGCGCCTGCCGCTGGGCGAGATCTTCACCGTCGACGAGACGCTGGAGCGGCTGGTCTCGGCCGGCGCGCCGACCGCCGACCTGCGCGCGCACCTGGCCACCCTGGACGGCTTCCGCCCGCTGGCGGAGGACGCCCTGCGTCGCGCCGCGGCCGGCGAGGTGGCGGTCGAGGACGCCTTCCGCACGGCCGGGCTGTGACCGCCTTCGCCTACCGGGCCATCGACGGCAGCGGCCGCCCGGTCGCCGGCCGCCGCGAGGCCGCCGACGCCCGGGCCTTGCGCGACCGGCTGCTGGCCGAAGAGCTGACGCCGCTGGCGATCTCGCCGGTGCGGGCGCCGTGGCTGCGCGGCGGCGGCGCCTCGCTGCGCCTCTCCGACGCGGCGGCCGCCGCCTTCCTCGCCGAGCTCGCCCGCTTCCTGCAAAGCGGCCTCTCGCTCGGCCAGGCGCTGCAGATCGTCGAGACCACCACCGACGCGCCGGCCACCGCCCGCCTCGCCGCGCGGCTGCGCGCCGAGCTGATGGCCGGCGTCGCCCTCTCGCAGGCGCTCACCGCCGTGCCCGGCCAGACCGGCCGCTTCCTCTCGTCGCTGGCCAAGACCGGCGAGGCCACCGGCCGCCTGGCCGAGGTGCTGGCCGGCGGCGCGGCGGCGCTGGCGTCGTCCGCGGCGCTGAAGCAGCGGCTGACCACCATGGCCATCTACCCGGCGTTCGTGCTGCTGATGGCGGCCGGCGCGATCGGCCTCTTCGCCTTCGCCGTGCTGCCGGCGCTGGAGCCGGCGTTCAAGAGCGTGGGGGCGACGCTGCCGGCCTCGACCGCCTTCGTGCTCGGGGCCGGCCACGTGCTGCGCGACGGGCTGCCGTTCTTCCTGCTGGCGATCGCCGGCATGATCGCCCTCGGCTTCGCCCCGCCGGTGCGCCGCGTGGCCGGCCGCGCCCTGGAGGCGCTGGCGCTGACGCCGCTGGGGCTGGGCATCCTCGCCGACAGCGCCTTCGCCGGCTTCGCCCAGCGGCTGGGCGTGAGCTTGAGCGCCGGCGTCGCCTCGCGCCTGGCCTTCCGCGTCGCCGCCGACGCCGTCGGCCCCAGCCGCATCCGCGAGGCGCTGCTGGCGCAGGGCGAGCGGCTGCGCGAGGGCGCCAAGCTCTCCGAGGCGCTGGAGGCGGTGCCGGCGACGCCGCGGCTGCTGCTGGGCCTGGTGCGCGTTGGCGAGACCTCGGCCGACCTCGCCGCGGTGTTCTCCGAGGCCGGCGAGATGCTCTCGCGCCGGGCCCACGAGCGCACCGAGCGGGCACTGGCGCTGGTGACCCCGGCCATCGTGCTCGGCGTCGGCCTGATCGTCGGCACGGTGGTGCTGGTGGTGTTCCAGGGCCTGCTGGCCATCACCTCCGGGATCGACCAATGAGCCGGCGGCGACTCAAGGCGTACGTGCTGGCCGAGGCGCTGATCTCGGCCGCGGTGGCCTCGCTGGCCGGGACGCTGGCGGTGACGCTGCTGATCTGGTCGGCGCAGTCGATCGACCGCTCGCAGACGAGCATCGGGGCGATGAAGGCGCTGGACCGGCTCTACGAGGAGAGCCGCCTGCTCTCGCCGTCCGCGCTCGGACGACCGGCCTCCGGCGTGCTCGGCCGCTTCCAGTGGCTGCGCATCCCCTCCGCCTCGCTGGCAGTCGGCGCCGACGACCCCAAGCTCGCCTACGCGCCGACGCCGCTGCGCCTGGTGGTGCGCTGGACCTCGGGCGGCCGTGTCGAGCAGCGGCAGCTGACCGCGATCGTCCGTCCCCTGCAGACGGCGCCGCCGCAGCCGGCATCGGGTCAGCCGGAGCCGGCGCCATGAGGCTGAAAGGCTTCGCCCTCGCCGAGCTGCTGGTGGCCGTCGCCATCGCCGGGCTGATCGTCACCGTGCTGGCGGCGCTCAACGTCGACTATGTCGGGCTCGCCCGCCGCGTGGCGGACCAGCACACGCCCTACGCGCTCGGCGAGCGCGCCGAGGCGATGGACCCGTGCGCCCACCCGGCCTCGATGCTGCGGGCCGGCGAGACCAGCGTCGACGCCGAGGGCCTGGGGATCCGGCGCGAGCGCGCCCAGGTGCTGGGCCTGACCACCCGCGGCGGCCGCAGCTTCGTCTCCGGGCCCGGCGGTGTGGGCGAGACCGACCGGCCGGTGCGGATGATCGTCGAGGGCACCGCCGGCGCCGGCGGCTCGATGGCGGCGATCGAGGTCGGCGATGCGACGGTTGGCGTCGTTGCCCCGCGCTGCGACCTGGAGGAGGTCTGCAGCTACGACCCGGTCAACCAGCTCTGCTCGGCGGACGAGGTCAACGGGACCGATGGGGGGAACGCGACTGTCGCAGGAAGCCGCCTTGCTGGGCCGGGCTGACGCCACGGCGGCCGGGCCGCCGGACGCGGCGGCGGGGCCTGCGCGCGACGCGCCGACGGCGGATCGCGCCGCGGCCCTCGCCGCGCCGGATTCGCCGACGCCGGACCAGGTGTTCGTGCGCGCCATCGACCTGCCGACCCTGTCGCTGCGCCAGGCCCGGGCCGCGGTCGCCCAGCAGCTCGACATCCTCTCGCCGCTGCCGCCGGCCGAGGTCGCCGCCAGCGTGGTGCTGCTCGGCCCCACCGAGGAGGGGCTGAACCGCTTCGCCGTCGGCATCGCCCCGCGCCGGCTCCTGGCCCGCGCCGCGGACGGCCCCGCCCGCGCCGTCACCCTGACCGGCGATCTCGACGGGCAGCCGATCCGCTTTCGCTTCGACCGGTCGGCCCGGGCCGAGGGGCCGGCGTCGTGGCTGGAGGCCGCCACCGTCGCCGGCATGTGCCTGGCCATCGTGCTCGCCGGCGCCTCCTGGCGGCTGGGCCGCGAGGTCGACGCCATGCAGGCGCGCGCCGACGACGCCGGCCAGCAGGTGCAGCGCCTGCGCGGCCAGGCCGCCAGCGTCGGCCGCGTCGCCGGCGCCTGGCGCGCTGCGGCCGCCTCGCGCAAGGCCGGCGTGGTCGACTGCGCCCTCGCCGACCTCGCCAAGGCCGCCGGCGGCCCGGTGAAGCTCGCCAGGCTGACCCTGGCCGACGGCCAGCTGACCGTGCGCCTGGCTGAAGCGCCGAGCGACGCGATGGCCGCGGGCCTGCGCGAGCTCGGCTTCACGCCGGTCGCGGCTCCTGCGCCCGCGCCGGCCGATCCGGCCGGCCCCGCCGCTGCGCCCCCGGCGGCGCTGGAGTTCCGCACCGACGCCGGCGCCTGCCGATGAGCGCCGCGGCGGACACCCAGGGCCGCACGCTGCGCTACTCGCTGGCGGCGCTGACCGCCGTCGCCGCGCTGGGACTCGGCCTGCGCCTCGCCGGCCAGTTCGGGGCGCTGGACGCCGCCAGGGCCGACCTGGCGACAGCCCGCCAGAGCGCCGCCGACCTGCGCCGCGCCGCCGCGACGGGTGTCGGCCCGCCGCTGCTCGACGCCCGCGCCGCCTCGCCCAACGCCGCCCTCGCCCAGCGCCTCGCGGCGCTCGGCCTCACGGTCCGCGAGACCCGCATGCTCGCCGCCACCCCGGCCGGCAAGGACCTGGCCGTCGCCCGCTTCCAGGCCGACGGCCGCGCCGACCCGGCCGCGCTCGACCGCCTGGCGCTGTGGGCTGCTGCCAACGGCCGCTCGGCGATCCTCGAGCAGCTGACCGCCACGGCCGGCGCCGACGGCAAGAGCGACGTGCAGCTGCAGCTCGACGCCCTGGTGCGCGGCCTGCCGCAAAAGCCGCCGCAGACGGGGTCATGAGGGCCACCCTCCCCACCCTGGCCGCGGCCGTGCTGCTCGCCGCCGGAGTCGCCGTCGCGCCGCTGCCCGCCGCCGAGGACGACGCGGACGGGGCCGCCGCCGCGCCGCCGCCCGCAGCCGCCGCGGCGGTCGAGGCAACCGGGATATCCGCTTCGCCGGCCACCGCCTACGTCGCCTTCGCGGCCGAGGACGCGGTTGCTACGGGCGCGGCCGCCGCGCCCAAGCCCGGCCCGCCGGTGCTGGTCGGCCTGATCGGGAATGGCGGCCAGCGCGTCGCCTACATCCTCGACGGCGGCCAGACCGCCCGCGCCCGGCTCGGCGACAAGGTCGGCCGCTGGCGCCTGACCGGCATCGGCCCGCGCAGCGTCACCCTCACCGCGGGGCGCAAGTCGCTGCCGCTGGCCCTCTACGGCCCGCGCCCACAGCCGCCGCCGCCTGCTGCTCAGCTCTCGCCGCTCGCCGCCGCCCAGCCGGCCGCCGCGCCGCCGCCGCCGCCCGATCCCACGCCGGCGCCGCCGCCACCGCCGCCGCCGCCCAAGGTCCACGCCCTGGAGCCCGCCTCCGCCCCCGAGCCCCGCGCCGCCGGCCCCCATCCCCGCTACTGGATCGGCCCCCCCGGCTCCGCGCCTCCGGGCTTCACGGTGCTGAAACCGGGCGAGGCGCCGCCGCAGTAGGAGTTCGATAGCCTCGAACACCGCAGATTCTCCGTAGTCTGCGGCGATATTCCCTTTTGCAAACCCGGTCATTGTGCTAGTGTAGCTCCGTCAAGGAGTTAGGCGGTTGGCTAGCGCACTTTCCAACCCGATCTTCCACAACGAGGAAGCCGCTTACGCTCACGTCGAGGCGCGCATCTGGCCGGACGGCCCGTACTGCCCTCACTGCGGCGAGTGCGAGCGCATCAGCGCGATCAAGCCGAACCCGGAGAAGCGCGTCAGGATCGGCCTCAAGAAGTGCGGCGCCTGCAAGAAGCAGTTCACCGTCAAGGTCGGCACCGTGTTTGAGCAAAGCCACGTCCCGCTCAACGTGTGGCTTCAGGCCATTGCGCTGATCTGCGCCTCCAAGAAGGGCTTCAGCTCCAACCAGCTCGCCCGCGTGCTCGGCGTCACCCTGAAGACCGCATGGTTCATGTCGCACCGCATCCGCGAGGCCATGGCCACCGGCGATGTCGAGCCGTTCGGCTCGCTGGGCGGCGCGGTCGAGGCGGACGAAAACCTTCATCGGCATCAAGCCCGGCGCCAAGATCACCCGTGGCCCGCACCACAAGAATGCGGTGCTCTCGCTCGTTGACCGCGTCAGCGGGCGGGTGCGCAGCCAAGTGATCCCCGACGTGTCGGAGAAGACCATCATGCCGATCTTGCGGGCCAACATCGCCCGCGAAGCGCGCCTGATGACCGACGATGGCAACGCCTACCGGCGCTACGGCTGGACCTTCCGTGAGCACGGCGTCGTCACCCACGGCAAAGGCGAGTACGTGAACCCCGACGATCCCAGCATCCACACCAATACCGTCGAAGGGACCTTCAGCATCTTCAAGCGCGGGATGCGCGGCATCTATCAGCACTGCGCGACCAAGCATCTGCACCGCTACCTCGCCGAGTTCGACTTCCGCTATTCGAACCGCGTCGCGCTCGGCGTTAACGACAAGGAGCGCGCCGACCTCGCGCTCAAGGCATCCGTGGCAAGCGCCTGACCGATCGAACGACTAGTGCAAGGCGGCCGGGAGCCGAAGAACGCATCGTCTGGTAAGCGCCGGCTCCGCCTGGCGGACCAAGCCACATCGCTGAGCTGAACTCAGGGGTTCTTGATGATCGGCGTCCCTTTCGGAACGTGTTCGCGCGTGCAGGGCGTGGCCTTCGCCGCCGGCATGTCGGAAGTCATGACGAGCCGACGAGTTTCGCAAGCCTGCTGAGTGGTAAAGGCCCCGACTTTCATGGTCGTGCTGGGCTGTCCGGCGACCGCGAAAACCAGCGTGAAAAACCAGCCCAATTCTCTCGCCCCCGCCTACTGTCGGGCCTATCATGCACGCCATGGCGACGAAGCCCAAACCGAAGCCGGACGACCCGAAGCAGTCGGCGCGCTTCATCGAAGCCGCCAAGGTGGCTGGCGTCGATGCGAGTGGAGAGGCGTTCGGCAAGGCGTTCAAGAAGGTTGTCCCCGAGAAGCGCAAGGCCGCGTCCTAATCGTCGCTACGGCTGCTGCGCCACCATTCTCGGCGCCGTTCCACGTCCGCGAGGGCGCGCTCGCGGAAGGCTCGAAGTGTCGCCTCCGTCAGTCGCATGGCAACCAAGGGGCATTTGCCATGCTCTCGCCGGTCAAGCGGTGGGAGTTCATCGACGTGCTCCAGTTCGAGCACCCTAGCTTCGCCACGCTTCGCAGCCTGATGGGCCGCAAAGGTGATCGCATCGGCTATCTGGAGGCCGGGGGTGGTTTTGCCAGCAAACGTGATCTGCTTGAACATTTCGCCGTCTATGCGTCGAAAATCAGCGAAGATGCGGGCAGCGTCGCCAAGGTTTGCGTGGCCATCTTCCATGTAGAGTTCGATGCGAGGAGTATCGACCCCCATCGACTTCTTGATGGCTTGCGGAAGAACCGAGAGGCAACCTCGTACGCAAAGACCGTACGCGCTGTCGAAGTGGATTTGTGCGCTCGCGCGGTCCGCTACGTAGAACCGTTCGAACTCAGCAAGGTCCAGCGTGACGAACAGCCGGAACGCGAGATGCTTATTGGCTAACCGCTCCGCCTGAACGAGAAATTCGCGTCGCACATCCAGCGGCCGGTTCTTGAACTGGCCCCTGCCGCTCTTGGCTTCCTTTGTGTGAAGGTAGCCGATTTGCGCGCGGCCGATGAAGCGCCGCCAAGCTTTGTCGAATGCACCCCATTGACCCAATCGTCCGACATAGCCGCCGACGACGAGGTGCTTTGAGCCCGCGTGGCTCCCACTCTCATCAAGGTAGGCGCGAATAATCATGATCGCCCGTCGGCGCACCCAAGTTTCGCCGATCACCAATATTGGTGATCGGGCCTACGATTCGGCGTTCTGGGTCGCCTAGCGGGAGCATCTACGCGCCCCCGCCGGGTTTGCAAAAGGGAATATCGCCTAGTCTGCGGTGTTAGATATATCTTAGAATAGTGCGAGCAGCGCCGAGGCCGTCTGGCTGGCCGCGGCGCCGGCGCGCCGGATCAGTCCGGGCGGCGGGTTCGCCAGCGCGTCACCGGCGGGCTGCGCGAGGGCTCTCCGCGGTTCATCGCCGCGAAGCGCTGGCCATGGCTCGCGAGGTCATGGCGGTGAGCCGTTCCTTGGTGACCGGCTTCAGCACATAGCCAAGCGCGCCCGCGTCGATGGCCCGCACGACCATGGCTTCCTGGCCGTGCGAGGTCACCATGATGAACCGCGCGTTCGCGTGCTCAGCCAGGATCGCCTGCATGGCTTCGATGCCGTCCATGCCCGGCATGGTGATGTCCATGGTCACGAGGTCCGGTTTGACCAGCGGATAGTCCCGGATCGCTTCGGGTCCATCCTTGCAGACCCGCACGACGTGGTGACCGAGCTCGGCGAACATGACCTTCAGCTTCTGGGCCATGATCAGCGAGTCATCGACGATCATAACGGTCAGCGCCATCAGCCCGGCCCTCCCTGGTAGTTCAGATGGTCGTCGAACAGCAGCTTGGGTCCGACGAAGACCACGTCCAGCGCACCTTGGGCGAAACGCGCGGTCAGCGCCGCAGCGGTCGAGCCGTCGCGGCTCTGGATCGTCCGGGCGCCGACCATCAGCACCGGTGACGACAGGGTGATCAGCTCGCCGCGCTTCGCCAGCTCGGCGGTGCTGTTGCCGACGATGACGTTGACGATGTCGGAGGCCGTCTCGCAGACGTAGAGCTCCTCTTCGTCGGCCGCGACGTCCAGGCCCGCCGTGTACAGCTTGGCCATCGCGCGGATCAGCGACAGGTCGTAGCTGTAGGCGATGTAGAGTCCCGCCCGCGAGCCGACGCCGACGATCGCGGTCACCGCGCGCAGCATGACGGACTTCTCGCTGTGCATCCGCCGCTCCAACCCTTCCGGCTGCAGGCCGAGCTCGTCGTGCAGGAAGGAAATCGTGCGTTGCTCCACGACCTTCATGACCACCGAGATCTCATGGTCGAGCGTCGGACTTGGGAGTGCGCTCATCAGGCGGTCCTCTGGGCTAAGGCGGCGCCGCGGGCGGGCGACGCCGCATTGATCGGCAGGCGAAAGCAGAAGCGTGTTCCGGCGCCGGGTGCGGTGGCGACCGAGAGCTCGCCGCCGAGCCGATCCAGCTCGGCTTTCACCGCGGCAAGGCCGACGCCGCGACCGGAGACCTCGCTGGCGCAGTCGCGGGACGACAAGCCTTCGCGCACCACGATCTGCGCAAGCGACAGCGCCGCCACGGTGTCGGCGTCTTCGCCAGCCGCCGTCAGCCGGCGCTCCAGCTCGCCGCGGTCGATGCCGGCCCCGTCGTCGGTGATCACGATCTCGACCGCCTCGCCGCGGTCACGGACGTCGCAGGTGATGGTCCCGTCGGCCGGCTTGCCCGCCAGCTCCCGCTCTTCCGGCCCTTCGAGCCCGTGGTCCACGGCGTTGCGGAACACGTGCACCAGCGACCGGAGGAAATCGAGGTAGCGCTCCGGCGGCAGGGCGACGTCGTCGCCCTGCACGGCGATCGATCCGAGCTGCTTGCCGAGCCGCGCGGCCAGCGCCGGCGCGCCGCGGCTGTGCAGCGACAGCGCCGCCTTGACGTCGAGCATGCCGAGATCGGCGAGGGTTTGCAGCAGCAGGCGAAGCGGCGGCGAGAGCGCGCGCCCCTCCTCGCCCGCGAGCACCGCCCTGGCGACCTTCTCCATCGCCTGGTGCTGAGCCTGGGTGAGCAGGATGCGGCGGCCGGTCGTGGCGAAGTCGGGACCCAGCACCTCGCCCACCGCGTCGAGATCGCTGGCCAGGGCGGCGAGCAACCGCTCGGGCGCGAACGCCGCCTTGGCCTCCGGCGCCGTCCATGCGGACTGCGAGGCCAGCCGCGTCTCGGTCTCGTGCAGGACCGTGGGGCTGAACGGGAAGCTGAACTGGGCGAGCAGGCCCTTGAACGTATGCAGGTGGCGATAGAGCAGACCCGGCATGGCGGGATCGTCGAACCGCTCTGCCAGCTGCGGGAGCTCCTCAGCCAGGAAGCGCCGGTAGTCGCCGACCAGCGCCGCGAACGCCTCGCCTTCGGTGACCGAGAGCACGATCATTTCCAGCCGCTTGCGCTCGCGCTCCACCTCCTGGGCCAGCAGTCTCGTCTGGGTCACGTCGGTGAGGATCAGCATCAGCCGGCCGCTGTCGGCGAGGAACTTGTAGCTCGCCGTCACGAACCGGCCGTCGAGGGCGAACTCGCTCGGCAGCAGCTCCAGCTTGAGCTCGCGCGAAAACTCGCTCGGATCGGCGAACACGCTGGCGAGGGTGGCGCGCATCGTCGACGCGGCCTCGGCCGATGCGCCGCAGAGCAGGTCGATGATCGACATTCCCGCCGGCGCCACCCCGAGGATCGCCGCGCAGGCGGCGCTCGACCGGACGCCGACCAGCAGATCGGGACCGACGGTGAGAAATCCCTGGTCGGCGTTGTCCAGCAGGTTGCTGATCGCGCCCTGGCTCTCGGTCAGCGCCTGGTTGGCGGCCCGCAGGCCCTCGGCCTCGCGCTCGGCCAGGAACTCGAAACGGCGGTCGGCGAAGACGCAAACCATGGCCAGGCACAGGATCAGGAACATGCCGACGGACACCGCCCCGGCAAGGATCACGCGCGAGAGCGGATCGACGGCGAGCGCCGCGTGGGAGCTGCACAAAATCGACGTGGCCGCCATCCCGGTGTAGTGCATGCCGCACACCGCGACGGCCATCACCACGGCCGCGCCGATCCGCTGCCAGGACCGCGTCAGGTTGAGGGTCAGCCAAAGGGCGGCGGTCGCGGCGACGACCGCGACGACGACGGAAGCGGCGACCAGGACGGGATCGTAGTGGACCGTGCCGTCCAGGACCATGGCGGCCATGCCTGTGTAGTGCATGGCCGCGACGCCGATGCCGACGACGCAGCCGGCGGCAAGCTGACGGACGATCGACGGATTGGGGCGCGTCACCAGATGGAAGCCGACCGCCACAATGGCGATTGCGGTCAGCAGCGAGATGGCGGTGAGGTCGAAGTCGTAGCCGATCGGGATGCCGGCGTTCATAGCCAGCATGGCGATGAAGTGCATCGACCAGATGCCGCCGCCGAGCACG
>DASXEN010000128.1:0-5018 GCA_036490095.1 Caulobacteraceae bacterium
ATGAGGGGTCGCACCCACGTTGGGGTAAGCCATTGACGCTACTCGGCAATCGCCCGTCGACCCCTCATCCGTCAGCTTCGCTGACACCTTCTCCCGCAAGGGGAGAAGGAAGCATCGGAGCAGATGTGTGCATCCCTAAGCCGCTTCGCGGGGCAGGAGCAGGATCGTCGCTCCTCACCCGTACCGAAGAGTACGGGGGAGGTGGATCGGCGCGCTGACAAGCGCGACGAGACGGTGGGGGCGCAAAAAGCCCGCGGAAACAGCGCCCTAAGCCGCCGCCTCCACGACCCCCGTCCGCAGCCTGGGTCCAGTGCGCGACCTTGGTCAGCAGCTCGCGGGTGTCGATCGGCTTGCCGATGTGGTCGTCCATGCCGGCCTTGCGGCTGGCCTCGAGGTGGGTGGGCAGGATGTTGGCGCTCAGCGCGACGATCGGGGTGGCGCGGTTGAGGACGCAGCTCTCACGGATGGCGCGGGTGGCGGCCAGGCCGTCCATGCCTGGCATCTGCAGGTCCATCAGGATCAGGTCGAAGGCGCCCTGCGCGGCGGCGGCCACCGCCTCGGCGCCGCCCGGCGCCTCGGTGAGCTGGTGGCCGAACACGCCCAGCAGCGTGCCGACCAGCTCGCGGTTCACCGGCGAGTCGTCGACGATCAGGATCCGCGCCGGCCGCGACTCGACCTCGCCGCCGTCCTCGCCGGCATCCCCGGCCGCCGCATTGTCGCCCGCCTCGCAGGCCGGCGCGGCGACGGTGAACCAGAAGGTCGAGCCCTGCCCCGGCGCACTCTTCACGCCGATGCGCCCGCCCATCAACTCGGCGAGGCTCTTGCAGATGGCCAGGCCCAGCCCGGTGCCGCCGTACTGGCGGCTGATCGAGCCGTCGGCCTGCGAAAAGCGCTGGAACAGCCGCTGCTGCTGCTCGGCGGCAATGCCGACGCCGGTGTCGCTGACCCGGAACAAGAGCTGGCCGCCGCCCTCGGCGCGCCAGGCGGCGCTGACGGCGACGCCGCCGGCCTCGGTGAACTTCACCGCGTTGCCCACCAGGTTGAGCAGCACCTGGCGCAGCCGCGCCGCGTCGGCGCGCACCATCGCCGGCAGCGACGCATCGGCCGAGGTCTCCAGCGTCAGCCCCCTGGCGGCGGCCTGCGCCGCCGCCAGCTCGACGGTCTCGGCAAGGAAGCGGGCGGGGTCGAACGGCTGCGGGTCGAGCTCCACCTGGCCGGCCTCGATCTTGG
Organism: Caulobacteraceae bacterium; assembly: GCA_036490095.1. Lineage (GTDB taxonomy): Bacteria > Pseudomonadota > Alphaproteobacteria > Caulobacterales > Caulobacteraceae > Acaudatibacter. The sequence goes on from DASXEN010000128.1 coordinate 1,231, forward strand.
AGAAGTCGAGGATGTCGTTGACCACGGTCAGCAGCGTGCGGCTGGCGACGGCGATGCGCGCCACATGGCTGCGCGCCGCCTCGGGCAGGTCGTCACGATCTTCCAGCAGGCCCGCGAAGCCGAGGATGCCGGTCAGCGGCGTGCGGATCTCGTGGCTCATGTTGGCCAGGAACTCGGACTTGGCCTGGGTGGCCGCCTCCGCCTCGGCGCGCTTGCGGCGCAGCTCCGCCTCGATCGCCCGCCGCTCGGTGACGTCGCGCAGGTGGGAGACCACGTCGACCACTGCGCCCTCGCCGTCGCGGTTCACCGACGAGGCGCCCTCGAACCAGATGTGGCCGCCGCCCTTGACCATCGCCCGGTACTCGCGCCGGTCCTCGGGCGAGCGCGGCGGCCCCTCGAGCAGCTCGCGGCTGCGCTCGGCGGCCATGTCGATGTCGCCGGGATGCAGGAACTCGATCGCCGGGCGGCCGACCATCTCTCCGGCCTCGTAGCCGAGCCGGCGGCAGGCCGGCGAGATGTAGAGGATGGTCCCGGCCGCGTCGGTGCGCAGGATGATGTCGGTGGAGCGGTCGGCCAGCAGCCGGAAGCGCGCCTCGCTCTCGGCCAGCGCCGCCTTGGCCGCGCGCCGGCGGCTGATGTCGCGCAGCTGGGTGACGAGGCCGTCGGGGCGGCCGTCCGCGTCCTTCAGCACCTGCGGCATGCCTTCGATCCACACCCAGCCGCCGGTCGCGGTCCTGAGGCGGTATTCGAACGGCCCGTAGGCGGGCGGCGGGCTGCCGGCCATCAGGGCGGCGAAGGCGTCCCTGAGGAAGGCCTGGTCGTCCGGGTGGGCGAGCGTCTCCAGCAGGTCGCCGAACAGGCTGGCGGGCTCGTAGCCCAGCCGGCGGATCGACGGCGAGACGTAGCGGACCATGCGGTCGCGGTCGACGTGGACGACGATGTCGCGCGAGGTCTCGACGAAGGCGCGGAAGTCGATGGCGTCGGCGCGCCGCCGGCGCCACGGCCACCGCCACCCGCCGCCCGAAGACGCCTGCCCCACCTCGCCCTCCGCGACCCGAAGCCCTGGCGTAGGCTGGAAAAGCAAACTGGACCGTTAATGAAGCCGCCCGCCAGCGCAACTGTCGCGGGAGAGCCGCGTGCTCCCTTCTCCCCTTGCGGGAGAAGGTGGCGCCGGAGGCGTCGGATGAGGGGTGTCAGCGCCGCGGGCTGCCGGGTGGCGCGGCGCCAATCCCCGAATTCCAGCTAACACCCCTCATCCGGCCGCTTCGCGGCCACCTTCTCCCGCAAGGGGAGAAGGGCAGGGGCTAGAACCGGAAGACGCCGCCGACGCTGGCGAGGCCGTCGGTCTGGTGGTTGCCGAAGCGGCCGCGCACGTCGCCGAACAGCTCGAAGTTATGGCTGACGCTGACCTTCACCGAGGCGTCGAGCACTCCGGCGACGCCCCAGAGCCTCGGCGCCGCCTGCTCGAAGGCCGTGCCTGCCAGGCCGGCGAGGCTGCCGGTGACGCTCTGGCCGCGGTCGCCGGCGTTGTCCTGCACCGCCGCCGCCAGCGACGGGCGCACCACCGCGCCGCTGGAGGTGGTGAAGGTGGGCTCGAACAGCAGCCCGACTTCCCCCACCGCCGAGCGCTGGTTCTCCGAGTCGATCGTGAAGCCCAGCGGCCCGACGCCGTGCTCGACCGCCGCGTTGCGGGTCGAGGTGACGTAGGTGAAGCGGGCGTAGGGGCGAAGGCCGGTGTCGCCCAGCGGGATGCTGGCCTGCACCAGGAAGCCGCCGCTGTCCGCGGTCGGGCGGTCGCTGGCGACGCCGGCGCCGGCGACCATGCGGTTCATCGACCAGTCGCTGCGCATGTAGAAGGCCTGGCCGTCGAACCAGGCGCGGCCGTCGACCAGCCGCCCGTAGATCGAGCCGTAGTAGGATGGGCCCGAGGCCCTGGCCGCCGCGCCGCCCATGTCGAGGTTGTTCTCGACGTAGCCGAAGGCCGCGCCGAGCCGCGAGCCGTTCTCCACCGAGCGGTCGAGGCCGCCGACGATGCCGCCGCCGCGGTTGGTGAAGCCGAACAGGCCGCCCTCGGCGCCGTGGTTGTCCCACGAGCCGATCGCGAAGGCCCAGGCGCCGTAGCCGTCGCAGCCCGGCGCGGTCCTGTCGACCGAGCCGTCGGGGCAGCCGGCGTCGCCGAAGCGGTCGGCCACCAGGGTGGCGAAGTTCTGGGCGCGGTCGATAGTGGCCGCCGAGACGCCGCCGTAGATCTGGGCGTTGGTCTTCGGCTCGGTCACCAGGTCGACCTGGCTTGAGGTGTAGAAGATGCCGAACAGCTCGCCGGGCGAGCCGGCGGCGCTGACGGTGGAGAAGGTCCCCGACACCGGGTTGCCCGCCACGATCTCGTAGATGTGCGGGCCGTAGACGCCCGGATCGAAGGTCAGCGCCAGCTTGCCGTTCAGGCTGGCCGCGCCCAGCGATCTCAGCTCCGAAGCGACGCTCGGCGAGACCTCGATGGCCAGCGTGCTGGTCGGCCCCTGGGCGTAGGAGCCCACCGTCAGCGTGCCGATGGTGCCGCCAGGGGCCACCACGCCGCCGGCGACGTTGGCGACCGAGCCGTCGATGACGCCGTGCCCGCGCAGCGTGCCGTGCGCGCCGACCACCACATTGCCGCCCAGCGACGCGCCCGGATGGGCCGCGTCGCCCACCTCCAGCACGCCTGCCGAGACCGTGGCCAGCCCGGTGAACGGGTTGACCGCGTCGAGGATGGTGGTCCCGCTGCCGACCTGATCGAGAGCGCCGGTCCCCGAGATGGCGTGCGTGAACACCACGGTGTTGCTGTGGTCGATGGTGAGCGTGCCGTTGTCGACGACGTTCCCGGCCACGAAGCCGCCGGTCCCGCCGGCGCCGAGCTGCAGGGCCGCGCCGTGGTTGATCGTGGTCGGGCCGGCGAAGTTGCTGGCGCCGGTCAGGGTCTCGGCCCCGGCGGCGATGGTCAGCCCGCCGCCGGTCCCGGCGAAGAGGCCGCCGCCGTTGGACAGCGCGCCGGAGAAGGTTCCGGACGCACTGGTGAGCGTCAGCGTCTGCGCCCCGAGCGAGACCTGGCCCGAGCCGTCCAGGGTGACGATCGAGGCGCCGGCGGTCGTGCCGGAGATGTCGAAGAGGCCGTTGTCGATGACGCCGGCGGAGTTGGAGATCGAGCCTGCGCCGGTGAGGGAGAGGACGCCGGCCGGATCGAGCGTCGTGGTTCCGGCATAGGTGCTGACCGCGCTGTCGACCAGCGCGCCCGACTGGATCTCCAGCGCGCCCGCTCCGGTGATCGGAATGGCCCCGATGACCTCGCCGCCGGGGCCGAAATTCATCACCAGGGCGCCGTTGTCGACCACGCCGGCGTCGCCGCCGACCAGGAAGGCGGGATGGCCGGCGCCCCACTGCATCCTGGCGCCCAGATCGATGGTCACCGTGCCGCCGACCAACCCGGCGCCGGTGATCACCGTCGTCCCCGCCACCGCCTCGACCGAGCCGTTTCCGGAGAAGTTGCTCGTCTCCGTGACCGCGCCCGAATAGTTGAACTGCACCAGGCCGTTGTCGACGATGGCGCCCGCCACCGTGCCGGTGGCCCCGCCCTCGCCGAGCTGCAGCGTGGCGCCGGCGTCGACCGTGGTCGGGCCGGTGAAGGTGTTGGTCCCGGTCAGGCCGAGGATGCCGCTGAACACCTCGGCGCTGCCGGTTCCGGTGATGCTGGTGGCGAACACCGAGTCCGTGCCCGCGCCGCCGGCGAAGACCAGCTGGCCGTTGTCGGTGATCGG